>NZ_JAHUTS010000003.1:0-387581 GCF_019209835.1 Enterovibrio paralichthyis | reverse complement strand
TCGCGAGGGTAAGGGCTGTGGTCAATTGCAAAATAAAAGGCTCTAAGTATGGGGACTTAGAGCCTTTATAAGCCATCTGTTGGATCGTTCAACCGATCATTTATCTCTTAACTGATCGGCATTAGGGACGTCCCTGCCTTTTTCTTTGTTGTTTTAGGAATCTCTTCCTAATCCTTACTTCGCGTCAGCCAAGTCATTCCGGAAAGATAATTGCGACCCGTCAGGCGGGACATAATGACAACGGCCGAGACATGGACGATCACTGCAGCCAGTGTCATGTTCGCCAGCACTTCGTGCACCTCTTCCAGCCACTCTTCGCCCCAGAAGCGGTCGGTTTCCATCAAGATACCGGAGACGCTGGTGAGAATAAGTAACGTCCACAGTGCCCACACCATCATGGCACCTGCGGGGTTATGGCCAAGGTGATCATCTTTATGGGTCTGGAAAACCTCACGCAGATGCGCCAGTGCCTTGGATACAGACGGCAGAAACTGTCGCAAAGCAGCGGGAGAATCAACCACCATCCCCCAAAGCAGGCGAATTCCCAAGGCAACAAGCAACGCATAACCCGCCCATTCATGAATATCGCTTCCTTCTTCAACCACAAAGAAATTGGCGAGAAACAAAAAGGCGATAGTCCAGTGCGTCAGCCTGACGACGATGTCCCAGCGCGTCGGTTCAGTCATCTATTTCCTCTTTCACCTTTTTCATATTTGTCGGGTCAAAATAGATTTCAGCCCGTTTGCCATCGCTGGTGTGGCCATAAAGCTCATAACAGCCCGTGTCGGTTTTCTTAAACACTTTGATTTTATAGCCCATGGCTTCGACCTGCGCTTTGGCGTCGTCCATGCTCATCCAGTTGGATTCCGGTTCTTTGGTACAGGTAGGGTCAGCCATTGCCGAAAAAGCGGTGCCAAGGGCAGCAACAGCAAGCAGAGAGCGGGATAGTGTTGAAAGTGACATTGTATTTCCTCCATGGTGAATGCCCTTTCACACTACGCCCGCTGACTTAAGGATTACTTAAGGAATTGTCAATTTACTGTCGGCATGGTGAAAAAATGTCCATCTTGCCGTCATAGGCATTGGTCTTCACATCCATCAGTCCAAGCAACGAATGGAACAGGTTGTCCTGGCTGTAAGGCTTGCCCGTATTGCTCTGGAGGCACTGCTTGTCCAAGCCTTTGTCCTCATCAAACCCGGGCGATGACCAGAACAGCATCGGCACCCTGGTCTGGGTTTCAGGGGCCAGTGCGTATGGCATACCGTGCAGGAAAAGCCCATTCTCACCCAGAGATTCTCCGTGGTCTGAGATAAAGAACAGCGCCGTATTGTATTGCCCTTCCAGCGCTTTCAGTTTCTTGATGAGCTGTGACAATACATAGTCTGTGTAACGGATGGTGTTGTCATAGGTATTGACGATCTCCTCCACCGAACAGTTTTCGATGTCAGCTCGCGGACAATCCGGCTGGAAATAGGCCATGTCTTTTGGATAGCGCTGGAAGTAAGTCGGCCCGTGACTGCCAATGATATGAAGCGCGATCACACGATCCCCTTTCATGTCAGCAATTTCCCCGTCCATCCCTTCCAGCAAAGCCATATCAAAACAGGTAGAGCCGTTGCAGAGATCATCCACGCGCTGATTGTTCACTTCGGTACGGTGAATATGCTTCGCCACGCCCTTATCCCCGCCGTCGTTTTCTTTCCAGTAAACGTCAATTCCCGCACGGGACAGGATATCCACCACGTCATCCTGGTTGTCAGCCTGCTCCCGGTCAAAGTTGTCGCGGGTCATGTTGGAGAACATGCAAGGCACGGAAACCGCCGTCGCAGTGCCGCAGGACGACACATCCTTGAAGAACACCACATCCTCTTCCTGCTTGGTAAAGGCGTTGGTCTCTCTTGGGTAACCGGTATATTCGAAGTTCTGCGCCCTCGCCGTTTCACCGAGCACGAAAACCAGCAGGTCAGGTTTATCTGGGTTTGCCTTGGGTTCCTGCACCGCATCCAGGCCAATTTGTTTGTAGGGAATGGGTTCGGAGAAATAGCGATCTTTCACCAACTGGTAACCGCTATAGACAAAGTGGGTAGGGATAATCACCCGCTTCAGGTAGCTGTTATTGCGGCCAATAGACGCATAATCCTGGTAGTAACCCGCTGCGATAGCGCCAATTGCCACCAAAGAAATCACCACAGACAGCAGTTTGGTACCGAATAAATGCAAAACGCCTTTTTTGCTGATAGGCACAAACAGGATCGCCAGTGCCGGCAGTATGCCAAACGCAGTTATCCAGCCTATTGATGCAAAGCTGATGTAAGAGGTTGCTTCAGACGTGTTGGTTTCAACAATATTGACCAGCATATCCTGGTCGAAAATCGTGCCATAGAAAAAGCCCGCATAGGTGACTGCTGATGACACCAACACCAAAAGTGCAAAAAAAGGCCGGAATAGATACGGCCATGCAAAAACGTTAAAAATCACATTTAACGAAAAGAAAAAGAAAAACGGAATGGTCGCGACAAAGACAGGGTCGACATGCTCTAGCCCGTGGAAGATCTCAACCAAACGGTCGTAGATGGGCAAATTCATAAACAGCGCAAAATAGGCTGCCAAGATCATTGTTGCCAGCCACATTGGAATTGGCTTTATTTTCATAGTTCTCTCAGTTACAGGTAAACGCAGGAGTTAGGGGTGAAGCAGGAAACAGACTTTTCATTTCCCAATACAAACCCAACTTGAGTATCCAAATTCTGGTGCGGCGACATTCTATAATGCACCGTAAAGCAAGTTATCTGACCTAACTTAAGAAACACTTAAGGGTTGGACAAAATATCGCCTACAAACTATTGAGTCTTTGGTCAAAAACAAGGTTTTGGCAATTTTGGAAGTTCACATAACAAAAAACCGGCTCGTAGTGAGCCGGTTCTTTATTGATTAAGCACTCCGGGCGAACGTCCGGTTGCTCCAAGTCGCCTCAATGGGCTGTTTACCGCAGCAGAGCGCCATGATGATGCCGAAGCAGGCTCCCTGTGTGATCATGGCCGTACCGCCATAGCTGATGAAAGGCAATGGACTACCCATCACCGGCAGCAGGCCGCTTACCATACCAAGGTTGATAAATGCATACAGGAAAAAACTCATTGCCAACGCGCCACTGACCAAGCGTGAGAATGGTGAATTTGTGTTCGCTGCCAGCCAAAGCGCACGCCCGGAGATAAACAGGTACAGCACAATCATCACCGCACTGCCGATAAAGCCCCACTCTTCTGCAAACGTCGAGAAGATAAAGTCAGTATGGCTTTCCGGGATAAACCCAAGCTGGCCTTGCGTCGCACTCATAAAGCCTTTACCGCGCACACCACCAGAGCCAATCGCAATCAGTGACTGGATAATTTGATACCCCGAACCCAATGGATCAGATTCCGGATTCAGGAATTGGGTAACGCGCATTTTCTGGTACTCCTCCAT
This sequence comes from Enterovibrio paralichthyis, assembly GCF_019209835.1. NCBI lineage: Bacteria > Pseudomonadati > Pseudomonadota > Gammaproteobacteria > Vibrionales > Vibrionaceae > Enterovibrio > Enterovibrio paralichthyis. The sequence goes on along the minus strand of NZ_JAHUTS010000003.1, from coordinate 384,115 downwards.
AAAGAAGAACCACATGACTGGCACAACGGCCGCCACCAGTGCGAGTACAGAGCCAATGATGCGCCAACTCATCCCTGCCAGAAACAGCACAAACAAGGTATAGATGACGGTGAAAATAGCACCATCAAGGTCTGGCTGAATAACAATCAAACTGGCTGGAACCGCCGTCACTGCCGCACAAAGGAAAATCTTATGTAGTCCCGGTCTACCCGGGTCACGCACGATAAGCCATGCAGCCATCATTGGCACGGCAACTTTAACCAGCTCGGAAGGCTGGAAACGGATAGGCCCCAATGCCAGCCAGCGTTTGGCGCCATTCACTGTTTCACCGGCGGCGATTACCCCTAGGAGCAGGATGATGGTGATGACGAACAGGTGCGGCGCAAACTGTCGGTAGCGTTTTGCCGGGATCAGCGAAAACAACAAAAGGGCGAACATGGCAATCCCCGCTCGCGCCACGTGGCGTTCGAGGATTGGCATGCTGTATCCGCTGGCGCTCCAGACGCTCATTGAGCCAAGGGTGATCAGCGAGATGATCGCTATCAGCAGCGGAATATCGAATCTAAGATGAAATTTGTTCATTGCCTTGTTTTAACTATCTGAAAAACACAAAAACGCACCGAGCCTGCGCCCGGTGCGTTTTCCCTAATAAAATCAAGCTTTTGATGTTGGCGGTTTATTCCCACGCAGCAATTTGCGAATACGCCAAGTCAACGCGGTCATGATCGCAGCACACAGCGTGATGACAGGCGCTGCCATCAACCCCATGGTCACTGCACGGCTAAGGGTATCCGGCAGTGATGGCAAAAGGAAGCCGACGCCCGAAAGCAGACACACCCACAACGTAGCGCTGAGCCAACAAAAATAGTGGAATCGTGGTGCATCTTTCACACGCATACCCATCATCATCGGCACAATTGAGCGCACACCCGGGATAAAACGCGCCGCAAACAGCGCCACCAAGCCATGTTGACGCAACAGTGCATCCACGGTTTTCATGTTCTTTTCAGGCACTTTATCAAGCCAGGACTGCACCAGCGGCAGTTTGTTCAGCCAGCGTCCCTGCAAAAAGGCCAACCAGCTACCCACCGATGCCGCGATGATCAGCAACGGGAACGCGATAGCCGGGGTCAAAACGCCCACTGCCGCCAAGGTACCTACCAGCACAACCACACTGTCACAAGGCAAAGGTGCCGCGGGCAAAAAGCCGCTTTCCATACCGATTAAAACGGCGACGATAATATAAATCAGCACTGCACTGCCCGGTGCCAGTAAGGTATCGAAATCCTGATGCCAAAGGGCGATCAGCACTTCTTGAATAGCTTCAAACATGATATCTCCAACATGTTTTGGAAAAATAAAATAAAAAGGCGAAGGAGAAGCCGCTAACTAGCGCGTGTGTATATAGCGGAACTGGAAATTAGAAGGGTCCTGATCGGCACTTCTGCGTCGTTGGAGATCGAAATAGGACCAAGCCGCTAGAGTGGCAACCGCGCTGAAGAAAATGCGCAGCCCATTTTCAGGCAAATAAAGCCAGGGCGTCGCATCATTCCGCAGTGGTACCGATGAAAAAAACGGACGTTGGGCCGCGTTGCGGAGCAAGGGGGATACCGTCACTGCCCTTGGGGCTTTTTCACCAAAATCTAGGTTCTTAAACGCCTGCGCACTGACCCCGGAATTGCTGACGCTGAGCATGCTGAGACAAAGCGCAGCCGCACACATAGCGATAGCAAAAGGCAGATTTTCCAGCAGGCGTTTCAAGTGACATTCCTCATGTCTGAGATCAGACAGAATTTACTGCCAACGAACGGCAAAATACAACATATTTTATTCGTCGCCAGCGTTAGCAATCTCACAAGTTAAGATTCTGAACCACCTGACAACCACGCTTCACGTTTTGCCTGGTCAAGGAACGTCCAACACACCACCCGCGTGACCTTCTGTCCCTGCGCCATTTCAATGGTTCGCACTGCGTCAACGTTCATCGCTTTGAGCTGTTTATAGATGGCGTCCAGGTTCTCTTTTTTCGACACCATAGTGGTGAACCAAAGGCACTGGGTTTTACATTCTGCGCTTTGCTCGATCATGCGACGGATAAACGCTGCTTCGCCGCCAGGGCACCAAAGCTCCGCATTCTGCCCGCCAAAGTTCAGGCTTGGTTTACCCTGTTTCGCCACGGTTTGGACATCAAAGCGTTGTGTGCCTTTTTTGCGGGCATTGGCCGCCAGGTTACGCACTTTGCGTTCCGAGCCTTTGGTAGCCTCAGCCATGGAGGCATGGAACGGCGGGTTACACATGGTGAAAGTAAAACGCTCGTTGGCGTTAATGATGTCAGTGAAAATATGATCAGGATTTTTCTGCAGCCTGCACTGGACGCCCCCTTTCAGTGAGGGGTTAGCATCCACCAGCAGCTTGGCGCTTTTTACCGACACAGGGTCGATATCTGCACCGACAAACTGCCAGCCATAAACGCGGTGACCAATCATTGGATAAACGCAGTTCGCACCGGTGCCGATGTCCAGACCCTTTACTGCCTTTCCTTTCGGGATCTCACCAAAGGTCTCTGCCAACAAGTCGGCAATGTAGTGGAGATAATCCGCGCGCCCCGGAATCGGCGGGCAGAGGTAACCTGGTGGGATGTCCCAAAAGCCAACCTGATAAAAATGTTTTAACAGCGCTTTGTTGAGGGTCTTCACCGCCTCCGGGTTGGCAAAATCGACTGACAAATCACCAAACGGGTTTTTCTTTACGAAGGATTCCAGCTCCGGCGTCGCTTTGATCAGGGAAGGAAAATCATAACGTGCCCGGTGAGGGTTACGTGGGTGAAGCCCTTTCTTCGGAGCTGTTGGGGTTTTGTTTGGTTTAGCCATAATGATCTACCGTTGGCAGTGTCCGGAAATTGCAGGGCACGGATTCTAACACGGCATTCCATAATTCAAAGCAAATGACCAAGATAGACGTCAGTGACCCAGATAGACGTCAGTGATATAGCGGAAAGTCAGGAAACTCTTTTCCTGATAGCGCTCAAAAAGCATTTCCATCGCACTCACCAGTTTGGCGTACTCCGGCGTATCCCGGTCAGGGCAATATGACGAGGAATGCAGTCGCCCCAAAAGGCCATCGAAGTCAAACCGCTGCTGGTGTTCAAACGTCTGTTGTTTGACCTTGCCATCGAAAAACCCGGCGATGTCTTCAAAATCCAGGTTCATATGGCTGATTTGGCTGTAATCGGTAGCCAACTCATTAAGCAGAGCTTCGTATTCGCGTTGGAAAGGGTCGTTCAAATCGCGCGAGTTCCACACCAGGGCGACAAATCCACCCGGTTTAAGCACGCGCCGGAACTCCGCTTTAGCACTGTCGTTGTTGAACCAGTGGAATGCCTGCGCTGCGGTGATGATATCGACGCTGTTGTCCCCAAGCCCGGTTGCTTCTGCTGAGCCTGCTTGCGCCGAAAAGTCACCATTTCCGCCAAGCCATGCAACCGATGCTGCACGCATATTTTCGTTAGGCTCTATGCCGGTCACGCGACATCCCTTTGCCAATAACTGATGGGCGAAAATGCCGGTACCACAGCCGATGTCTGCAACCAAAGGCGTAGAGGAATCACAGGCGTCATAGATAAGATCCACGGCCGCCTGTGGGTAATCCGGGCGGTATTTCACATAGTCCGCTACCCGGTCTGAAAATCGTTCCTTCGAATCTTTTGACATATCGCTCCTTGTTTAGACGTGGGGTTTATCAATACTGTGCTCAGTAGGTTGCGGGGTAACTGTCATCACTTTCACACCGTTTGGCGTATCAAAGCGGTGCCAGATTCCTTTAGGCACCACGATCAATTCGCCCGCCGATAGAGAAACTGGCGTTTCTTCGCTGTCGTTGAGCAGGTAGATGGTCGTTTCCCCTTCCAGCACATGAACAAGTTCATCGCCCGGGTGACGCTCCCATTCGCTTTTGCCCGCGTAATAGGCAATGAAAACGCCACCGTCACGGTAGTCTGCCAGTGCGTCGAACGCCTCTTCCCCTTCACCGGTCAACGAGTGCTGCGGTGTACGGTTTTCCAGAAACGTTACTTTTTCAAACGCATTGGTCAGGTTGACTCTGCTTCCCTTCATTCCTTGTCCTTCGCTTACTCGCTGGTTTTGTTAAACCACTGCCCAAGTTTTTCTGCTGCCTTTTCGCCATGCTCGGCTTTCACATGCATGGCAACAGCCGCTGCGGCGGCCGCCAACGCGCCTAAATCATCAGAAAAACCGACTGCCGGCACCAAGTCCGGAATGGCATCAATCGGCGCGATAAAATAGCCCAGAGATGCAAAGATGGTGGTTTTCGCCCACTTTGGTGTGTCGTCATCGGTGGCGGAGTAGTAAAGCTTAATGGCATTTTCCAGCACATCGTAACCGGCCTTTTGCGCGAAATTCCGCGCTTTGCTCCAAAAGCCTTCTTCTGAAAACTCATCCAGGTACTTGTTGTCACTCATTGTCCGCTCCTTTTACTCACAGACTGATTACTGACTTTAACGAGCATTAACAAGAACCACAATATGGGAGATTTTTCACACAGATCACAATTGATAAAAAACCCACTTGGTCAGGCTGCTATCATTGGGCGCAAACAAAAAGACGGGAAGGATATAACGTCGATGACAAAATGGAGCCTGATCCGGCGATGGGTCACGTCTCAGTTTCAAAATCTCAGCGGCAAACATGTTGCAATTGGCTTTGCCGGTTATGCGCTGGCGAGTTGGATTTTGCTTCGCCTTGCAGGGGAGCAGGCGCTCACTTCTTCACTGCATGATTTCTTTTATTATCTGATAGTCACCGCCTCAACTGTGGGTTATGGCGACTTATCGCCCTCCACAGATGCCGGGAAATGGATAGTTTCGCTGTTTGTTATCCCGGTTGGACTTACCCTGTTTGCCGTTTGTATCAGCCGGGTGGCGGCTGTCACCATCGATTTTTGGCGCAAAGGATTACTTGGAAAAAGGAGCATTGACGTGTCCGGACATATTTTGATTCTGGGTTGGAATGAAAAACGTACCCTTCACCTTATCGACATGCTGCTCCATGAAGAGAAGGACAAACGCCCGATTGTGCTGTGTGTGCGGGTGGATATTGAAAACCCTATGCCTAAGCAGATTGATTTTGTCCGCACCACCAGCTTCACCGAAGAAACGGCCATGAACCGTGCCGGTGTGGCGGATGCCAGCTGCATTATTATCGACAACCCGGAAGATGACATTACGTTTGCTGCCGCGCTGTTCTGTGCCAGCAAAAACCCCAGCGCCCATATCCTCGCTTATTTCCAGGAGGAGGTACTGAGCGATCTGCTGAAAACTCACTGCCCGAACGCCGAATGTATTCCTTCCGTTTCCGTCGAAATGCTGGCCAAATCCGCTGTCGACCCTGGCTCTTCCGAGCTTCACCACGAGCTGCTCAATTCACAGAAGGGAATGACTCAATACGCCGTCAATTACCCCAGCGATGCCCGCCCAACTACAGTGGGTGACCTGTTCCTTTGGATGAAGCAAGACCATGAAGCCACCCTGATTGGTTTTCGTCGCGGTCGAGATTCCCATGTCAGGTTGAATCCCACCCTCTCACAGCAAATCCTGCCGGACGATTTACTTTTTTATATCGCCGATGAGCGGGTGCCGGAATTTAACTGGCGCAAATAACCGGAGCATGAAAAAAGGAAGCGTGAAAGCTTCCTTTTTACTCACCCTGCAATTGGCTTACAGCAGGTTCATTTTGTTGCGCAGGTTACGGCGCAGCAGGTAACCAATCTCCCTGCCCTGCTTGCCAAGGTACGCCCCCAGCAAACCACCGAATCGGGCACCGCTTCGCGAGCCTTCGTACAGGGTATCAAACAGCACGTTCTCCACTTCCACCAGGTAATTACGGCGGTCGTCAGAATCGAACCACGCCAGTGAATGTGAATTCAGTGGGCTGTTGATCAAGGTCAGCTGTTTCTCAGCCGGCAATTTACCCAACATTGCGCCAAACAGCTTGAGTAAGTTAAACGGACGCGGTGAAAGCTCGTTGGTGCGGGTAAATCCCGCTGCGAAGCAAACTGGAGCAATCTCAAGCCCTGATTCGTCCAGAATACAGTGACGCAGCAAAGATGCCGTACTTTCCGGCCACACCTCCACTTCCGGAGAAGGACGGCCAGCAATGTAGTCCCACTCATAGCCATAGCTGGCGACATCAATTTTGTTTAATGCCACGACAAGACGGCTGTCGAAATTTTCACCCAGCTCCGGGATCATAATGTCGGTGATCAGGCGGTAGCCTTCATTCAGGTTTTGCTGGGCGGCATCCATCACTACCACCACCATATCCACCAGCGGGTTGCCTTCTGCATCCTGTTCGCTGAGTGTCGCACCAATCTGCATATCCAGCTGTCTATCATGTTCAGCATTACCATTGTGGCCGGGATAATCCCACACCGTCAGGTTGCCCGCTTCATAGCGCTGGATTTCTGATTCTGAGGTGACTGCAGGCACTAGCGCCTCACCAAACAACGCTTTAATGGTCGAGGTTTTACCTACACCTTGTGGACCCGCAAACAGAATGTTCAGGGGTTTGTCGTCAAGTTGATGCAGACGTAGCTGCAGGGTGGCTTTCTTGAATTCATCAATCAGCGAAGAATGGCTGATGTCATAAGCCATTTGTTTGGAAAACGAGCTGCTTTGCATGGAATATCCCTCAGTTGGTACGTCTTAATCCACGTGTCTTAATCCACTTCGTTCCCTGAACTTTACGCAATGGCTCGTCTCAGCAATGTCTCACTCTTGAGCGCGATTAACATTTTGTTTACTTAGAGGATGTTGTACGGAAACCAAACGTGGTAGGCGTTGACGAAAATGGCCTGTGAGAACAGGCCATTCGGGGAGGATTATCAGACAGTAATGCCGAGCTGCAACCGTATCCGGTCACTGAGAATATCCCCCAGTGCCCGGCCATGGCGGCCAAGGAAAGCACCCAACTGCCCACCAAAACGATCACCGTCATAAGCGCCAATGTGAAGGGTATCGAAACAGAGGTTCTCAACGCTTTGCAGGTAAAGCAGCCTGTCGTCATGATCACGCCAGACATTATCGCCCTGACTGAGTGGCTGGTTGAGTAACAACAGCCTTTTTTCTTCCGGCATCGCCGCCATCATGCGTGCCAGTAATTTAAGCAGGTTATACGGTCTTCCGGTTGGCGACTCATGCCCCAGCGCGCTGAAGGCCAAGGGTTTGGTGTAGACACCCGTGTTGTGGATCAGCCGATAGCGCAATGTGGCCGCTGTGCAATCCAGCCAGATTTCTGCATCCAACGGCATCATTTCATCGACGCGCGAGCCACGGATCGAAGAGGCCACTTTGTCAGCTTTGCTGAACAGCACCATCAAACGTTGCTGCAGCTTCTCCCCCATCATCGGCAAGACGGTATGGCAAATATCGAGGTAAGCATCATCCAGATTACTGTTTGACGCGTCCAACACCACCATCACCAGATCAATCAAAGGCTCACCGCTTTGATCCGTTTCTCCTAGCAGCGCAGCAAGTTCAATTTGCGCCGCATCGGCATTTTGCCCATAGCCTGGCAGCGGCGCTTGAAATACGGTCAGGTTGTTCAGGGTCTGGCGGATGATCGTCCCCTCCACCGGTGTGCTCTCCTGTGTCTGGCTATTGCCGAAAAGGGCATTGAGCGTGGCCGACTTACCAGCGCCTTCCGCTCCAATCACCAAGATATTGGCGGTGGTTTGCGAAAGAACATCCAGCCTGCGGTTCAAACGCGCCTTATAGCCTTCGTCCATTTCAACACGTTTCGCAATGTCCGCCCTTATCGCTGCAAAAAGCGAATTGGAGGGTGGCTGCCCAGCGTGCGCCTGCTTTAACAACGCCAACGATTGGCGAAGATGGTTATTCAGATATTCATTTCCCTGCATGATGTTGGTTCTCCTCTAAAGACAGATTCACCACTGAACCACTCATCACTTTATGCATGGAATGACTTAACAGGTTGTCTCGCTGTTGATAGTCAAACTCAAACAATGGCTGTCCACGTTTAAAAACTCCCGTTTTTAACACGCCAAACACCCCAAAGTACCGCCGGTCTCCCCTTCTCCCGTATCTCTCACAACGGTGCCATGAGCGCCCTTTGTTCTCGGGGGAATTTTCGCAACGAAGAACAAATAAACTTAAGAAATGCAGACACAAAGGTCCGAAAAAGCGAAATAAACCCTTCCTTTATTTTTTGCCAATACCCATGAAACCGCGAATTCATTTTACGTTTAAAAGTTAAATCTGATTATTAAATCAGGCTCACATCTTTTATCACTAATAGGACGTGATTCATAAAGTGCACACATTTGAATTTCACAAAAAACGCTAATGACGAAACAAAAAGTTGCTGACTACGCTTTTCGTAGCCTGCTTTTAATGTCCAGAAATTGCATTTACTTTCGCCATTAAAACGTGGTTCAGGCTGACGTTAAGACGTTTCACTTCGCAATGACAATAGCTTGCATACCCAAACGAGCTGGAGGTGCTCGCTGCATCCTGCATCTTAAGTTTGATTGGGTATAAAACAACAATTAATGGAATTGCATATGCCTGTATATTTTTACGAAAACAATGTCAGACACAAAAACAAATACTGTCGACCGCGATCTCAGCGTAGAAATTAAATTCAGACTATCAATTTTCCACCAATAACGAGCGCAATACCAGCCAGCAAATCTTCACGAGGGTATCAAAATGGCAGACTCAACAGAAATAAAACCCACCGAGATTAATCCGCCACCAAAAAACTCACACAACCTTGAAGCAACCAAATATTTTATCTTCAATCAGACTGGCAACATCATGATGTCCAGTACCATTGATTCAAGCTCGGATATGTCAGATAAGGTGCAGCGAATATTCGCCGAAGTCTCTGTTTTCTTTGCAGGTATGTCGCGGGCGATGAGTTCGACAAAAAACCCGGCCACCGGTAAACCCTACTCCCTTTACAACTATGCGGCGCTGGAAAGCATCATCAAAGGCTCTGGCCTTTTCGTGCACGTCACCGAAGAGGATGTCACCCATACCAGTAAAAGTGGCGGCGCAACCTTCAGTAAAGAGTTGATTGAATCTTTACTCGGCCTTGCCACAGGTACCGGTCAACTGGCGTTTGCCTCTGCCATGATCTCATCTATCGGGAAGGAAGGGCTCAACATCTCCGCCAGCAAGGACAAAACCAACAGCAAGGTCGCCAACATTGTCTTTGTTTGCGAATACCTGCTTGGCATGCCCTCTATCAGTGCCATCGTGGTCTATGCCGACATGGCGAAGAACGAAGTCGCCTTCAAAGCAGGCCCCTGTATTAAAGGCCATTCATCCAGCATCACCCTGAACATGCACAAAGACACTTACATGTTCGTTACGCCAACCTTTATCCATGAATATGCCGGGGATCTGGACTCCATCAATGCGGATCCCAAATATCTGGAAATGATCAACTGGTTGAGCGGCCTGCTGTTGAGAACACCCGCTATCTTCACCGTCGCAGACCGCGGCAAAGGCTACGAGGCCGTGGAATCTGGCTCCGCCTTGGTGGCTGGCAGGGCTTACGCACTGCAAGGTCAGTTCATGCCGGTCGACAAGGTTTCCCTGGAGTGGGCGTCCGGCGCAACCACATCAACCTTTACCAACGCCAACTTCACTGGCGATCAAGTGGCATTCACCGTCACGGGTACCATGGATGATGAGTCTGCCATTAATCTGGTTGTCACCGACAAAAACGGCAAAAAACTGGTTGTTGCAGCCTCTCCTGGCTCGTTTACCGTTGCTGCGAAAGAGAGTTAAAACCCAGCCCCATCCCAATAAAAATGGGATGGGGTGTTCCCCGGGAGCCTGAGATGGAAGAAGCCACACTGACGGTTCAATCCCTTGTCGCAACGCAACCTTTGCTTGTCGGCTTACTGACAGGTGTGGTCGTCGCATTGCTGATCGCTTACTTCATCATCAAGCGTAGAAAGCCCAAAAACGAACCCGAGAAACCCGCCAAACAGGAAGATATGGTTTCTCCGCCCCACTACGTGATCCTGAATGAAACCGGCAACATTGTTATCGCCAGCCACCGCCATCCGACCGAAAAACTCCCCGAACCGGTGCAGCGTATTTTTATGGAGGCAATCACGACGCTTTGTATGATCACCAAAGCCATCGCTGCCACTATTGACCCGGAAACCGGCCGCCCCTGCTCTATCTACAACCAGTTCGCGCTGGAACGTATACTCGCCAACCACCCGCTGTTTGTTCACCTTGGCCAGGAGTCATCTCACTACAAGGCACGCAGGACGAAAGACTTCATTGAACAAACCTCCAACGATATGTTTGGCGTCAACGATAACCATGATGTGAACAAAAAGATGGCGGCGATTTACAACAGCATGAATGTCGCTGCTCAAACCATCAGCCAGCACGGAGAAAACCCTAACGCCCGTGTTGGACACCTCTCCCTTTACTGCGAAGACATTATGGGTATTCCAGTGATCACCGCCGTCCTTGTGCATATTGGTTATGAAGAAACGGTCAAACTCGCCGAGCAGGCGCAGAAGAAAGTGTGGGATATAAGAAAAGATTCAATCGGCATCCGAAAAGACTCATACCTTTACAACAGCCCCAGTATGCAAGAGCATTTTCCTGCAGAAACCCTGCAAATGGCGCTTAAACAGGCGCAGTCAGCGGTGTGGGTTGAGAAGAAAAAACCTGATGAGGATGAAAGCGAAAACCCGGCAGAAAAACCAGCCCCGGAAGGCTGATTCTTCCTCGCAGGATCACTGGGTCATGAGAGGTCTGCTTTGTCTGCTGCCGCAATCTGTTGTTGCGCTTTTTCAGACTCAGACTTCAACAGTTCATACCATTTTTTACCGCCTTCTACGTTTTCCTGAAACCAGATATACACCGGCGCGGCGGCATCCTGGAATTTGGCTTTTTCTTCAGGTGTTGGCACGTAAAGTTTCCCGCCCGCCTTTTTGAACGCTTCATAGGCAGCAATCGACTTACGCTTCGGTGACGCAAACGTAGCCTGTTGCAAGGCGCGGAAGCCATCCACAATCACTTTGCGAAGCGCAGGAGGCATATCAAGGAAAACCTCGTTGTTCATGTACCAAAGCGCTGACATATAGGCGTGACCATCCAGCGTGACGTATTTCAGCCCCGCTTCCGGAAACTTCATCCCCATAATATCGGTAATACCGTTTTTCGAGCCTTCCACCACACCGGTCTGGAAAGAAGTGTAAAGCTCAGGCCATGGGATCGGCGTTGGGCTTGCACCTAGCGCTTTCACCAATTCTTGTGGCAAGTCAGCCACCACAGTGCGGATTTTCAGCCCTTCAAGGTCACTCGGTTGTTTCACGGTGCGTTTGGTGTTGGCAAAGTTACGCCAGCCGCCGGTGTTACCGATCGCCATCAGGCGCAGCTTGTTGTCGGTGTCAGCCAGGATCGCTTTGCGTAGTTCACGCACAAAATCCCCTTGTAAGACAGCTTCCGTAGTGCGGTCATCCGGTAACACATAAGGCAGGTCAAGCACCTGAATGTAGGGGAACATGTTGGCTGCGCCGCCAGAGGTCGAAATATAGATATCGACCGAGCCATCTTCCACCGCCTGGATACACTCGGTGCCGTTGCCGCAAAGCTGGGTGCCGATGTAAAGATCTACCTTGATTTTGCCGTTGGAGTGGGATTCCACGAAATCTTTGAACACCACGAGGCCGTCATAGTCTTCGTCATTTTCATTGGAGTTAGCCACTGCACGAAGGTTGAAGTCTGCCGCCATGGCAGGAACCGACAACGCCGCGGTGGTCATTAACCCCGCCAGCAGTGCCAGCGCACTTCCCTTGAATGCCTTACGCATTTTGTTTGCCGTTATTTTCATACTTCACCTTTTCACTTCCGTGATTGCCAGCCAAAAGACTGTTTCCACATAAGGTGAGAACTTACGTTCTCGGTTGCTTATTTACCCAAACAACCTGAATCCTGCATCTTCAGGTCGATTAGGTTTAAAACCCAGACTCAGGCCAGTCCTAACCAGTGCGGGATAGTCATGGAAAGAGACGGGAAAAACGTAATAAGGAAAATCACGATCACTTCCACTGCCAGAAACGGCAGGATCGCGACAGAAAGCGTTTCGACTTTTTCGCCGGATACGCTGGAAGCCACAAAGAGCACCAGCCCCATCGGTGGCGTTGCCAAACCGACTGTAAGGTTCACGCTCATGATGATCGCGAAATGCACCGGGTCTATACCCAGACTGACAAAAACCGGGGCCAGGATGGGCCCCAGAATAATGATGGCGGGCCCCGCATCGAGGAACATGCCAACAACAAAAAGCAGGATGTTGATAAGAAACAGCAGCACCAGCGGGTTCTCGCTGATCCCGAGTGTCCATTGCGCCATGGATTCGGCCGCGTGGGAAAGGGACACCACGGTTTTAAAGGCCAGCGCCGCACCCACCAAAAGAAGCACCACCGCGGACGATTTTGCACTGGTGGTGAAAATATCCGGGATGTCTTTAAGCTTGACGGTGCGCAGCACAAACATGCCGACGATCAGGGTGTATAGCACAGCAATGGCCGACGCTTCCGTGGGTGTGAAAACCCCACCCAAGATACCGCCGAGAATGATCACCGGTGTCAGCAAAGGCCAGAACGCCGCTTTGGTCGCCTGCCCGCGCTCCCGCCAAGTAGCTTTTTCACTGGCAACGGGCAGGTTCTGGCGTTTCGCCATCAGGGCAATCAGCAACATCAAACCCAGGCCAATCATCAGTCCCGGCACAACGCCCGCCGCAAACAGCGCAGCTACCGAAATCTCCATGGTGTAGGCGTAAATGATCATGATGCCGGAAGGCGGGATGATCGGCCCAATCACTGAAGAGGCCGCAGTAATGGCAGCCGCAAATCTTCGCGTGTAGCCGTTCTTTTCCATCGCCGGGATCATCATCGAACCAATGGCAGAGGTATCTGCCACCGCCGAACCCGAAAGCCCCGCAAACAACATGCTCGACATGACATTCACATGCGCCAGGCCGCCGCGCACATGGCCAATCAGGGATTGGGAGAGATTGACCAGACTCAGGGTGATACCGCTTCGGTTCATCACCTCGCCCGCCAGCATAAAGAAAGGGATCGCCATCAGCGGGAAAGAATCAATCCCGTTATAGATATTGCGAAACAGTAAGGGGATATCCCGATCCATGCCTTCGGCATATATCATCAAGCCCGGTGCGGCGAGCAGCGCGAAAAACACCGGCATACCGATAAGCAGCAAAAGCAAAAACAGCGGTAAAAAGAAGATCAACATTTACAACCACATCCTTATGACAGCCTCATCCTGTTGCTCAGCGCTCTTCAGCGGGCGCAGCAACGGCATCCTCTTCCTTGATAAACAGTGCTTTCAGGAACATTTCGAGATTGGCGAGCAGCATGGTGCCAAAACACACCGGCATAGCGAGGTAGATCCACGCCCTTTTTAAGGGGAAAGAAGCCGCGCGGGTTCGGAAGCCGCGGTCAAAAAACTCCAGCGCCACGGTGAACAACTGCACCAACACCGCAAAAGCCAACAGCAGAAGCAACACGCGGATCACCCTGCCCACGTTATGCGGCAGGTAATTGAAGATCATATCGATGGAAACAAACATACCCTTGCGGTACGCCTGCGCCGCGACCAATGCCATCATCCAGATCATTAGCGCGCGGGCGACTTCTTCAGGCCAGGGCAAGGCGGCGTTGAACACATAGCGACACACAACCTGAAGCAAAATGCTGGCAACCATCAGTGCAACCAGCACCCAAGCAATAGAGGCACCCACCCTGTCTAGCGTATTGTTGACGCTTTCCAATGCGGAAATGACGGACTTCATTGCTGCCATTAAGCCACTTCCCCGACACGCCCAAAGCGGCTGCGTTCGAACACCAAACCTTCACCCTGCTGGGAATGGAAATGGTTCACTTTGCCAAGGAGAATGTCGTGGTCCCCTGCTGCCACAACGCCGTTCAGATCGCAGTCAAACCAGGCCACCGCCCCTTCAATAATCGCGCGGCCACTCGGCGCGCGTTGAATGCCAACGCCACGGAAACGCTCTTCGTGGCTGTCGCGGCAAAACTTCATGGCAAGTTCTGCGTGTTCAGCCGCCAAGACGCTGACCGTATAACCGCCAGATTCAAGAATGGGTTTCTTAGACGAAGAAGCACTGTTGATGCTCCAGAGCACAATCGCAGGCTCCAGAGAGACAGAGTTGAACGACGAGCAGGTCAGCCCGAAATCTTGCCCATCATGGTGGGTAGTAATGACCGTTACGCCCGTGGCAAAGCAGGACAATGCATTTCTCAGTTCACGGCTCATGCGACTTCCTCCCCTGCTGCTGCCGTCCAAAGTTCAAACCAGGTTTCCCTGTCTATGGATACTTTCAGGGCATCACTGATGCCGCGGATACGTTCCAAGTTGTTGGTGCCCAGCACAGGCAAAATGCCTGCGGGATGGGCGAGCAACCAAGCGATAGCGACGGCTTCAATACCGACACCCGCTTTGTCGGCTTCACGTTGCAACAGTGGCTTAACGCGGTTCGCCGCATCGCTGTTTCCAAACAATTCGCCGCCTGCCAGCGGTGACCACGCCATGGGCTTAATGCCGTCTTTTTGCATAAACGCCAGCGTGCCATCGGTGAAGTTATCGCGACACATCAGGCTCATTTCAATCTGGTTGGTGACCAGAGGGTGACGCATGCCCGATTGCAGCAACGCCCAGTCCCAACGCTTGAAATTGGAGACACCGACCGCTTTCACCAAGCCTTCTTCAATCAGGGAATCCAACGCCCCGCCTGTCTCACTATGATCCATAAACGGATCAGGACGGTGTATCAGCAGTAAGTCGAGATGGTCGGTTTTCAGGTTTTGCAGCGACTGTGTCACCGAATGGCGGATGTGCGACGCTGAGGTGTCGTAGTATTTCACCCGGCGCTCTGGGTACTTTTCTGAGAGCAACATGATGTCGCACTTTGAAACCAGCTGAATTCGGTCACGCAGCGACGGCGTGGCTTCCAATACCTGACCGAACACCTTCTCGCAGGCGTAGTCGCCATAGATATCCGCGTGGTCAAAAGTAGTAATGCCTTGCTCTAGGCACGCTTCTACTTTGGCGCGAACATGCGCTTCTGAGGTGTCTTTGTCATCCGCCAATCGCCAGACGCCATAAACCAAGCGGCTGAATGCAGGAAGGGATGGATGCAGTTCTGTGTATTTCATTATTTGCGCTCTCCTGCGCCAAGTGGAGTCAGTGGTGTGGTTGCCGGAACACGTCCGTATGCTTCGGGCATTGAGCAGGTTTTCAGCTCAGGCAGGATTTTCTGGCCGACAATTTCGCATTCAGATTTGTGCGGGTAGCCGGAGAAGATAAAGGCGCGGATCCCCATTTTTTGGTAGCGCTCAATTTTGCTCAGCACTTGATCGACACTGCCAACCAGCGCTGCGCCACAACCGGATCGTGCACGACCCACGCCTGTCCATAAATGGGGTTCAGTGAAGCCAAATTGATCCGCCAGTTCGCGCTGCTGCGACTGGAATGACACGCCGAGACTTTTCGAATCCAGCGCCCGTTCACGGATAACACGGCCAAATTCATCGTCCAGTTTCGACACCAGCGATTCTGCATACTCCTTTGCCTCCGCTTCGGTGTCGCGCACAATCATATGAACGCGAAGGCCATAATCGAGAGTGCGGCCATGTCGCTGCGCAACTTCATTCACCGCTTTCATCCGCGCTTCCAGCATGTCTTCGGTTTCCGGCCACATCAGATAGACATCGCAATCGGAGCCGCACAATTCGAGCGCATCTGGCGAATAGCCGCCGAAGTAAAGCAGCGGCCCGCCGTTTTGCTGGTAAGGACGGACAGGGTCTGTTGAAAGTGTGTCGAGTTTGTAAATTTCACCGTTGTAGCGGATTTCATCCTGCGTCCAGGCCTGACGCAGAATATCGACGACTTCTTTCGAGCGGCGGTAACGGTAGGCGCTGTCGGCCTTTTCGCCGGGGAAATCGGAAGAGATCACGTTCAGCGTCAGTCGCCCTTTCATGATGTGATCGAGCGTCGCCACCGCGCGTGCCAGCATTGCCGGATGTACCTCACCGCAACGGATGGCCGCGAGCATGTTGATGCGCTCAGTCAGTGGTGCCATTGCCGAAGCAAATGTCAGGGTATCCTGCCCAACCTGATAGGAAGAGGGGCAAAGAATGTTACGAAAACCCTGCTTTTCCGCCGTCAAAACGATATCGCGGGTGTTCTCCCAACTGCTTCGCAATGCACCGTCTGGCACACCCAGATAGCGATAGTCATCGCTGCAAATCGGTGCAAACCAGGACACCTCTGCGGCATCCAATCCCTCACTCGTGATAGGCACGACACTCATCTGAACTCTCCTGTTCTCTTTTTTAGAAGCAATAGCCAACCAACGTTCTTCTTGTTGCGTTTCACTCAAATCGAAATGAAAATGATTAGTGAATGAATTGTTAATAAATGCTATAAGAGAAACAGAAAAAGTAAATCAATGATGAATGAATTCATTCACCCTCTGGGCGGGAAAACAGAAAAAGGCCCAGTAACCTTCTAATATGCCGATGGTTATTATTTTTGAGATTTTTTGAAAATGAGTGAATCAACACGTTTGCCCCTGTTTATCCAGATAAGTGAGCTGTTGCGCAGGGAGATTTCTGCCGGGTATTGGCTACCCGGTGAAAGGCTGCCAACGGAAGCGGAACTGGCGAAAAAGCTGGATGTTGCCGTCGGCACACTGCGTAAAGCGCTGACTGAGCTGGAACAAAACGGCTTACTGGAGCGCATTCAGGGCTCCGGTACCTATGTGAAAAACACGCCGGATAATTCGGCGGTCTATCACTTCTTCCGACTTGAGCTGAAATCCGGTGGCGGCTTGCCTAACGCGGATTTTCTGAGTGTCGAGCGCCACACCAATACCTATGTGGCCTCATTGCTGGGGTTGGAATCCAATGCGCTTTTGTGGCGTTTCCGACGGCTGAGAAAGCTCGACCAGCAGCCCGCCGCCATGGAAGAGATCTGGATAAGTGGCGAACACATTGACGAAATCGACCCGGACGATTTGGTGGAATCGCTTTACGTTTATTACCGCGAGAAGCTTGGTTTCTGGATTTCGAAAGTGCAGGACAGCATTACCGTCGATCAGGTACCAGAATGGAAACACTCCGAATTCAAACCCGAAGTAGCATCTGCCTGCGGATACATCGAGCGCCTGAGTTGGTCGAACCGGGACCGCATCGAAGAGGTTTCCTTCACCTGGTACGACCCAGTGAACGTTCGCTACGCAGCAAGATGGACTTAAACCTGTTATTTCAATAAAGGATGGAATGGCATGACAAACAAGGTGATTCGCTACGGCATTCTCGGCTGCGGCATGATGGGACAAGAGCATATCCGCAATATCCAGCTGCTCGACAATGTTGAAATTACAGTACTTGCTGAGCCAAATGCAGAGATGCGGGAAAAAGCGCAAGCACTGGTGCCCAACGCCCGCACCGTCGAAGGGTTGGATGCCTTACTTGAAGCAGACGATATTGACGCGCTGGTTATCGCCACCCCCAACTTTCAGCATGCCGAGCAACTTCAGGGCATTATGAGCCGTTGCCTGCTACCAATCCTGATTGAAAAACCCATCTGTACCCAGCTCGCCGATGTCGAGCGTTTACTTGAAGCCGCGAAAGCCTACCCCGCACCGATTTGGGTGGCGATGGAATACCGTTACATGCCGCCCATTACCCTGCTGCTGGATTTGCTGGCGCAAGGGGAAGTTGGAGAGCGCCATCTCTTTTCCATCCGCGAGCACCGTTTTCCATTTCTGCACAAAGTGGATGACTGGAACCGGTTCAACCACAAAACCGGCGGCACACTGGTGGAGAAATGCTGCCACTTCTTTGATTTGATGCGATTGATGGCAAACGCCAATCCCGTCCGGGTTTACGCATCCGGCAGTCAGGCGGTGAACCACAAGGACGAAACCTACCAAGGTGAAACGCCGGATATCCTCGACAACGCCTACGTCATGATTGAGTTCGACAACGGCACACGCGCCAGCCTCGAACTTTGCATGTTTGCAGAAGGTTCGCGTTATCAGGAAGAAATCAGTGTGGTGGGCGACAAAGGCAAAGCGGAATGTCTGGTACCTGGCCCCGGTCGTTTTTGGCCAACTGATACCCTTGGCGAACCGCCGGTTGCGCAAGTCATTTCCAGCCCCCGCAACCCGAAAGGGCCGAAACAGATTGATGTCCCTGTCGATCCTGCCCTTCTTGAAGCAGGTGATCACAACGGTTCCACCTTCTACCAACACCAGAAATTCCAACGCGCTATTTTGGGCGAACAGGAAGTGGAAGTTTCACTGGAAGATGGACTCAAAGCAGTTGTGATCGGACTAGCGGCACAAGAGGCCATCCGGACACATCGTGTTGTGACATTCAACGACGGTGGACTGAGTTTCCAATAGAGAAACTTATGGTCGGTACCTTGTTCAGCTCCCAAATTCTCAATTGTGGGTCGGCACCCACATTTGTGCTAGAAAGCAAGGTTTTGGCTCTATAGTGAAACCAGCGGTGGAAAGGCAAACATGCGTGAAGAGATCTATGCCTTCAGAACAGTACACTCATGAAATCGTCTAACAACCTGTCCTATGAGAAAGCTATGGAGGTCTTATGTTTTCTGGTTGGTGGGACGTAATTTTTCTTTCTGTTTTCACTTTTCTTTTCTGGAAAGCGTTCACAATTCCTAGAAAGAAGCTACCGGAGGAAAAGAACATAGAGCCATTGTTATCTGAAACATGTGGCGGGTGTTTTAGCGGCAATTACTCCTCGTGGCCTCTTGTGCGCCATACCATCTATGACTCAATCATCGTAATAAAATATTGGGGAGGCAGTTACATACTCAATCGTGAAGATACAACGTTTGAGATAGCCGCCAGTGGCATAAAGTATTATTCGCCGTCCTATCCGTATCACAGCATTAATATTTACCTGTTTAACAAGACAAATGCTCTAAGGACTCTAAACAACCAATCTAAGGTTAGATCATGAAATGCAATATCATGCTGCTACCTAAATTTCCCGAGCGGGGCGGTTTCATTGTCAGGAAGGTAATCGAGTGGGTGGGGGTGTGAAAAATTGGAGAGTATTGGTGAGGCACTCGTATTTATCGCGGTACTATCTGCTTTTCTCGGAATCCCGATTGTTATGGGATTCATTGATGAGATTAAGCTAAGGCATAAACGTGTAACTTTGGAGAACTACGATTTGTTCAAGTTCAGAGCCGCAGGGAAGAACGTGGTTTGCAGTCATTGCAAAGGTGAGTACTTTCGCCACTCAAATTTCCTTCTTAACACGAGAGCAGCGAGTTTCTTTGGTTTAGATTGGGCGAACGCGAGTACAACATCTCTCGAATGTATGGACTGCGGTCAACTCACTCTATTTGCTCAGCAAAAAGTAGAGAAATTGCATGATTTATAGTGGATATAGGCAACAACTGAACGGTGTCTCTTACTCCGGTCGTGATCAGACAACGAGAAAATTGATGATGTCAGTCTGAAACAGAATTTGTCGTTTTTTCATTACATGATTCAGGAGAAGCTCCCTCTTCTCCCAAACTGAAAAGCCTTTTATCCCGCTAGTTGCAACTTCACCGCCCCTATCAGCGCTTCCAGCCCCGCTTGTACTTTTGAACGTGGGCAACCCAGGTTCAAGCGCACATAGCCCTTGCCTGCTTCGCCATAGACACCGCCATCCATGATCGCGACATTGAAATGCTCAATCAGATCGCTTTGAAGTTTTTGCATATCCAGATTCAACGGCGACAGATCAATCCACGCCAGATACGTCGCATCAGGCACCTGATAGTTCACCGCCGGGAACGCTGATTTCAGTGTGTCGCGTACCAGCGCATGGCTTTCGTGCACGTAGCCATTGAGGCTGTTCAACCAGGCTTCACCTTCGTTGTATGCGGCCATCATACCAATCACACCCAGAATCGACGGCGATGAAAGACCATCCACCTCTTTGAGTTTGAACAGGTAATCGTTACGCGCGTTGTCATCCGGGATAAACGCATAGGCACCGTTAAGCGCCGGAATATTGAAAGATTTCGACGCCGACGTGACCAAAGCCCAGCGGTTTTGCATGCCAAAGCCAAGCCATGGTGTATGCGGTTTAAACGCGACATCCATGTGGATTTCATCGGAGATCAAAGCCACGCCATGCTTGTCGCAAAGCGCCGCAATACGCGCTAACTCTTCTTTGCACCATACTCGCCCAGTTGGGTTATGTGGGCTGCAAAGCAGGAAGACTTTAGTTTGTTCATCCGCAAGTTGGCTTTCCAATAGCGCCCAGTCAACGTCCCAACCCGTATCGGTTTTGATAAGCGGATTACGCACACAGCGGCGACCCGCCCCTTCCACCAGCTTGTCGAAGGCGTCATAGGCTGGCGTTTGGAACAAAACACCCTCGCCCGGCTGGCTCCATTTCTCAATCAGTTTTGCGATGATGTAAATCACCGAAGGGCCGTAAACAATGGCGTTC
Source organism: Enterovibrio paralichthyis (assembly GCF_019209835.1). NCBI lineage: Bacteria > Pseudomonadati > Pseudomonadota > Gammaproteobacteria > Vibrionales > Vibrionaceae > Enterovibrio > Enterovibrio paralichthyis. The sequence goes on along the minus strand of NZ_JAHUTS010000003.1, from coordinate 363,511 downwards.
TTGTCGATTTGCACGTCGAAGCGGCGTTGGTACCATCTTTCAATTGCGCCTTTGAAATCGTCATGGTTCCAGCGCGAATAACCCAGAACGGGGTGTTCTAAACGCGCTTTCAGGGCGCCCATTACCGGTGCTGGCGCGCCGAAATCCATGTCTGAAATGGTGAAAGGCAACAGCCCTGCCTTGCCGAACCTGTCCTGCACATAGTCCCATTGGGTGCAGTAAGTACCAAGGCGCTCAATGGGGGTATCAAAATCAAATGTCATGTGTGCCTTCTTGTCGTTTTTCTACACAAACAGGAAAACCCCCGACTTATTGAGCTGCGGGGGTTTAGGGGGAACAATTTATTAGCTTGCCGTTGCGCCCATCAGCGCCTGCATTTCATTTTTCACCAGGTGAACCTGGGTGCCGATAACCACTTGCAGGTTGTGCGCATCCAGCTTCACCACACCCAGCGCGCCGTAAGATTTCAGCTTGTCAGCATCCACCAGATCCATGTTGTTCACAGACAGGCGCAGACGGGTAATACAGTTGTCCAGCGCGGTGATGTTCTCTTTGCCGCCCAGTGCTGCCAGAATTGCTGCACCTTTGCCAGATTCGTTGATGAACGCTGCTTCCAGCTCAGAATCCACTTCTGCAGTATCCACTTCACGACCCGGGGTTTTCAGGTTGAACTTGGTAATCGCGAACTTGAACACTGTGTAGTACACCGCGAACCATGCCGCCGCTACGACAGGAACCAGATACCACTTGGTTGCTGTGCCTTGCAGGACACCGAACACCAGGAAGTCGATGATGTTGCCGTCGGTGTTTCCGATGGTCACGTCCAGCAGACCCATGACCATAAAGCCAATGCCAGTCAGGATAGCGTGGATGAAGTACAGCGCCGGTGCCACGAACAGGAACAGGAATTCCAGAGGTTCGGTAATACCACCTACCACACACGCCACCACGCCAGAGATCAGCAGTGCTTTAATCTTGCTGCGGTTTTCAGGTTTTGCGCAGTGGTACATCGCCAGTGCTGCACCCGGCAGACCACCTAGGAATGCTGGCATCTTGCCTTGAGACAGGAAGGCTGTCACTTCAGGGCTGAAACCGTTGGTATCCGCACAAGAAAGCTCCGCGTAGAAAATGTTCAGTGCGCCAGACACAGTCTCGCCACACACTGCCATGGTGCCGCCCGCTTCAGTAAAGCGAACCAGTGCTACCAGGATATGGTGCAGACCAACTGGCAGCAGCAGACGCTCACCGGTACCGAACAGGAATGGGCCGAACGCGCCAGCGCCTGCAATCAGGTTACCGATACCGTTGATGCCCGCGGCAAAGTAAGGCCATACGAATGGGATGAAGACACCCACAACACCCAGCGTGATGGCAGAGATGATTGGAACAAAACGCGCGCCACCGAAGAACGCCAGTGCATCCGGCATCTTGAAGGTGTAAAAACGCTGGTGCAGTTTGGCAACGATAATACCCACCATCACCGCGCCCAGAATACCGGTGTCGATAGATTCAATACCGATAATGCTCTTCACGCCGTAAGCCTTGCGCTCAGCGTCGTCACCCAACACGCCATTAACGGTCAGGAAGAAGTTGATCGCCAGATTAAACGCCGCGTAACCAACAAAACCGGCAAACGCAGCCACGCCTTTTTCTTCACGCGCCAGACCCAGCGGGATCGCAATCGCGAACATCACTGGCAGATAAATGAATGCCACCAAGCCAATCTTGGTCATCCACATAAACAGGTATTGAAGCAGAGTGTTGTCTAGGAAAGGGATCGCTTCACGAATGGCACCGCTCGACAGTGAGCTGCCGACACCCAGCAAAATGCCCGAGAACGCCAACAGCGCCACTGGCAGCATGAAAGTTTTACCCAGGCTTTGCAGGAATTCCCACATGGTGGTTTTTGTCGCTTTGTTCGTCATTACATCTCTCCAATGCATGAGAATATGACAGGGGTGTGCCGGGTCGAAGGGCTTGTCGAATATCGCAAGGCTAATCTCCCAACACACGGGACTATGTGTTTTCGAGGGCCATAGTAGTGAAATAAAATTTCGGTAAAACGTTTTATCAAAACAATTGTGATCTGCGCGACGATGCAAAATTCGCAAATTTGATCCGCTTTAAATTTTCAGCAGTTGACAGTATCCTTTCTTGGTAAAACGTTTTATCAATAACACACTGGCAGAAGACCAATTAAGGAAATCACTTGAAAAAAGTGACCATCACGGATGTCGCTGAACACGCGGGCGTCTCGGTAACGACCGTTTCTATGGTGCTCGGCAACAAGGGCCGTATCTCGCAAGACACCGCCGACAAGGTCAATCAGGCTGTGGCTGATCTGGGGTATGTGCGAAACCGCGCCGCAGCCAACCTTCGCTCCAACAGCAGCGAAATTGTTGGCCTGATCCTCAAAGACATCAGTGACCCTTATTACGCCCAGGTTGCAGCGGGGCTTTGTGAGGAAACCGAAAAACAAGGCTACATGGTGTTTCTGGCGCAAAGCGGCAATGACGAGAAATTCGAGCAATGCATGCTGACCATGGCACGTCAGGGCGTCGGTGGCATTGCCTTCTGCCCGACGAACGAAAACCAGCAGGTCAACGCAGACGTGCTGAAAGCGCACAACCTTCCGCTAGTCTGCATTTCCCGCGCATCCGTGAACCAACAGATTGATTACGTCGGGCCCGATAATGCGAGTGCAGCCAAAATGGCAACCGAACACCTGATTGCCAAAGGTCACCGCCGCATTGCCTATGTGGGCGGGAAAAGCAGCTCGCTGTGCCGAGCGGAGCGTATCGGTGGTTATTGCAGCACCCTGATGCAATTTGGCCTGCCCTTTAAACCAGAGTGGGTGGTGGAGTGCGATGCAGGCCAAGCCCCTGCTGCTTCGGCCGTGAAAGAGCTGTTGCTCAACCATCCGCAGATCAGCGCTGTCCTTTGCCACTATTCCTCAACAGCCGTTGGTGCGGTTCATGGCGCACACCGAGCCGGACGCGATGTGGGCAACGACACCCTGTTCAGCAAGGAAGTGTCAATTGTCGGGTTTGATGCCATGCAGGATGCAGAACTGACCGAGCCGCCGATCACCTTCGTCAATTCTGATGCCAAAGAGATTGGCAGACAGGCTGCCAAGCGCCTGATTGAGCAGCTTGAGAAAAATGATGAGACGCCGCGCAAAATCATCATTGCCCCCACCCTCACCAATGCCTGATCGCGCTGAGAGTTAAGAGAAATGCGGCGCTAAAGCTGATACATTAGCGCCATCATTTTCAGCTTCAGAACGAAAGACATTGGAACTATTCAACATTACCTGCCTAGGTAAGCCGCTTCGCCTTGAAGGCTCACTCGCTGGCTGGCAGGCGCTTTACTGGAACAACCAACTGGTTTCGCAACTGGCCGCCAGCGCTGATGAAGGCGAGAAAACCCACACCTTCCAACTCACTGCTGATGAAAACATCATCACGGTTGATGTCACTAGCCTCATCAACTGGCAGCCTTTCTCCATCGACTACAAAGTAACGGTGGATGGTGAAGTGATTGAATCCGGTACCCGCAACGAAAAAGACATCGAGCGCCAGCAGCCGGTTGTCGCCCCAGAGGGCAAACAGAAATTCAGTTTGATTGGTTTGGCCTCCCTTGGCCTGAAACTGCTGAAAAGCGCAAAAGTGGTGAAAGTTGTGCTGGCCGGTGCCAGTGTCGCGGCTTACTCCTGGCTTTTCTCGTGGCAGTTCGCCTTGGCACTGATCGCCTGTCTGGTCGTGCATGAATATGGCCATATCCGCGCCATGAAATACTTCGGCATGAAAACCAAAGGGATTTACCTCATCCCGTTTGTCGGTGGTGCCGCCCTTTCCGATGAGAAAATCAACACGCGCTGGCAGGATGTGGTCATTTCCATCATGGGCCCAACCTTTGGCTTGTTTATGTCTTTGGCATCCATGGTGGCCTACTGGGTGACCGGCAATATTTTCTTTGCAGGATTGGCGACGTTCAACGCCCTGCTGAACCTGTTTAACCTACTGCCGATTTTGCCACTTGATGGCGGCCACATTCTCAAAAGCATCAGCTTTTCGATGAACAGCGTGGTCGGGCTGGTAGCTTGTGTCGCGGCAGCAGCGGTAGGGGTTTACATCAGTTACGCCTTTGGGTTGGCGCTGCTCGGCTTCCTGTTGCTGATTGGCAGTGCGGAAATTCTGTTTGAGTGGAAATACCGCCATCACTCGCATCTGTTGCCATTGAGCCGCTATGGTCAAATCTTCAGTACCGTGTGGTATTTCTCAACAGTTGCCGCTTTGGTTGGCGTGATTATCTACTTCGCCACCAAGGGTGACGACATGCTGGCGTTGCCGCTGTTGATTCTGCAGAGTTAACTGAAATCACTTCTCTTAAAACGCCAGCAAACGCTGGCGTTTTTGTCTTCAGTTCTGGTCTAAATACTGGGCTCATGGGGATTGGGAACACCTTTCCCTTCTTCCAACAAGGGTTTTAAGCTCCCCCCCAAAAACAGCGCCCATTTTGCGTTGCAATGACGGAAGAAATTATCACCGTCAGGCCAATTGCGGTGCGAAAAATTCAAAGCACTTCCTCGTTCTGTGTCTTCAAGGGAAAACTCAAATTCCCCCATGTTAGCCCAGGGCCCATCAATGCATTGCCAACGCACGTTTTTGTCTTTTTCCAATGAGACAATCTTCATTGTCACAGAATGGTCTTGGTTGCAGCCAAAATAGAAAGTTGCCGGGTCGCCAGCTTGGCCACTGGTTTCACATTTTGCCCACCAAGCTGATAACTTCTCCTGTTCAGTCAACGCTTGATAAACCTGCGATGCGGGCACATCAATTTCGATTCGGTGCAAAATATCCATGTTGCTTCTCCTTATAATTAGTTAACCAACAGGTTAACTAATTAGGTAAAGAAAAAGGCATTTGGCTGCCTTTTCGAATTAAGCGCTGAGATATAACTCAAGCGCCCTGAGTGTCGCTTCCCACCCCGTTTGATGACCCTGATACGCCACTTCATTGGGTAGGTGTTCATGGCGCAGCCTCAATAACGAACTGTCACCAAAATCCTCGATATCAATAGAAACCAGAGTGCGGGCCTCTTGCCCTTCGCATCCGCCACAACGCTGGTCTTCCAGCATCCAAGTGAACACCAAGTGGTTATACGGAGACACCAAAACATATTCGCCAAAATGGTCAATCACATTGCCATCTTCATCTTCCAATACAATTCGGTACTTTCCACCCACCTGCGCATCAATGGAAACCTCCACCACACTGTGTGTCGAAGGGCCAAACCAACACGCCAGCACGTCGGGATTCGTCCAGGCGGCAAACACTTTCTTAGCCGGTACTGGATAAGTCTTTTTAAGATTCAGCGCACGGTAGCCTGCTTGAAAATCTTCTGTCACAACTGCTTTCCTTTCGGCTTTATGTCTTCCTCTTCTTCGAGAAATTGGCTAAGCGAATCGAGTTTTTGCGTCCAGAATGATTCGTAGAAGCTGAGCCATTTGTCTAGCTCGGCCAATGGCTTGCTATTCAGTGAGCACATGTGTTCTCGCCCCTGAATAGAACGTGTAAGCAACCCTGCCCGCTCCAATACCTTTAAGTGTTTTGAGACTGCGGGTTTGGACATGGTAAAAGGCGCGGAAAGCTCCCTGACCGTTTTTTCCCCTAGAGTAAGCTGCTGGACCATAGCACGGCGGGTTTTATCCGACAGTGCGGAGAAAATCAGATCCAACTGTTCATCATTTTTGTTAACCATATGGTTAACTATAGTCAAAAATACTCATCTGTCAAACGCCAAGATCTTCTGTACGGATTAGAAATCTTCCTCTTCAATTCCTAAGTTCAACCAGTCATTTCGCAATGACTACCACAAACATTATGTGATTTATGTCGCACGAATATGCAAGCTGAGGTAGTATGCGCCACCTTTTTTGTTTTGGGTTATTTTCCCGTGATTGCTCCATCCACCAATGCGCTTTATACCGACCTTTCCGGTTATTACGATTTGATGTGTGCAGACATCAATTATGAATCTCAAAGTGACTGTGTTCGCCGTCTTCACAGGCTGTTTGGCAATCAGGGAAAGCGCCATCTCGACTTGGCCTGCGGCACAGGCCCGCACATTCGCCATTTCATCGACACCGGCTTTCAAAGCAACGGCTTAGACCTGAACCAACCTATGTTGGATCAGGCAAAACTGCGCTGCCCGGAAGCTGAGTTTTCGCTGCAGAACATGTGCAACTTTGTCGTCGACCAACCGTACGACCTGATCACTTGTTTCCTTTACTCGATTCACTACAGCGGCAACGTTGAAAACCTGCGTGCCTGTATTGAAAGCGCCCACGCAGCGCTGGTAGATGGCGGTGTATTCTGCTTTAACGCAGTGGCGAAAAACCTGATCAATAACGGTTCTTTCGTGCGCCACATCGTTAACCACGAAGGCAGTGAATTCGCGTTCAAATCTGGATGGTTCTATGGCGGTGAAGGTGACAGACAGGCTCTGAAACTGAGCATTGAAAAGACCACAGACAAAGTGACCGAAGAGTGGCACGACGAGCACCCAATGGTAGCCGTGACCTTTGAAGAATTGACCGCGTTGCTTGAGCCGTATTTCGACGTTACCGTGTTCGAACACGACTACGAAAAGCTGGAAATGTGGAACCAGAATTCTGGCAACGCCATTTTTGTCTGCGTAAAACGTTAATTCAGAGCCCCGGATATTCCGGGGTTTTCTTTATCCTGCCAATTATCTCGCTGCACTTTCAAAACCATACTCGTTTACCCATTTGAAAATTATGGTTTTGCCTGAAACTTCAATTAATTATGTATCGAGCTCTTGTAATGTGCTTAGTGGCATGTTGCCGTTCTATGAGAAATCAAAATGAACGAATCAGAAATTCGAAGAGCAATTCAAAATAAGTTAGTTATTGAGTTTTCATATAGCAATAAGTTACGTGCAATAGAACCACATGTACTTGGTGTCTGTAATGGTAAAGTTCAGGTTCTTGGTTATCAGTTCGGAGGTGATAGTAGCTCTGGTGGTCTACCTGAATGGCGTAGATTTGACTTGTTAAGAGTTAATAACTTGCGGGTGACAACCCAAAGTTTTGCGGGACGTAGACCCTTTCCTTCAGGAGCACACAGTCCCTGGGATCAAGAGCTTGAAATAGTACCAGCCTAAACGATACGTTCTCATCTCCGATCAACAAGAAAGAGTACACTTTTGGCTGCACCTCAGCAGCCAAAAGCTATCGAATGACTTAGTCACCACACACGAGAAATCCATGCTCCAACAGCCGAGGCTACAACCCAACACCTTAACTAATAAGCACGAATATAAATCACCCGGTTCAGCGCCTTGTTATACCGCTTGATTGAATCTAAAGTAACCACTTGAGAGACCAGATTAGAGACCTAAATTATGACCTCTAGAATTTTGGCTGATGTTGCTGCAAGCATTACAGAGTTAAAAGCTAACCCTATGAAAGTTGCAACTAGTGCTGACGGCGAACCTGTTGCTGTATTGAACCGAAATGAATCCGTATTTTATTGCGTACCAGCGGAAGCGTACGAGATGATGATGGATAGGCTAGAAGATCTTGAGTTGCTAGCTATCGCCAAAGAGCGTGAGTCTGAAGAGAGCATTTCGGCAAGTATTGATGGCCTATAAACTCGCCATTAAAAAGAGAGCTCTCAAATAGTAGAAAAAGCTAATCGAGCGCTTAGAAAATCCATCGAAAGCCCTCAAACAACAAAGCCACCGCTCACTTATCTCTCCAGCATTACACCTCAAGGTCATTTCGCTGACACCCGTTTTACCCCAGATATTTTCTCCCAATCCACACGCGACGGTTTTAGCGCATAGCGCCCGGTGAACTAGGCTCCTGAGAACGACAAACGAGGAGAAACCTATGCTCAAACAGCCGAAGCTACAGCCCAGCGCATTGACCAATAAATACGAACTGACGTGGGATTTTGAAATTGAAGTGAATGGCGTGGATATCGTGGTGCCCAAGTATTTCCGTTATGACGGGGCGACCATTCCTGCTGCAGCATGGCAAATCACCTTCACCCCGTTCCACCCTGATGTGATGATGCCCTCACTGGTTCACGACTGGCTTTTCTACAACCATCAGGTCGATCGCGAAACCACGGACGATATTCTCTACAAGCTGCTGTTGCAAAACGGTGTCGACAACCTGCGCGCCAATATGATTTGGGGCGCAGTGCGAGCCGCAGGAGGCTTCTTCTGGGATAACGATGAAGACGACAAAAACATGTTGAGGCGGCTCTGCAAGCTGGTTAAAAACCGCGATAACTTTGATCGCTACCAGTTTCCGCAGGAAATCATCGACACCATGGATCAAGTGCGAGTAGCAGTTTAATCCACGACCATATAAAACAGGCAGTCAGACAGGGCGATGTCACGCCGGGTGGTGATCATAAATAGCTTCGATGCCTGTTTCAGGCGAAGCTCGCCATCTTGCTCATAGAACAAGGCATCAATCGGGTGACCGCCTTCGCCGTCGTTGGTGGTCATCGCATCCAGCCCCTTGGCACCAAGCCAGCCAATCATGCTGTCTGCCGCCATCCAGCCGAAATTGTGACGGTCAATATCCGGTGGCAGGGTCAAGTCGGCCTCATCCACTTTCCGGTCGTGGTAACACAATTCCAGTTCAAGTTTCAGCTGCACACGAACCGGGTGGTAAAGCAAGTCGAGCGGCCAGAATCCGGTGTGGTTCTGGAAGATGTCATCGGCATGGAGGAAATGGTGCAGGCCGTTTTTCGCTACCTCGTCTGCCGCAATATCCTGTGCGCCACCACATTCGATGGTCAGGATTGGCGTCTCTTCGGAGGTCTGCTCCATCAACGCGCCTAAACGCACGCTGCTGCAAAGCATCCGCTCGGTGAACAGAGAGGAAACATGGCGGTGTTTTTCGTCATCAACAATGGTGACAGCAAACGAAGGGCCCGAGCCGGAGGTGTTATGGATATCGACCACGGCTTCCGGTTTCAGCGCGCGGATCCGTGCCATGATCGCTGCGGCTACGTCATAGCTGTCATCGTCGCCATTGCGGCCAAAGCAACGGTTCATGTCCGGTTTGTTTTCCAGATGACGGGTTGAAAATGGTGTATCAAACAAGGCCGCATTCACGTTCGCGAGGCAGAAATGGGTGGTGACGGCACACTCAAAAGGTTGATGAAAAAAATGCCACAGCGCTTTGGTGCCAGATGGTTCATTGCCATGCAGCAAGGTCACCACCACACGGTGACGGGATTGATCCCGACCCGGCAACGTCAGCCAACTTGCCCCCGGCAGCGTATCCAGCCAGGCAACAAGCCCCCGCTCCAGTTCACTTTGGGTGGGCCAGCTAACGTCATGCAATTTCATTATTTCCTCTCGTCCGTGTTAAAGGGTAAAGCCCATTACTGCATCATAAAATGGGCCAGTGTGAAACCGGCTCACCTGATAAATATTGCTTTTGATACAAGGCAAACATTCTGTTCAGTGCTTCGTCTTTGGCATATTTGCGCTCGAAGTGTTCAAGCGTCGCCAGTTGCCAGCTTGCGCCGCTCTGACGTTTCGACACGCGGTGTTCAATCACCGCCATTAGCATATCGGCTTCCAGCCGCGAGATACCAAGGCTAATCAAAGCGTCCGCCACCTTGGGCAGGAATCTCGACAGCACATCGACCAATGGGTACTCCTGCAAAACGCCAAGCTCCGACTCCCAAAGGATATAGGCATCAACGCCATACTGGGCAGCACGGTAGAAATTGTATTTGGCAAATTCGAAAGGAAGCCTGTCCATCAGGCGATCCAAATCCTGCCGGAACACCTGCGCCAGTCCGATACAAAGCGCTGCGTTTGCAACCATGTCCAGCGTGGTTGGCCCTGCAGGCAGGCTGCGAAGCTCGATACGCAAGTGACCACCATCAGCATCATCATACACAGCGCGGTTCCAGCTCCAGATAGTGCTCTGGTGCAGCCGGAGCGCTTCCAGCCTTGGGCCACAGCCTTCTTTGCACCGTGAATTGTTGGTCTCCGGCAACAACACAGGTTGCAAGCTGACGCCCTGCCTGAAAAGTTCCAGCGCGCTTTTGCGCACATAACCGTTGCCAAACGACACACGGGCGGGCGCATGCCAATTCACGCCACACAGGTTACGGCTGTCGATTGACTGCTTAAACAACGGAATACGGGTTTCGTGCCACAACTTCTTTTGCAGGAAAATCGGAGAGTTGGCACCAATCGCCAGAGTGAAAATCGTCGCCAACTGGAAACTGTTATACCAATCCGCGAATTCATCCGGTGTCACCCGGTAATGAACCTGAAACGATGTGTTCGCCCCTTCAAGGGTTAAATCTTCCGCATCAATTTCAAGACTTTCCACACCATGGATTCGCACATGAAACGGCCCACCGCGGGATTTACAAAGGATTTCGGTTAAGGCGTGATACCGCGGTGAATCTGTCATGGAAGCCAGACCGAAATCCCCGTTTCGCAGCGTCGGCAGAATGCCAATCGGCGTGACGGTCACACCGTCTTTGGTTGCCAGCGCCTGAAGCGAGAGCAAGCGCTCATCCATTTTTTTCTTCAGGAAAGTGAATGGCGCGCCGCCGAATTCGGTGTAGGGGCAGTTGTATTCGAGATTGAAGCGGTTGATTTCCGCCGTCATCAGGGGGTCTGCGGCTTTGTCCAATAAATCGAGGTTGTAATGAGCCGGACGTCCGTTTTTGTCGGTAAGGTAAAGCTCAAGCTCTGCCCCCACAGTGCAGGTGCCAACACCCCACCCCGGCTTTTCCAGAAGAGCTTCCAGCTCATCCAGTTCATCCTTTAGCTGCTTGGCGAACTTTTCATGATCGCTGGCGCTAAACGAGGTTTTATTTATGCTCTGTCCCACGCTGTTATCCCTCGCCTGACTTCATTTTTAACATAGAACAAAATTCGAGCGCTTACAGGTAGCTAGCGGGGCAAGGCGGCAGAATCACGCGGCTTGTCCCAGATGTGAGTGGGCTTGTGCATCAAATTTCCGTGTAGAAGAAGGATCTGCTACACTCGCGCTCCGATTTTTTGGCCGGATTTTAGAGATGTCTGACACTGCGTTTTCACGCCTTCACCCTACCCTACAACAAACCCTGAACGAACTGGGCTACACCCAGCCGACCGAGATCCAACAACAGGCGATTCCGCAGGTATTGGACGGCAAAGACGTGATGGGCGCGGCGCAGACAGGTACCGGCAAAACCGCGGCGTTTACCCTGCCGCTGATCCACCGCTTGATTGAACAGGGCGTAAAAGGCGCAACCCGCGTGCTGATTGTTACCCCTACCCGCGAACTGGCGCAGCAGGTGTACGACAAAGTGGCAGAATACAGCCAACACACCCCGCTGAAATGCGTGGCGCTTTACGGCGGTGCGAACATCAATCCGCAGAAAAGCCAGCTGGCGAAGAAACCGGAAATCGTGGTGGGTACGCCGGGTCGTCTGCTTGACCACCTGCACATCGGTACCCTATCACTGGCTAGCCTGGATACACTGGTACTGGATGAAGCCGACCGCATGCTGGACATGGGCTTTATGCCCGACATCAAACGCCTGATGAAGAAAATGCCGCAAGAGCGTCAGACCCTGTTCTTCTCAGCGACCTATCCAAAGCAAGTGATGGATTTGGCTTACCGTCTGCTGAACAATCCGGTGCGCATCGAGGTTTCGACCGTCAACAGCACCGCCGATACCGTGAACCAGCTGGTGCACCCAGTTGATAGAAGACGCAAACGCGAACTACTTTCCTACCTGATTGGCAGCCGCAACCTGCAACAGGTGCTGGTGTTTGCCAAAACGCGCCAGACAACAGAAGCGCTCGCCAATGAACTGAAACTGGATGGCCTTGCGGCGGAAGCGATTCACGGCGAGAGAACCCAAGGCGCACGTAACCGCGCTCTGGAAGGCTTTAAAAATGGCACCGTGCGCGTGTTGATTGCAACGGATGTGGCAGCGCGTGGTCTGGATATTCCATCACTGGACACCGTGTTCAACTACGAACTGCCTCACCAGCCGGAAGATTACATCCACCGCATTGGACGCACTGGCCGCGCAGGCAAATCCGGCATGGCGATCTCACTAGTCAGCCGTGAAGAGGAAAGCATGCTGACCGCGATTGAAACTCTGCTCGACCAACGCCTGCCACAAGAATGGCTGGCAGGGTTCGAACCGGATTTGAAAGCGGATATCGAGCACCATGAAAAACGCGGTGGCCGTGGCGGTGAGAAGCGTCGCCTGAAGCACCAACTGCTGAAAAAAGCAGGCGCGAAAAAGCGATAAGCATCAATTCAAAATCAGGCGCATTCCGGTGTAGTATGCCTGCGCCCATAAATTGTTGAACGAACAAAAAATGTCAGAAAACAACGCAGTCAACATTCAAGAAAACCACGTCATGCTGGCTTTTCAGGTCATCCCACGCCTTAAAGAAGGCAACAACTTTGAAGTGGTCGACAAAGCCATTGAGGTGGTGAAGGCCGCCAACGTGCCATATCAGGTCGGTGCAATGGAAACCACCATGAAAGGTGAACTGGATTACCTGCTGGAAGTGGTGAAAAAAGCGCAGCAGGCTTGTTACGACGCAGGCGCGCTGGAAGTGATCACTAACATCAAAATCCACAGCAAGACAGAAGCGGCAACAGATACCTTCTGCACCTATCACCGCGGCGTGACCAAAGCCAACCACATGTTCGTAGAAAAGTAAGGCGCGTTCGCAACAGGCACAGTCACAGAATCCACCTTCGGGTGGATTTTTTCATCGCGCTGCTTTAGCAAGGAAATAAGCAAACCGAATATCCATCGCTAATACTAAAGCAGTTATCAGTAATGAGACGCACGCTCGTCATGAAAGACGTTGCGAAATCCCTTTCTTTTCTGTTACTTCTGGCTCTCAGTGGCTGTAGCGAAGAACCGAATACGGCCACGCTCCCTGCACTCTCGTCATTCAATTTAAGCAGTATCCGCGCAGCTACATCAGGCCCCAAACAACCCCTATTTACCTGGACAGCGGCATCCTCGATGGTTCAGAAACCACTGACACAGGCACGAAAACGTGGTCTGGTGCCACCTATCTTTTTGAAAACAATGGGGGAAGTTGGAGCCAAAGCGCTTACTTAAAAGCCTCAAATACCAATGAATATGACTATTTTGAACATAGCATTGATGTCAGTTCCGATAGCTTAACCGTGGTGGTTGGCGCTTACGATGAAGACAGCGAAGCGACGGGAATCACAATTGATGGATCAGAAACGACATACAGTGCTAACGCTATCTATTCCGGTGCGGTGTATATGTTCTAAAACGCCGCTTTGGATAGCGAGGTTCAATATTGGTTTTGGGACAAGTGATAGGACAACAACGTCTTTGAATGACAAACTCGCCAATTATTCCCAACCCTTACCCATCCCCTTTGTTCCATACCGAATGGTGATGCTTGATTAACGGCTTCGGTATCGAATAACTCCTCTAGAATCTTGCTTATTTCACAACTGTTACTATTTTTAAAACTGAGCATTTGTTGCTCGCCCCACTGCCCACGCAGCCGTATCAAGGAACACAAGAATGAAAACAAAAAGTATCATGTCTTTGGTGTTTGGCCTGATCGCCGTTCTGGCCATTGTCACCATCCTCCTAACGATAAACGTCTTGAACTCCACCAATGACCTGAAAAGCACGTCTGAAGTACGTTATTCGTCGTACCAGACCGCTGATGAACTTCGCCAAAGTTCGGATGACCTTACCCGTCTTGCGCGGACTTATGCGCTGACAGGTAACGAAGACTACGAGAAGATGTATCTCGATATTCTTGCGATCCGAAATGGTGAAAAACCACTGCCGCAGAAATATCACCAGATTTATTGGGATCTGGTTTTGGATTACGGCCAAAAACCGAAGCCGGACGGCCAGACCATCTCTATCCAGCAACGCATGCAAAATCTGGGCTTTTCCGATTTTGAATTTGCACTCCTTAAAGAGGCACAGGGCAATTCTGATGCCTTGGTAAATCTTGAAGTTGAAGCCATGAACGCCGTGAAAGGTCTGTATAAAGACCCAAACACCGGTAAATACACCGTCAAGGGCGAAGCGGATCCGGCCATGGCTGCCAAACTGTTGCACAGCAAAAAGTACCATGAAGAAAAAGCCAAGGTCATGAAACCGATCGATTCCTTCTTCTCGGAGTTGGAAGTGCGAACGCGGGGTCACTTCGAGGACGACTTCGACGCGCTGTATAACGCAGTTATATTCACGCTTGCAATTATGGTGTCCATAATGGCCGTGTCAGCTGCGGGCTTTATTGTGGTCAGCCGCTCAGTTTCTTCACCGGTTTCCAAGCTCAGCCAACAATTGAGTAAGATCAGTAGCTCTCAGGATGTTTCCCTGCGTATCCAAAACCTTGGCAAAGGCGAGGTTGCGAACATTGGTAAGCAGGTCAATGCGCTGCTTGAAAGCCTTGAAGCAGCGAACAAGAACCGCGATCAACTCTCGAAACAAATCTTCGATTTGTCTGAGTCTACAAGCGTCGCGGTGACTTCCTGCGCCGGCAGTGCAGATGCGTTGAAACGCGAAACCTACTCTGTGGTGGCTGCGGTGGAAGAAATGTCCACTGCCCTGTCCCGCGTAGCGGAAGTGACCCGCGATGCGGAAAGCAAAGCATCACAGAACGACGCGAATGTGGGTCAGGGTGAAAACGCGATGAATTCAGCGCTTGGTTCTATGTCGACCCTGCAATCAGAATTCTCGAAATCACAGTCAGCCATGAGTGGGTTGATTACCGAAAGTGCGCAGGTTTCCGGCGTACTGGATGTGATTAAAGCGATTGCCGAACAAACTAACCTGCTGGCACTGAACGCTGCGATTGAGGCAGCCCGTGCAGGTGAGCAAGGTCGCGGCTTTGCGGTGGTTGCAGACGAAGTACGTTCGCTGGCACAGCGCACGCAGGACTCCACCAATGAGATTGAAGAAATCATCGCCAGCCTGCAACAGAAAACCAACTCCATGGGTGATTCTATCGAACAGGCTGCAAAACTGATGGAAAGCTCCAGCCACAGCATTCAGGCAATCGGCGATGTCTTTGGCCAGATAAAAGACAGTACCCGCCAGATCTTTGCCCTGAACTCGGAAATTACCGCCTCGACAGACGAGCAATCCCAGGTGGCGAACAGCATTACCCGCAGTATTACCCAAATTGGCGATTTGTCTGCCGATGTGTCAAACAGCATCAATGCTGTCGAACAGTCGGTTACCTCGCTCAACCAAAGCGCCAAGTCGCTGGAATCGACGAAAAAAAGCGCTTAAGACCAAACGTGAAAAACACCAAAGGCCACATCATGTGGCCTTTGTCTTTTCTGGCTAACTGTTAAACGGTTAAACAGTCTCTAACGTTTTTCCAGCTTCACCGGCTTTGTCAGCATCCGCTTGCGTCTGTCCAACGCTTTCGGCTTGGTATCAGAGAGTACTTTGGTTACCCCTTTTTGCAGCATCAGGTTATTGGGGTAAGTGATGATGTTGCCGTTTTCGTGGCGCAGGAGAACGTGGAACATGGTGATATCGATGATCACCCCACTGACATCGTCGTCCTTGTCAGACACCTTTACCCTGTCGCCAATTCGGTAAGGGAAAACAAAGAAAATCAGGACACTGGCAGTCAGGTTACTCAGAATCGACCATTGGGCGAACAAAGCCACACCCAGCACTGCAAAGATGGATGAAAGAAACAGGGAAATATCGCCGAAGCCCAAATCCAGCAAAATGGTGAAAAACGCCACAAACAGTAAAAACAGGGAGGCGTTAAAGGATTTCATCACAAAGCGTTTGCGCTTCAGTTCTACCCGCTTGTTATCCGCCAGCGTTTTAATCCACTTTTGTCCGATGCGACGTAAAATCACATAAGCCAAAATCAGGCCAAGGCCGAGCAATACCTGCTTAACCCAAACATTTCCCTGTAAGAACTCGACCATCAAATAAACCTTAATCGCTTCAAAATAACCACTTCAATCACCACGACCACCAGCAGCGCAATGCAAAACAACGGAAAGGCGATGGGGTCCTGCGTGCCCGGTATCCCGCCAATGTTCACACCCAACAAACCGGTGAAAAATCCCGCAGGCAGGAAGATACCCGCAATCACCGAAAACAGGTAGGTATTTCGGTTCATGACTTCGGCCTGTTGCTGGTTCCAGTTGGCAACATAAAGGTCAATCTGGTCGAGATAGAACTCAATGGATTCATTAATGCGCGCCGTGGTATCCAGACAGTTTTTAAAGTGGTTACGTTGCGAAGCCAGAAACGGCAGTTTGGCGTCCAGCAAATCCTGATAGACATAGCTTTGCGGCTTGAGGTAACGACGCAGGCGCAACAGGCGGGAATAGGTCGCTTTAATAGGCTTTTCCGTCTCGCCGTTATCCAGCGCATCTATAAAATCTTCCACTGGGTCGAGGAAATCTTCAATGATGCTGTTGATACCGTTGGCCATGTGGAGGATCACTTCCGGCAGAGTTTTGGGGCCAAAGCCGTTTTCTAGCTGGTTGATCATCAGCGACACCGCTTTCGACGGTTTTTTGCGCGTTGAAATCACCGCGCCTTTGTACCAGAGAATACGAAGGCTGAGCATATCGTCTGGGTCCGAACCTTCATTGAGGTTAATCCCACGCAGGATCACCAAAACACAGTCGTCACTGAAACGTTCAAAACGGGGACGGGTGTCATCGGCCAGCAGGGAATCCACCACTTCTGTCGGGATCGCCGCCTCTTCCAGCCACTCTCTCAAACCCGCAGCATCACGTTGACAGTGGTACCAATTTCCCGGACACACTTTGTCACTTGCCTTGTCATGTTTTTGGGGTGGTGAGGAAGAAAAATCCCAGCTGGTGATGATTGATGCAGTCATAACTTATCCCTTTGTCTTTCCGGCCTAATATTAATTGTACAAATGGGGTTGTGGCGCAAATCTTTTTCATTGCAGTAGCACGCGCCTGTCACTTATTCTTGGCGCCTCACAGGAAAGGCGGTGTGAAATGGAAAACAATACAATTCAGGATGTGGTCGACGAGCTGCTGACGCACTCGGACGACACCAACACTCAACAGGCAATGATTGAACAACTCGAGCAGGACAAATCTGACGCAGATCTGGCCCTGTTGCTGGAATCTTTGCCGTGGTCTGAACGTCTCAGCACGTGGGACCAAATCTCTGACGATCGAAAAGTCGCGGTTCTGGTAGAAATGCGCCTCGATGCGAGCGCCTCTATACTCGAAAACCAGGACGAGAACCGGCTGCTTGCGCTGTTTACCGGTATTGATGCGGACACCCTGCTGGAATTGCAGGACAGCCTGCCGGAGCACCTGCTTGAAAACGTCATCGGGCGCATGGATGAGGAGCAACAACACCGTTACTCCGCCGCGCAACAATACGATGATGAAGAAGTCGGTCACTGGTGTGATCACCAGCCATTGGTGGTGCCGGCCAAAACCAAAATGAAAGTGGTAACAAGACTGCTGCGCCGCACCTTGCCACCACACAGCCATGTGATTTATCTGGTCGACAGCCGTGGCAACCTGGTGGGCGCAGCGCGGATTAACCGCCTGTTTGGCGCAGACCCTACCCTGCGGATCGCTGAATTTGCCGAAGAAGACTTTCCAACCCTGAACGCCAAAGATGATATCTATGCGGCGGCAGACAAAGTGGCCGCAAGTGGTGAGTCGTCGTTGCCGGTTGTGACTGACGGCGGATTGCTGATCGGCCGTTTGGATATGGGCACGGCTTACGAGTTACAAAGCGAAAGAGCCGAATCGCAAATGATGGCCTCTGCGGGTTTGGACGAAGACGCCGACTTGTTCGCCCCGGTACGAAAAAGTGCGCAAAACCGCGCTGTCTGGCTGGGTATCAACCTGATGACAGCGCTGTTAGCGTCATGGTTTATCGGTTTGTTTGAAGCCACGTTGCAACAAGTCGTCGCGCTGGCAGTATTGATGCCGGTGGTAGCTTCCATGGGCGGCATTGCCGGTAGCCAGACACTGACCCTGATTGTGCGTGGTCTGGCACTCGGACAGATCTCCCGTGCCAACTTAAAGCCCCTGCTCAATAAAGAAGTGAAAGTCGGCGCGCTGAACGGGGTGCTCTGGGCCGTGGTGATTGGCTTAGTGGCTGGGTTCTGGTTTGGCGATGTCAAACTGGGCGTGGTGATTGGTATTGCCATTGTCGCCAACATTGTCTGCGCTTCCATCTCCGGTATCTTCATTCCGGTGCTGCTGGACAAGCTGAAAATCGACCCAGCGCTGTCGGGCTCCGTGATCCTGACAACCGTGACCGATATTGTCGGTTTTGTTGCCTTCCTCGGCTTGGGTAGTTTGCTGTTACTTGGCTGATAATCTGAGAAAAATGCTTCAAACGCCCCGATTTTTCCGGGGCGTTTTTGTATCCCCTCTCCAATAACCTGCCCGCTGTCACATCCTCCCTGACGGCCTGATTCACAGCTCACTTTTTGCAGAATTTATCCACGCTGAGGTTAACAGGATGTTGTACGTTTATCGTTTATGCCACAACAACCCCCAGTCAATAGACGGGTGATTGTGGAAAAACAGAATGAAACGACAGGAGCGTTTGGTATGCACAATCTGGCTGTGAATCTGGAACGCAGCGCGGCGCTGTTTCCGCAAAAGACAGCGCTGAACATGGGGAACGACAGCTATTCCTATGCCCAGTTGGATGCGCTGGCATCAAAAGTGGCACACAACCTTGTCCGGCTGGGTTTGAAGCCGGGAGATAAAGTCGCCCTGTCCTGCCCCAACATTCCCTATTTCCCAATCGCTTATTACGGCATCCTGAAAGCAGGCTGTGTCGTTGTACCACTCAATGTGCTGTTCAAGCAGCGTGAAATTGCCTATCACCTCGGCGACTCGGGCGCCAAAGCTTACCTCTGCTTCGACGGCACCGAAGAGTTACCGATAGGCAAATTTGGCCGGGATGGATTCGATCAGGCAGACAAGTGTGAACACTTTGTTGCCATGCCAGGCGATCCGACTCAGGCAGACACTTCTCTCGCAGCGTGGTTGGTGCAGGAAAGCGACACTTTCAATACCATCGCACGCAATGGTGATGACACCGCAGTGATCCTCTACACCTCGGGTACCACTGGCCAACCAAAAGGGGCAGAGCTTTCCCACACCAATATGATGACCAACGCGATGTCGTCCCAGTATCTGATGCGTCTGGAACATAAAGACACCACTATGGCGACGCTACCTCTGTTCCACAGCTTTGGCCAGACCGTGATGATGAATGCAAGTATCCTCACCGGTGCAGCGATTGTGCTCATTCCACGATTTGATCCGGCATCTGTCATCACCCAAATTATCGCCCGCCAAGTCACCGTATTTGCCGGTGTCCCAACCATGTATATCGCCCTGCTCACCGCCAGCGAGCAGGCGGAAGAACAAGCTGAGCAAGTGAAGCAGAGCCTGCGCGTCTGTATTTCCGGTGGTGCATCTATGCCGGTAGAGATAATTCGCCAGTTTGAATCACGCTTCGAAGTGCCGATTCTGGAAGGCTACGGGCTGTCTGAAACCGCACCGGTTGCCACTTTCAACCACCTCGACAGCGACCGCCTGCCTGGCAGTGTCGGCCAGCCATTGTGTGGGCATCTGGTAAAAACTGTCGATTTGGCGGGAAATACCCAACCAGTAGGCGAGCATGGCGAAATCTGTGTGAAAAGCCCAAGCGTGATGAAAGGGTATTACAACCGTCCGGAAGCCACGGAAGCTGCCTTTATTGATGGATGGTTCAAAACCGGCGATGTTGGCCATATCGACGAACATGGCAACCTGTTCATTGTCGATCGCGTCAAGGATATGATTATCCGCGGCGGCTACAACGTTTATCCGCGTGAGATTGAAGAAGTGATGATGTGCCACCCGGACATTGAAATGGTAGCTGTGGTGGGGGAACCGCACCAGAGTCTGGGCGAAGAAATCTACGCGCATGTGAGGCTAAAAGCTGATGCCCAAACCGACAGCGAAGCCCTGATTGCCTGGTGCAAGGAGCAATTGGCCGATTACAAATACCCGCGCCAGATTGTTATCCGCACCTCATTTCCAATGACGGCGACGGGCAAAATATTGAAGCGGGAGCTCCACCCAAAACCTGACGAGGAGTAATTCCCCCAAGGAGGCTGCAATGGGTTAGCTTGAACACGTTGCAGCCTCCCCCACCCGGAAAGCTCTCACCCTTAATCTTTCAGCGCCTGCTCCACTGCCTTCACCGAAAAACCGTGCAATACGCGATCGCCAATTTTGATCACAGGTACACCGCGCGCGCCCAACGCTGCGTGTTCTTTTCTGCCCCTTGGGGTGCCCACATCGCACAGTCTGTAGGTCAGTTTTTTACTGTCAAAGTACTGTTTGGCCGCAACGCAATGGGGGCATTTGCTGGAGGTATAAAGGACGATCCGTTTCATCAGGCAGTCACCTTGGTTGAGACATTATTTGGCTCGAATTGTATACGATTCTTGGAGGGATTTCGTGTTGAGAAGTGAGCGGAGGCATGGAATGGATAAACAGCAAACAGTGTCACTCTAAATCGTGACACTGTCACGAAAGCTATAGAACACCTTTCTCTTTTAGCAGCTTCAAAACCTTTTCAGCCGCTTCGTTTGCGGGGACATCGCGGAGCACTTCACCACCGGATGATGCCTGCGCTGCGGTTGCAGCGCGAAAGCGATCGCGGCTTGATGCCGTTGCAGCGACGGTTTTGGTTCGCTTGGGGCGCGATTTCGCGGGTTGCCACTGCCAACCTTGCTTTTCAGTATCGTCGACTACAGCCACTTCCAGCACCTTGACTAACCCATCACGGGCTTTGGTAAAGGCACTTTGTCTGGCATCCGGTGCAGACTGGCTGGCAATGAGCACCGCGGGTAAGGTCGCCCGCAGCTTGCGCCTTTGACCACCTGCCAATGCCTGTAACACTTCCACAGCATCTTCTGAGCGCGAGAGCACAGTCACCACTTCCGGCACCACAGCGGCATTGAGGGCTTTGGCGACAAGGTACGGCACCATACCGGAGGATTCGCCCTGTTCAGCACGCGCACCGCAAAGCACCAAGGAAGGCTGCCCGCTTTTGACGAATTCGCACAACGCTACGCTGGTATCCGCCTGTTCGGGTTGTTTCAGCACGTTGAGTTTGGGCAGACCCATGCCGAGGTATTCTCGCACCGCCGCAGAATCAGGGTCCCCTGCCAGTACAACAGATGGTATCCCGTCTAGTGACAACGCCAATTCCAGCGCTTTGGCATCGCGCTCGGCGCGGCGTGGACGGCCGGAAAGGGGATGCTGACCAACAGAAACCAGCACCATCACATCAGAATTAACCTGCATGTTCCCACTCCCCTTTTGCATTGCCACTGCCGGATACCGCATCCACCAGCGCCTGCATGACTTCGCTGCTGTCGGCGATCACACTCAGATCGGCGCGTTTGACCATGTCGCAATTGGGATCAGCGTTGATCGCAATGACGGTTTCGCAATGGGTCATCCCCTGTAAATGCTGGATCGCGCCGGAGATCCCCACCGCGATATACACTTTAGCGTTCACATAGGTACCGGTCGCTCCCACCTGGGTTGACCTTGGCATATTGCCATTATCCACCGCTACACGGCTTGCACCTTCCGTCGCGCCCAGCGCTTTTGCACATTGATGGTAAAGCGCCCAGTTATTCACGCCATTTCCCGCAGAAAGGATAAATCGGGTTTCTGCCAGCGGAATATGGGCAGGGTCGACGGCGACGCGGCCGTTGTCAGTGACGGTTTGCGGTGCGGAAGTTTCTGGCATGCCCATCGCTTCTGCACCGCAAACGAATCCCGTAATCGGGTCGGCGACCTGCTCTTCCACCAGCAAGACGGGCGAGAGTTCACGTTGCGCCTGCAGGGAAGGATCACCACCGCCACAGGTGAGTGCTTCGTCGGCAAACAGCTTGCCCCGCGTCACAGGGCGAACACCCAGATTTGCCGCCAGCAAACGCGCCAAATGTCCCCCCACCAAAGAACCATCAGCCACAATCCAGTGGCGCACATTGAGGGAGTCATGGAGTGCCAGCAAGGTGGCCAACCAGCTATCCGGCGCAAACTGCTCGCCATTACCCAACATCAACACGCGATCCGCACCTGCTGCGGCCAGATCGTCATTTCTCGGGTGCAAGGTGATAAGCAGCACAGCGGTTGAATCGTGCGCCAGTTGGTGCGCCAGCCCCAACATGTCTTTATCCAGTACCGTGAGCTTTTCGCTGTCGGCATCGGAAAACACCACGATGTAATCCGTGGGCGTTGCAACAGAGCGAAGGGGAAGCGTCGCCGCTTGCGCCTTTTTCGCCTGCCCTGTCATTTGCGCAGCATCACCGGAGCGGTCAATGCGCTTGATGCCTTCTGCAGAAAGGTAACCCTGCTGGTGCGGATTTTTGCGCAGCAAGCCAGAGGCGGAAACGCTGACTGCTGACACCGCCGCATCATGCTCTGGGTGCAGGCGATTGCGGAGGATCCTTTGTTGGCGCGGGTCAACCCGTTTTATCTCGTCCATCTCGCTATGCCCCTTTTGCCTGCGTGTCGTCCGCGACTGCATCGAGCAGCATGACTGCAATATCGCGCACTTCCGGCCTTGGCATGACCACGCCTTCCAGCATCACGGCACATTGTGGACACGCCACCGCCACCATCGAAGCACCGGTTTCACGCGCATCGTCCATGCGCATATCGGCAATGCGCTGCTCGCCGGGTATATCGGTGACGGGTGCACCGCCACCACCGCCACAACAGCGGGAGCGATAACCGGATCGCTCCATTTCACTAACGCTCAACCCGATGGCCTGCAGTAAGGCACGAGGCGCGTCATAGCCACCGTTATAGCGGCCAAGGTAACAGGGGTCGTGATAGGTCACTGTCTGCGCTTTTAAAGGCTTCAGCGTCAAATTGCCAAGCTCGACAAGATCAGCAAGCACCTGAGTGTGGTGGAAAACTTCATAGTTTCCGCCGAAATCCCCGTATTCATTTTTCAACACATGAAAAGCATGGGGGTCAGGCGTGACGATACGGTTGAACTGGTATTTGCTCAGGGTCTGGATATTGGCTTTGGCCAGACGCTGGAAGGTGGCTTCATCACCAAGGCGACGCGCCAAATCACCGCTGTCCAGTTCTTCATTGCCAAGGATAGCGAATTCAATACCGGCTTTCCTGAGCAGGGTCACCACGGCGCGCAGGGTGCGCTGATATGCCAGGTCAAATGCTCCGTCACCCGCCCAGAGCAGCACATCGGTACTGCCCACGTCAGCGAGAATATCCAGCTTCAAATCCACTGCCCAGTGGGCACGGTTTTTAGGTGAGAAACCGTTGGGGTTATCCGTCGCGATCAGGTTTTGCAGTGCGTCGACGCCTTTCCCCGCCGTCGCCCCTTTTGCCAAGGTGAGGTTACGGCGCATATCGACAATGGCATCAACATGCTCAATCATCATCGGGCACTCTTCCACACAAGCGCGGCAGGTGGTGCAAGACCAGACCGTGTCGGCATCCAATAAGCCATCAAACAGCGGTTTATCCGGCGCACCAAAGCGGGTTTCCGTCGGTTTCCCCGGATACGGGCTGCCGCTGTATTGGCTGGTGTCATTGCCTGCCATGCCCACCACCAGATCCTGAATCAGCTTCTTGGGGTTGAGCGGCTGCCCAGCCGCGAATGCAGGGCATACTTTCTCGCAGCGGCCGCACTGCACACAGGCATCAAAGCCCAACAGTTGATTCCAGAAAAAATCCGACGGCTTTTCTGCACCCAGCGTGTTTTCGTTCAAATCAATCGGCTTAAGTCCCGTTGAACGGCCACCACCAAAACGCTCCTGCCGACGGTGAAATCCCAAATGCAGCGCGCCTGCAAAGGCATGCTTCATCGCCCCGCCCCAGGTCATACCCACCACCAATATAAACAGGCCGTAACCGATACCGGCAACCACCGCCAAGTCCAACACCAGGGTGGTATCACCGTCATGGAACAGGGTGACAAGTGCCAGAATTAAACCGGTGATGGAAAAGGTCAGCAGCACTACAGGTAGCCGTTGCCAGACTCCTTTAGAAAGATTTGGCGGAGGATTATTTCGACGTTTCTTCACCTGAAACGCACCATAAGCCATGCCTGCAAAGGCAAGTAACAGCAACACATGGAAGAAGGAGAACTGAAGCCCAAGCACGAATATCAGCACCATCAGCACCATGGCGGCAACAAAGCCGCCTGCCGTGGCGACATGGGTGCGGGCAAAGGCGTTATCCCTTGCCACCACATCGTGCAAGTCTTTCAGGTATCGCTCTGGAATGGCCTTCAATGCAGCAAAAACAGGTTGCGGCGAGCCCTTACCCCGCCGCCAAATACGGATACGCTGGAACGCACCTGCGATAAAAAGGAGAACGGCGACGACCAGCATTGGGCCTATCAGGGCTGTCCACATATCCGCTACCCCGCCGTGGCTTACAGATCTTTAAACAGACGCAGCGCGTCGTAGATGGCTGCGTGAATATTGCGCTGGGCGCTGCAATCACCGATGCGGTAGAGCAGGTAACCGCCACTTTCGCTGAATGCAGGCTGCGGTTCGAAGGCAAACAGGGCATCAATATCCACCTGCCCGTGGTTGCGGGAGCCTTCTTTCAACGCATAGTAGAGGGATTCATCCGGCCTCACGCCGTTTTCGACAATCACCTGATCCACCACCCGCTCTTCACGCACGCCGGTGTATTCGTTCTCAAAGCGGGCAATCAGTTTGTCCCCTTCGCGGTAGACAGATTCCAGTACCAGATCCGGTGTCATCACCACATCGCGCTCATAGAGGCTGCGGTAATAGGTCGGGAAGCTGGTGCCGCCGACTGCCACGCCGGGTTTGATGTCGTCGGTGACAATCTCCACCAGTGAGCCTTTTGCCGCGAGGTAATCGGCAACCGACATACCCGCGAATTCGCAGATGGTGTCGTAAATCACCACATTTTTGCCCGGCTCCACCGCGCCGCTCAGAATGTCCCAGGTGCTGGTGATCAGGCCATCATCCCCGCCCCATTCCGGCTGCTGGTTGATAAAGGGTTTGCCACCCACCGCCAGCACCACGACATCGGGATTTTCCGCCATGATCACGGATTCATCCGCGGTGACATCAAACACCAGATTCACGCCAAGCCGACGCAATTCCAAATCAAACCAACGGGTGATCCCTGCAATCTGCTCGCGCTGTGGCGCTTTGGCTGCCAAGGAAATTTGGCCGCCCAGCGTGGCGCTTTTTTCAAACAGGGTGACATTATGACCGCGCTCGGCACACACCCGCGCCGCTTCCATGCCGCCGGGGCCACCGCCGACCACCACCACTTTGCGAATCGGGCCATCGGTTTTGCTGATAATGTGCGGCACTTTGCCTTCGCGGGAGGTTGCCGCGTTCTGGATACAGAGCACATCAATGCCCTGATACTGGCGGTCTATGCAGTAGTTCGCGCCGACACATTGGCGGATTTGGTCGGTCTGGCCGAGTTTCACTTTGGTGATGAGATGTGGATCAGCAATGTGGGCGCGGGTCATGCCGACAAAATCAATCAGGCCACTTTCCAGCGCGCGCGCTGCCTGCACCGGATCTTTGATGTTCTGCGCGTGCATCACAGGCACATTCACCACACTGCGGATGCCCGCCGCCAAGTGGATAAAGGGCTCTGGCGGATAGGTCATATTAGGAATCACATTCGCCAGCGTATTGTGGGTATCGCAACCCGAGCCCACGATACTGAAGAAATCAATCATCCCAAGGCTGTCGTAGTAAGCCGCGATCTCTTTCATATCATCTTGATTAAGACCATCCGGGTGGAATTCGTCCCCTGTCATACGGATGCCAACCGCAAAGTCCGGCCCTACAGCTTCACGCACCGCTTTCAGCACCTCGGTACCAAAGCGCATACGGTTTTCAAAACTGCCGCCCCATTCATCGGTGCGTTTATTCACGCGGGAGCTCCAGAACTGATCGACCAGATGCTGGTGCGCGAAAGAAAGCTCGACACCGTCCAACCCGCCGTCTTTCGCCCGTTTGGTGGCTTTGGCGAAATCCCCGATGATGCGCCAGATCTCTTCTGGCTCGATGGTTTTACAGGTAGCGCGGTGAACCGGCTCTCGGATGCCGCTTGGGCTCATCAAGGTTGGCCAGTTGCCGCCATCCCAGCGCGAGCGTCGCCCCATGTGGGTTATCTGGATCATGATGTGTGCGCCATGTTTGTGCATGGCATCCGCGAGGTTTTGCAAATGGGGGATGACATCGTCGGTGCTCATGTTCACCGAACTCCACCAATGCTGCGGGCTGTCGATAGACACCGGGCTGGAACCGCCACACACACAAAGTCCAATGCCGCCTTTGGCTTTTTCCTCGTAATACTTGATATAGCGCTCGGTGGGCATCCCGTTTTCTGTGGCGTATACCTCCGCATGGGCAGTGCTGATCACCCGGTTGCGAATGGTAAGTTTGTTAATCGCCAAAGGCTGGAAAATCGCATCAAACTGGGACATGGCATTTCCTTGTTGGTTTTGGGTCCTGGGTCCTGGGTCCTGGGTCCGCTCCTACGCTTAAGCGCCCGGCTTTACTTCGAAAAGGCCAAATTCACAGCCGTCTTCCGAGCCGCTTTGCAATTGCACCGCGACCGTCTTTAGCGGGAAGCCGACGCTCTCTGTGACCTGATCCATCGCACCGGCAAACCAGCCTGTGAACATGTAATCCACTTTGCGGTTCACCTTGCCGTAGTAATAAACAAAAGCGGAGTTTTCGAGCCTCACCCGCGCTGTACCGCTGGACACATCCAGCGTCTCGATAAAAAACTGTCCCCAGCCACGCTGCGACAGCCGCTTCATGTAGTGGTCGAACACCTCAGCGCCGGAAATGCCGTGGGTTTCCCCTTCCTGTTCGCACCAGTAATAGGCAGATTTGTAGCCCGCTTTGTAGAGCAGTTCCGCGTATTGCTCTGCGCCGATGGCATCCTCCACCGCCGCATGGTTATTGATAAAAAAGTGGCGCGGCACGTAGAGCATGGGCAAACCGTCCGTGCTCCAGACGCCGGTTTCGTCGTCAACCTGAATGGGAATTTCCGGTGGGTGATGCCCCATGATTGCGTTCTCCGTATCTTTAAATAAGTGAGGAAAATCAGGCTTCGTTTTCGCCCCAGACTTCTTTCAGTACCTTGACCCAGTTGCCGCCCATGATTTTGCGCACTTTCTCCGGCGACCAGCCATCAGCAAGGAGCGCGGCTGTCAGGTTTGGAAATTCACCGACAGTGCGGATACCTTTGGGGTTGATGATTTCGCCAAAGCGGGTCAGGCGGCGGGCATAGCCTTTGTCGTGGGTGATCCATTCAAAAAACGCCTGATCGTGCCCCTGGGTGAAATCCGTGCCGATACCAACGCAGTCCTCGCCCACCAAGTCGACGATGTAATTAATCGCTTCAACGTAATCTTCAATGGTCGAATTGATGCCGTTTTTGAGGAAAGGGGCGAACATGGTGACGCCGATAAAGCCATCGTGGTCGGCGATAAATTTCAGCTCTTCATCAGATTTATTGCGTGGGTGTTCTTTCAGGCCGAGCGGCAGACAGTGGGAATAACAAACCGGCTTTTTCGATTCGAGAATGACTTCTTCAGAGGTTTTGGGCCCGACATGGGAAAGGTCGCACATGATGCCAACACGGTTCATTTCCGCCACCACTTCACGGCCATAGCCGGAAAGTCCGCCATCGCGTTCATAGCAGCCCGTACCGACGAGGTTCTGTGTGTTATATGCCATCTGGGCGATGCCAACACCGAGCTTTTTGAAAATCTCAATGTAGCCAAGTTTGTCTTCAAAGGCATGGACGTTCTGGAAACCGAGCATGATGCCGGTTTTCCCTTCACGTTTGGCAGCGAGAATGTCATCCGTACAGCGAACCGGGCGGATAAGGTCGCTATTTTCCTGCAGCAGTTGATTAAACTCGACAATGTTGTCAACAGTGCCCTGAAAACCCTCCCACACAGACACGGTGCAGTTGGCGGCAGTCAGCCCTCCTTTCGCCATGTCTTCAAAAAGCGCCCGATCCCATTTGGCGATGATTAGGCCATCAATGATGATAGCGTCGCGGTGCAACTCAGCAGCCGTCATGTTGGTGTCTGACATGGTGTTCATTCCCTGCGAAGGTTTCCTTTGTACCAAAGTAACCAACCGAGAGGTGAATCAGCGACGCGATTGCGACAATTCAATGATGGAATGCGTCAGGGGGATATTGAGATATTTATAAATTCTCACACTCTCGCCCCCTTTGTTCGCGTTTAAACTGTGCTAATGTGGTTTTCACACTCCCCTACACCACGATAAAAAATGAAAATTTTCAGCAACTTCGAAAGCGGAAACATCAATGTGGTTTCTGCTGATTCAGCGGACAATATCCAGCTGACGATCCCGGCCGATAACCAGACTGATATCGCACAATGGTTCCATTTCCGTTTGGAAAGCACCTCCACCGAGCTGCACCAGTTCTCAATTCTGGATCTGGCTAAATCTGCCTATCCGGAAGGTTGGAAAGATTACGACGTTGTCGCTTCGTATGACCGCAATGAATGGTTCCGTATCCCAGCTGAATTTGATGGCGATACCCTGCGCTTTTCGGTGATCCCGGAAGCCAGCTCCATGTATTTCGCTTACTTCGCGCCTTATTCATACGAGCGTCATCAGGATCTGCTGCACAACGCCCAGACTCACTATGCCTGCAAACTGGAAACCCTGGGTGCAACGATTGATGGCAACGACATCAGTCTGCTGACCATTGGCGAGCCAGCGGAAGGTAAGAAAAACATCTGGATCATTGGTCGCCAACACCCAGGCGAAACCATGGCGGAATGGTTTATCGAAGGTCTGCTGATGCGCCTACTGGATGAAACCGACACCGTGGGCAAAGCGCTGATTGAAAATACCGTTATCCGCGTGGTACCCAACATGAATCCGGACGGCAGCATTCGCGGTCACCTGCGCCACAATGCAATTGGTGTGAACCTGAACCGTGAATGGCAAACGCCATCGGTCGAGCGCAGCCCGGAAGTGTTTTACGTGCGTGCGCGTATGTTGGAAACCGGCGTAGATATGTTTCTCGACATTCATGGTGATGAAGCGATTCCATACAACTTTGTCGCAGGCAGCGAAGGTGTACCCTCTTACGATGAGAAAATGGCTGCGCAGGAAAACCACTTCAAGCAGGTATTGCTGACCATCACCCCAGAGTTTCAGGACGAGCACGGCTACCCGAAAAGCGAGCCGGGCAAGGCAAATCTGACGGTAGGTTCAAAGTGGGTGGCAGAGGAATTTAAGTGTTTGTCTTACACGGTCGAAATGCCATTTAAAGACCACCATGATCAACCGGATGAAGTTTATGGTTGGTCTCCACAACGCAGCGCCGCATTTGGCAGCGATATGCTCGCCGCGATTTGGGCGACATTGCCGAAGCTTTGATAGGCTGATTGAAATGAGAGCGCCACCGGAAGGTGGCGTTTTTTTTGGACTAGCCCCAAAGCTGTGCAGAACTGAATATCAGTTGCAAATGCAAATTAATTTTTGCCATACCATTCTTAACCTGAACTTGGGGCTGTCGAGTTTCTAGCGCGAGATTCACAAAAGTTGAAAAGAAACTGCAGCCAACGCTACCTAATAAAGCTCAGCTGGCCTACCCCAATGTAAAGCGGATAACTTTTTTCAACAGCGCCGCGTATTAATGCTGGAGCGATAGGCCCGCTACGTACCAATTTGACCCCTTAAAACAGGCAAATCGAAGGGTTTTAAAATATTGATTTTATAGGCTTTTATTTTAATGTCTTCGCATAAGCATAATGGTAGTCTTGCTTTCAGTTCAGCAAGGAGCCCTCATGGAAACCTACAATCATACTTATCGGTACCACAACTTTTCACATAAAGACTTAAGTGCTCTCACGTTCACTGCTTGCACTTTTATTCGCTGCGACTTTCGACGTGCTAACTTGCGCGATGCGACATTCGTTAACTGCAAGTTCATTGAACAGGGGGATATCGAAGGCTGCCACTTTGATGTCGCAGATCTTCGCGATGCAAGTTTCCAACAATGCCAACTTGCGATGGCAAACTTCAGTAACGCCAATTGCTACGGTATTGAGTTACGTGAGTGTGATTTAAAAGGTGCCAATTTTTCCCGAGCAAACTTTGCCAATCAAGTGAGTAATCGTATGTACTTTTGCTCAGCCTTTATTACTGGATGTAACCTTTCCTATGCCAATATGGAGCGGGTTTGTTTAGAAAAATGTGAGCTGTTTGAAAATCGCTGGATAGGTACTCACCTAGCGGGTGCATCACTGAAAGAGTCAGACTTAAGTCGAGGTGTTTTTTCCGAAGATGTCTGGGGGCAATTTAGCCTACAGGGTGCCAATTTATGCCACGCTGAACTCGACGGTTTAGATCCCCGCAAAGTCGATACATCAGGCATCAAAATTGCAGCTTGGCAGCAAGAACAGCTTCTCGAAACGCTGGGTATTATTGTTTTTCCTGACTAGATGCTTATGAATACCTGCTGAGGGCCGCAAGCAAGATAGACTATATACGGCATCAATACATTTTCTAATCTAAATCACCCGAGCTAGAGCAATGCCTCTAGCTCACTTTTGTCCCTATTGAATCCACAATTTTCATAGTCCGTCTGTTGGCACCAAAGCAAAATATGCCCAACAAAATTGACATCAATAATCCCACTTCCTATACAAGATTGGGCAGCGTCAAAATAACGGTGTCAGCTTCCTCTTTGCTTTACACACAACAACCGATTTGGCTTCAATATTTAAGGGATTTAGATGAAGACAATACCCTGCACTTTTTTCGTGTCATCGCTGCTTTTTAGCCTTGCCACGTTTGCAGATGACCTTAAAGCAACGCCCCTCCCTCAACTTGGCGCAGACAGTGAAACCGTCACGGTTTCTGGCTTGTCTTCCGGCGGCGCAATGGCGGTGCAATACGGCGTCGCTTATTCTTCAGAAGTGAAAGGTGTTGGTGTGATTGCAGGCATTCCTTATGACTGCGTCAACGTGCTGAGCTTTGACCCGAAAGACCCTTTCGCCAGCCTGACCAGCATTTCCCGCGCATTCCACTGCATGGAAAAGGGCGCGGATGTCGACAGCCTGCTGGCGATAACCCGCAAGCGTGAGAAAGAAAGGCACATTGACGACATAAGCAACCTGGCCAATCAGAAAATATGGTTGTTCAGCGGCACCGAAGACCCAACGGTGAAGCCTGTCACTATGAAAGCGGTGAATGAATACTACAAGCAGGTGAATTCCGGGGATAACATCACTTTTGTCGATACGATTCCCGCAGGACACGCCTTTGTAACCGACGAATTTGGCAACGGGTGTAACACAACGAAAAGCCCCTATATCAACAACTGTAACTACGACAGCGCAGGCGAAATGCTGTCTTGGATTGTCGGTCCATTGGACAAAGAAGCGCCCAGAAAACCCGGTAAACTTCTGCGGTTCGACCAACGCCCTTTTGTAGACAGCACCCTGGCCAGCATGGATGAACAAGGCTTTGTGTTTGTGCCCGACAGCTGCACCAAAGAAAAAGGCTGCAAAGTGCATGTCGCTTTTCATGGATGCCAGCAGAACAAAGACACATTGGGCGATGAATTTGCAAAAGAGGTGGGGCTAAACGAGTGGGCTGATGCCAATAACATCATCGTGCTTTATCCCCAGGCGAAAACCAGACTGCTGTTGAACCCGAAAGGCTGCTGGGACTGGTGGGGCTACACCCGCCCCGACTACTCCTACAAATCCGGGCTGCAAATGAAGGCGGTCAATAATATGGTGAAGCACCTGCTGAAAAACCCGGATGCCTCTTAAGGTCTCGTTCGTTGCCTAAACGCCACCCCATTCGGGTGGCGTTTTCATTCTAAGCACCCGAGTAAAAGCGCCGCTTTGGGCTGAACAAAACCGTGTATTAAAAAGCTCTGTAGCCTCCATCTGTTAAATCCCAATTTAGTCTGTATAATTCGCCGCCTGTTTGTTCGCGCAAGCTGGTCTGGCGCTCTGAACACCCTCTTTCATTCACCTAGGAATACGTCTTTGATTTCAACCGCTAACATCACCATGCAATTTGGCGCGGAGCCGTTGTTTGAAAACATCTCGGCAAAATTTGGCAACGGTAACCGTTATGGCCTGATTGGCGCTAATGGCTGTGGCAAATCGACCTTTATGAAAATCCTGAGCGGCGCACTGACGCCAAGCTCTGGCAACGTGTCGATCACTCCGGGGTTGAAGTTGGGCGTGTTGAGCCAGGATCAGTTCGCGTTTGAAAGCTTTAACGTGATTGACGTGGTCATCATGGGTGACAAAAAGCTGTGGGAAGTGAAGCAAGAGCGTGACCGCATCTATTCCCTGCCAGAAATGAGCGAAGAAGACGGCATGAAAGTGGCCGAGCTTGAAAGCGAATTCGCGGAAATGGACGGCTATACCGCAGAAAGCCGCGCGGGCGATATCCTGATCAAAGCGGGTATCGAAGAAAGCTTCCACTTCGGTCTGATGCAGCAAGTTGCCCCAGGTTGGAAACTGCGCGTGCTGCTGGCACAGGCGCTGTTTGCAAATCCAGATATCCTGCTGCTCGACGAACCAACGAACAACTTGGATATCCACACCATCGGCTGGCTGGCAGAAGAACTAAGCCAGCGTAAGTGCACCATGATCATCATCTCTCACGACCGTCACTTCCTGAACACCGTGTGTACCCACATGGCAGACATCGACTACGGCGAGCTGCGTATTTATCCGGGTAACTACGACTACTTCCTTGAAGCGTCTGGTCTGCAACGTGAGCAACTACTTGCTAGCAACGCGAAAAAAGCAGCTGAGATCAGCGAACTGCAAGAGTTCGTCAACCGCTTTGGTGCTAACGCATCGAAAGCGAAGCTGGCAAGTTCCCGTGCGAAACGCATGGAAAAGATCAAACTGGACGAAGTGAAAACCTCCAGCCGTATCAGCCCATCAATCGATTTTGGCGAAGGCAAGAAACTGCACCGTCAGGCGCTGGAACTGTTTGAACTGGGTCACGGTTATGACGGCGAAATGCTGTTTGAAAACGGTAACCTGCTGCTGGAAGCGGGCTCTCGCCTTGCGGTTATTGGTGAGAACGGTGTGGGTAAAACTACCCTGCTGCGCTGCCTGGTCAACGAACTGGAACAAACCCAGGGCGTGGTGAAATGGGCAGAGAATGCGTCTGTTGGCTATTGTCCGCAGGATTGCACCGCTGATTTCGACAACGACATGACCATCTACGAGTGGATTTCACAATGGCGCACCGCGAAGCACAACGACCTGATTGTGCGCGCAATTCTCGGCCGTTTGCTATTCACCGAAGATGACGTGAACAAGAAAGCCAAGAACTGCTCGGGTGGTGAGAAAAACCGCCTGATTTTCGGCAAACTGATGATGCAAGACATCAATGTGCTGGTGATGGATGAGCCAACCAACCACATGGACATGGAAGCGATTGAAGCGCTCAACAGCGCGCTGAAAGTGTATCCGGGCACCCTGATTTTCGTCAGCCACGATCGCGAGTTCGTGTCATCGCTGGCGACCTCAATCATCGAGATCAAAGACAAGAAGCTGGATTATTTCCAAGGCACCTACGATGAGTACCTCGCCCACCAGCAAAAACTGCTGAATGTGGCATAAGCCGACCAGCGCTTTTAGTTAGATATGGAGAGACAAAAACGCCACCCCCATCGTTACGTGTATAACGAATGGAAGTGGCGTTTTTTATTGCGCGTTTTATTTTAAAAGTTCACCTAACTCATTGTGCAGGCTTGGTTTCAGTAAAGCTCGCCGGTGCAGGATGGTATTCAATCTTATAGAACAACCGGTAAAGCACAGGCACAACAATCAGGGTTAACACGGTAGCAAAACCCAGACCAAACATAATGGTCACGGCCATGGGTTTGAAGAACACATCGGGCAGCAACGGAACCATACCCAGCACAGTGGTAATGGCCGCCATACAAACAGGACGCACGCGGCTGACTGCGGCATCCACAATGGCATCGTACTGATCTTTGCCGCTCGCCATTTCAATGTTGATCTGGTCAATCAGAACGATACCGTTTTTAATCAACATCCCTGAAAGGCTCAGGAAGCCCAGCAACGCCATAAAGCCAAATGGCGTATCGAGCAGCAGCAAACCGGTTGTTACACCAATAACCGCCAGCGGTACAGTCAGCCACACAATCAGTGATTCTTTCACCGAGTTGAATAACAGCACCGTCACCAGGAACATAAACAGGTAACCCATAGGCATGGTGGTAAACAGGCTTTCCTGCGCATCGCCAGAAGACTCATATTCCCCACCCCATTCGATGTAGTAGCCTTTCGGCAGTTCGATCTCTTCCACCATTGGCTGAATACGTTTTTGCAGCGTGGTGGCAGTCACTTCATCCTGAAGCGGATCAGGGTCAGCCATCACGGTGAGGGTACGTTTACGGTTCTCACGCATGATGAGTGGGTCTTCCCAAATCAGGTCATAACCCAGAATCACCTGTTGCAGTGGAATGTAATCTTTCAGCACCGGGCTCCAGATCTTCATGCCTTCCATGGTTTTCACGTCAACACGCTCTTGTTCTGGCAAGCGCGTCACGATGGGCATTAAGGTGGTGCCGTCGCGGTATACACCGACATTCAGCCCCGAGAACGTCATCATCAGCAGGTCATCGACATCCGTCTTAGTGATGCCGTAGCGGCGCGCCTGACTCTCGTTAAATTGGGGTTGCAGGATCTTGGTACGTTCACGCCAGTCGTGGCGAACGTTCACCGCATCCGGATCCGCATTTAAGATGTCCGTCACCTGGGCGGCAATGGTGCGAAGTACGGTAGGATCGGGGCCAATGATGCGGGCTTCGATTTTAGAACCGGCTGACGGCCCCAACTCAATGCGCTTGAGCTTGTACTGGACGTTCGGGTAGTCGTCATCAATGTGTTGACGAATCGCTGCCATGGTCGGCACCACAGATTCGTAATCCTTCACACGGATGATGAGTTCACCGAAGGCGGAATAACTCTTCTCTGGCGCGTAGGTCAGCATAAAGCGTTGCACGCCTTTGCCGGCGCTGGTGTTAACGAACTCGACATTGGGTTGATCCAAAATCCATGATTCCAGCTCGACCAGTTTGTCTTCTGTCGCCCGGATATCTGTCCCTTCCGGCAGCCAAATATCCACCATTAACATTGGCGTGGTAGAAGATGGGAAGAACGACTGTTTCAGCAGCGTGAAGCCATAGAGTGCTGCCACCAGCGCTGCCACCAGCACGATCATAGTGAGGTAAGCACGCTTCATGCAGATATCCAGAAACTTCTTGTAAACCACAAACAACATGCCGTTGTAGGGATCTTCCGTTTCACTGCCTTCTTCGACCATCTCTTCCTTAAAGAACAGGCTGGCAAAGAAAGGGGTCAGGGTCATAGCGGTAAACCAGCTCAACATCAGGGAGATCAAGAGTACGGAGAACAAGGTGCCACAGTATTCGCCGGTCGCATCACTGGACAAACCAATTGGCGCAAAGGCGGTGACAGCAATGACGGTCGCACCGAGCAGCGGCCATTTTGTTTGCGTGACAATGTCAGAGGCGGCTTCTGTCTTCGTTCGCCCTTTCTTGAGGCCGATAAGTATCCCTTCCACCACCACGATGGCGTTATCCACCAACATACCGAGTGCGATAACCAAAGCACCGAGTGAGATACGCTGGAGATCGATAGCAAAGTACTTCATGAAGATGAAGGTACCCAGAACCGTAAGCAGCAGGATCAAGCCAATAAGCAGACCTGAGCGCAAGCCCATAAAGAACAGCAAGACGATGATAACAATCGCCACGGCTTGTCCTAGCGACACCACAAAGCCTTGTACGGAGGTGTCTACCTCCAATGGCTGCGCGTAAACC
Source organism: Enterovibrio paralichthyis (assembly GCF_019209835.1). Lineage (NCBI taxonomy): Bacteria > Pseudomonadati > Pseudomonadota > Gammaproteobacteria > Vibrionales > Vibrionaceae > Enterovibrio > Enterovibrio paralichthyis. The sequence continues at coordinate 327,477 of NZ_JAHUTS010000003.1, read as the reverse complement.
ACACCGATATCGATACCAATCGGCTGGTTTTCTTTAAGTTCTGCTAATCTGCGCTCAAGACGTTTGCCAACTTCAACGACGTTGACGCCATTGGCAAAGGAGACGCCAAGATGCAGCGCCTGGTCGCCGTTGTACATCAGGATATTGGTCGGCACTTCCTGATAGCCACGCTTGATGTCCGCGACATCTTTCAGGTAGATAAGCCCTTGGGAGCCCGCTTCATTGATGATCAGGTTACCCAGCTCTTCGACGCTCTTAAATTCGCCCGTGGGGTGAATGCGAAGGTATTCGTCGCCGTGGCGCAGCGCGCCCGCACTGGAAACGAGATTCTGGGTCGCTAATAGCTTGTCGATGGTATCCGGTGAAATCCCCAGATTGGAAAGCCGTCGCATTGAAATCTCTATGAAGACTTGCTCTTGCTGGGTACCGGTGACCTGAACCTTGCCGACGCCTTCAACCAGTTCCAAATCCCGGCGCAGAAAGTCCACATAATCGGAAAGTTCCTTATAGGAATACCCTTCCCCTGTGATGGCTAGCAGAACACCAAATACATCGCCGAAATCATCAATCACTTGCGGTTGCCCGACACCCGGCGGCAAACTGCCTTTGATATCATTCACTTTACGGCGCAACTCATCCCAGATTTGTGGCAGGTCATCCGGGCCATAATTGTTTTTCATAGAGACGGTGATCTGCGACAAACCACGGCTGGAAATGGACCTGACTTCGTCGACATACACCAGTTGCTGAACCGCCTTTTCAAGCGGGTAAGTCACTTCCTCTTCGACCTGTTGCGGCGTCGCCCCGGGGTAGCTTGTGATAACAAGCGCATCTTTAAGGGTGAATGCGGGATCTTCAAGCCGTCCCAGTCCAAAGAAAGACGTGGTGCCGCCAATCAGGAATATCAGCGTCAGCATCCAACTGATGACTTTGTTATTGATAAAGTAGCTGGCTACGGTCTGTTTCATCAGTTGATTTCCTTCTTCGCAACGATATTGACTGACTGTCCAGCTCGCAGGCGATTCACACCTTCTGAGACAACTTTATCTCCACGCTTCAAGCCGCTGGTGACGAGCACGCCTTTCGGGGTGAGTTCACCGACGTTCACTTTGCGTTTTTCTACTGTGTTATCAGCACCCACCACCCACACAAATTTGTTTGGAGAGGCCAGCGCATCACCATCTTCGTTGAAGACGGTCTCGATGGGGATTTCGATTTGGCTGGCGCGATCGTTGTAAAGCCCTAACTCCTCGACCACCACTTCCACTGTCATGCCATCAAGGATGAATTTGTCCTCCGGCATGGGCATGGTCAGCGTCACCATAAACGACCCGGTCTCAGGGTCAGGTTGCGCGGTATATTCCTTTACGGAAGCCGGATAGGCTTTGCCATCATCGGTGCGGACATGGGGGCTGATGGTTGCGTTGTTTTCTTCCCGGGTTTTACCACCGTGTTTGGAGAACAGCACATCAGGCACCTGAATACGGATATCTACCTGTGTCGCGTCATGAATATTAAGAATGGATTGCCCAATGCCCACCGTCTCGAACTGTTCAACGGGAACACGGCTGATGACACCGTTAACAGGCGCTTTCAACTCGGTGTAGGAGAGCTTGAGCTTTGCCAGCTCAAGTTCTGCTTTGGCGATGGCACGCTGGGCACCGATTTCGTCAAATTGAGATTTGGCCAGCAGCCCCTTATCCACCAAGGGTTTTGAGCGCCGGTACTGGCTGTCTACCACATCGAATTTGGCTTGCGCATTATCAACCTGAAGCTTGTACTCCGTCGGGTCCAAAGTCGCCAGCACCGTATCTTTCTCGACGATGTCACCAGCGTTCACATTGATTTTGTTAATCTCACCCGCCACAAGGAATGAAAGCTCAGCGCGGTCTGCCGCGGCAGCAATGGCCGGGAAGTGCAACTCACTACCCATTGAATCATCGCCAATCTCCACCACATCCACGTTTAATATCGCTTTCTCTTTTGTTGAAGGCGGTTTGTCGCATCCTGATAGGGTTAAAGCCAACGCTGTTATAGCGAAGGTAAGGCCAATTGGATTTTTCATACTAAAGCCCCCGCTCCTTCACCCATGGAAACACCACCATGCCTTCTTCAAGGCTGGAGACACCATTCACCACAATCACATCACCGTTGTTCAGCCCAGCTTCGAGTTTGTTGTCTTCACCCAGTTCAACCGGAACACGGGACACCGCACCATTGGCCGCAACCCGCCAGACATGGGTACCTGAGTCATCAGTTTCTACCGCGGTTTCTGGCAGTTCATTTTGGCTTGACGCTGAAATAGACGTAGAGACTTGCGCAGCCATACCCGGCAGCACATTGACGTTCTCCGGGCGTGGCAGGGAAACCGTTATACGGTAAGAAGCGGTCGTGGTATCGGCTTCGGTATCGACTTCCTTAAAATCGGCTTCAAACTCCTGAGCGGGGTAGGCATCAAACCTGAGAAGGGGTTTGGAGTGCGTTGAACCGTTTTCAGCATCAAAAAAGCTGAATAACCTTTCCGGCAATTGGAAACTCACGTTGATCACATCCTTGGTTTGGATGTTCATGACGGGTTCCATGGCATTGGCATATTCGTTTTTCTCTTTCAGTCGCAGAGAAATCGTGCCGCTGTAAGGCGCTTTTAAGGTGGTGTAATTAAAGTTTGATTGCGCCAGATCCAGACCTGCCTGAGCTTCATTCAAGTGGGATTTTGCTTTATCAAAATCCTGCTCAGAAATGACGTTGGTTTTCTTGAGCTGCACTGCACGGTCGTATTGCACTTTTGCTAGCTGATGACTGGCCTTGGCCTTTTCCAACAGCAAGCGATATTCATCCTTGTCCAGCTCAGCGAGCACGTCACCTTTTTCAACGTCTTGCCCTGCAAATACCGGAATATCAATAATCTCCCCTGCGACACGAAAAGCCAGCACCGCTTTATCATCGGCTTCTACCGTGCCAGGAAACACGCGCACTGCGTCTTTATCTCCGATTGCGACGGTCATGAGTTTTGCTGGACGGGCTTCTGGCTCAGGGATGGGGGGCTCTTCACTACAACCGCTTAGGTATAGGGAAACCAACGCTAAAGAAAGCGCTTTTTTCATGGTCGCACTCCTTGCTTTGCGCCGACGGGATATATTGACGACACGGATGGCATGACTGGAAATATGTACTTTGAAAATAGTAGCAACTTCTATTTGTCTATGGGTCTTTGAGCGCGGAAAGAAAAAGAAATATTGTTTACTTTCTGAGGATTGAGATACGCAACAAGGGGGTTAAGTACGGGCGTGGCAGTAAAAAAAACCTCTGCAGGCAGCGAATGCGTTGAAGGTTGAAGAAACCGTATGTCGACGATTGCAGATAAAAAAACGCCACCCGGTAAAGGTGGCGTTTCATAGAGAGTGCTGGTTTAAGGCAAATTTAGTTTGTTGTCGCCGTCGTCGGCATCACACATTTCAGAATATCTGCCAGTGTGACAACACCAATCATCTGATCACCTTTGCTCACCACAGCAAGCTGCACACTCGCTTCACGCATACGCGCCAGCGCTTCGTATACCGGCGTGTTCGCTTCAAGCACATAAGCTTTACGGGCGATTTCACGCGCAGGGCGGTCAGCAGGTTCCAGCAAGGTATCACGCACATGCACTACAAGTGGTTTCAGGCCACGGCTTCCGCACAGCAGAATGCGCAGGTGTCCTGTTTCCATCGCCTTCACACGTACATCAGCAATAGAAGCACGTTTATCAACGTGAGCCATTACCTGCCCTTCTGTCACCAGGGTTTCCACCGCAATGGAGCTGGAGTCAATAAGGCCTGAAAGTTGACGTTGGATATCCGGCTTCAGCGTACCCACTTTACCGGAGTGCTCAACCAGCTGGCGGATAGTATTGATATCCTGCCCACCGACAGCGGCGCTTTCCACTGGCTCAACGCCTGACGCACGAACCAATCGGTTTGCAATGCGGTTAATCCAGTTCAGCAGCGGACGCAGCGGCCACACGTAAGCACGGGCAACAATACCGATAGCCAGCGCTGACTTTTCAGGGTGCGCGATAGACCAGGATTTCGGCGCCATCTCACCCACAACCAAGTGCAGGAAGGTGACCACGAATAGCGCAAAACCAAAGGCCGCTGCATCGGCTGCCCAGTAAGGCAGTCCCATTGCAAGGAACACAGGGCCAACCCAATGGTCAACCGCAGGCTTGGTTACCGCACCCAATGCAAAGGTACAGAAGGTAATACCTAACTGGGCACCTGCCAGCATCAGCGTCAGGTCATTCATGCCACGCAGTGCTGCACGTGCTGATGCGCTTTCCACTGCCATTTCTTCAAGGCGGTGGCGGCGTGCGCCCATCAAGGCAAACTCGATGATAACGAAGAAGCCACTCAATATGATGAGAGCGGCAGTGACCAGAGTAACAATCAATGGATCCGTGCTCATTCTTCACCCTCCATGATTGGTTGCTCTACCAGCTTCACGCGAACCTCGGTCGGTACGTGGCGCTCAATGCGTAACACTTCCACCTCTAGATGGCGTTTGAACAGCTCACCGGATGCAAATTCCGACGGATCGACAGGCAGGTCGATGTTAACCGTTTCACCTTCTTCCGGCAGTGCACCGCGCTCAGCTATCAACAGACCTGCGATGGTTTCTACATCGTCTTTTGGCAGATCATAACCAATCGCTCGTTCTACTTCGTCGATGTGAACATCACCTTCCATCAGCCAGACGTTATCGCTTTGCGATACCACCGCTTCGCCAGCGTCGGCATCATGCTCGTCGGTGATTTCACCCACGATTTCCATCGCCAGGTCTTCAATCGTCAACACGCCTGCAAAGCCGCCGTACTCGTCGATAACACAAGCCAGTTGATTGGTAGACGTGACAAGCTGATCCAGTGCGTTCGGAAGACGCATCAGCGTTGGCAACACAGTCGCAGGACGCATCACTGAGGCTACCGTGTCGTCTGTGTTACCAGCGTCGATATGCGCCAGCACATCGGAAAGGTGAACCACACCCACAGGCGCGTCATCATCGTTGATAACCGGGTAACGCGTATGCGCCTGCTTCATCAGCGACAGCAGTTCGGTCAACGTGGTCTCCGGTTCAACCCAGTCCACCTGCGATCGCGGCACCATGGCGTGTTCTACATCGCGCTCTGGGAAATCCAGGATGCGGTCCATCATCAGTGACAGCTCAACAGGCAAGTCGCCGCTATCGCGCGAGTTCGCGATGATGTGGTGCAGGTCTTCTTCCGACGCGCTCACATCCAGATCGTGAACCGGCTCAATACGCACCGCGCGCAGCAGCAGGTTAGCTGACTTGTCGAAGAAGCTGATGAACAAGCTAAACACTTTCATGTAGATCAGTGTCGAGCGAGACATCATGCGGGACATCGGCTCTGCATTCGCAATGGCTAGGTTTTTCGGGTACAGCTCACCAAAGACCATTTGGACAACCATTGCCACACCAAGGGTGACAACCGTACCGATGGCGATACCTGCTTCCAGCGAAAATCCAAAGCTTTGCAGGATTTGACCTAGAGACTTACCGACCAGCGGCTCTGCGACAAAACCAAGCACAAGGCCTGTCACTGTGATCCCAAGCTGGGCACCGGAAAGCATAAAGCTCGTACGTTTGGTAACGGCAAGCGCGCGCTTGGCGGCTGCATCGCCGGTGGCTGCTAAGGTCGCGAGTCTTGCGCGGTCTACTGCCATGTATGCGAATTCTTGAGCAACGAAATAACCGTTTGCTGCAATAATCGCCAGGATAAGAAAAATGCCGAAAAGCAGGCTTAGAAGGGGCTCAATCATAGTTGTGTCCTCCCTTGGTAGTTTGAAACCAATACAAGATGACACAACAGACTAGAGTTGGGGTCCACGAATTATTCCTAATGTAAAAACAGGAAGCGCAGTATATGGCGGCTGAATCCATGTCGTCTAGTCAATATTCGCATGACACCGCATCAACACTGGCGATAAGCGTTACTAACCACTCGAGTGAAGACTCAACACCAACGCCACTTCCATGAAGAAAACTTCAGCCGATACCCAATGCAGTGCATGTGTTGAGGTTACGATTGGTTACAAAATGGCAGCACTAGAAGTGTGGTTTCTACACAAGTTCGTGTTGTTCATCATGACAATGTGCCATTAGCAGCTCCGCTCCCCTGTTTCCGACAACTTCGAACCCCAACCTTTGATAGAGACGTTTAGCCGGATTTGTCCTGATAACACTTAATTTTACTGTGGCTCCCGTCTCCCGCGCTTTTGAGATCACGTCGCCAATAAGACGGCTTCCAATGCGTAAGCCCTGGTAGTTGGGGGCAATTTGGATCTGAATGATGTGCCAACAGTTTTGCTTCGCATCGTATCTGGCCTTGAACAGCCCCATAGGTGTGCCTTCAAACTCGACGATTTGTGCGCTTGAGAATTCGAATCGTACACGCTTTTCGTATTCCTCTCGGCTAGTTGCCATCCCTGCTTCTTGCAGGTACTGCCTCATGGTTTTGTCTCGAAGCGCCAGCAGGAAGTCGATGTCTGATTCTGTTGCGGGGCGAAGGTGTAATGTCATGAATTATCATTGACCTTATATCGACATCACTTTTGCTTCGGGATGCTGACGAACATAGTGATGGAGGAGTTCTACAAGGTTGTCTTCGTACTTGTAAAAGGCATTGTCGAGCGCATCGAGCGAGGCATGGTAGTGTTCATCATCCTCAAAAGGCGACAATTGCTTCCAGCGTTCTGCCCGAATCGGAGAAGGACTGGCGTCTGGAAACCATATCATGGCCTGAGCCAACAATTCAGCAGATCGGCTTGCGCCGATGGCCCGGAGATTCGAGAGTATCTCCGCACAATGGTCGCCAAGGGAATTGAAGAACAACTGATCAAAACCACCGTTGTGAACCTCGCCATCGAAGCACCATAGCAGGTAAACAAACCTCGCTTCTGGGCTTAAACGTTCAAGGTGTTCGGTTGTGCCGTCATCCGGATCAAAAACCGCGTCCAGGCAGAGTTTGAAAACTTCCAGTGCGGGTTCTTCTGCTTCGGCATAGTCCTTAAATTTCATGAGCGTCCTTGGTTACCTTGAATGCAAAAACAGGAAGAAGCAGACTTCACTGCCCTTCCTGCTTTCTAGATGGGATTAAGTGTAAACCCAATCAAAACAACCCGACAATCTCTCCGTTTTCATCCAGCGAGATGCTGAGTGCTGCAGGTTTCTTCGGTAAGCCCGGCATGGTCATCACATCACCACACATAGCAACCACAAAGCCCGCACCCGCCATTAAACGCAGTTCGCGTACAGGCAGGATATGGCCGCTTGGCGCGCCAAGTTCAGTGGGTTCAGAGGTAAAGCTGTAAGGCGTTTTGGCAATGCAGACTGGCAGGTGCCCAAAACCCAGTTGATGGATTTCATCCAACTGCTTTTGTGCGGCAATGTTGAACTGCACGTCTTTCGCACCGTAGAGCGAAGTGGCAACTGCGCGGATTTTGTCATCAATCGGCATGTCGTCTTCGTAGAGGAAGTTTACCTCTGGCTTTTCACCTTCCAGCATGGCTTTCACGCCTTCTGCCACGGCTTTCGCACCCGCGCCACCTTCAGCCCAGTGTTGGGCTTCTTCCACGCGCGCACCATGAGACATACAAACTTCGCGGATAGCCGTCAGCTCTTTCACATCGTCTGTTGGGAAGCGGTTGATAGCGACCAGCGGCGTTAAACCAAACTTCTGCATGTTCTCGATATGACGTGACAGGTTTGCCGCACCGCGTATGACAGCATCAACATTCGGCTCATCAAGGTGGTCTTTTGCCACACCGCCCTGCATTTTCAGCGCACGTACAGTACACACCAGAACGGCTGCATCCGGACGCAAGCCAGAGATGCGGCATTTGATATCGATAAATTTCTCCGCACCCAAATCTGCACCAAAGCCTGCTTCGGTCACGACCACATCGGTCAGACCAAGCGCTGTGCGTGTTGCCATGACGGAGTTACAACCGTGGGCGATGTTCGCGAAAGGGCCACCGTGGATCAGCGCCGGGTTATGTTCCAGCGTCTGAATAAGGTTTGGCTGGATGGCATCTTTCAGCAATACCGTCATTGCGCCTTGTGCACCCAGGTCAGCGGCTGTCACGGTTTTGTTGTCGCGGTCGCGGCCAATAATGATGTTGCCGAGACGGCGCTCCAGATCTTTGCGATCTTCCGCCAGACACAAGATCGCCATGATTTCAGAGGCGACGGTAATGTCGAACCCGGTTTCCCGTGGCTGACCATGTGCAGGGCCACCCAAGCCCACCAAAGTGTGGCGCAATGCGCGGTCGTTCATGTCCATCACTCTGCGCCAGCTGATGCGGCGTGGGTCGAGGTTCAGCTCATTGCCCCAGTGAATATGGTTATCAATTAACGCAGCCAGCAAGTTGTGGGCAGACGTAATGGCATGGAAATCCCCATTGAAATGCAGGTTGAGGTCTTCCATCGGGATCGCTTGCGAACGGCCACCGCCCGCAGCACCGCCTTTCACGCCAAAACATGGCCCAAGGGACGGTTCACGCAAACAGACACTGGCGCTGACACCAATCGCATTCAAAGCGTCAGTCAGGCCGATACTGGTGGTGGTTTTACCTTCACCGGCCGGCGTAGGCGTGATTGCGGTGACCAACACCAGCTTGCCTGCTTTGCGTTGTGGGATTTGTGCCAAATCGAGTTTGGCTTTGTAGTGGCCGTATGGGATCAACGCATGGTGTGCGACACCCAGTTTGCGTTGTGCCACTTCAAAAATCGGCCAGGGTTTTACGGCGCGCGCGATTTCAATATCGGGTGAACCCGGAGGAGGTAAAGCTGTCATCGTGTTATCCGCCAGTACTACGTTATTCTGTGTCTTCATAGACTTTCCCACATTTTATACCGTTTGTTGGCACAACAAGAAGCACAAGCACAGATGCCATGGGTAAATGTCTGCAAAACAGGCACTAATAACAGCCAGTGTGGCTTGGTCAGCGGGTTGGAAATGATTCAGAACCGTCCGGTTAAGTGGTATTTGCGTCAAACAGAGGAAAAGAATGGTATCGCGGCGACAAAGTTGGATCGTGAAATGCCCATGGGTGACGACACAGATTCAAACAGTGGGTAGGCTATACCTAACTACCCAATACACGTTCAAGAAAGGGACTGCTTTATGCCGAGAATTCTTTGTTTTGGCGATTCAAATACCTGGGGTTACAACCCTTCCAATGCAACTCGGTGGCCGGAAGGCGTTCGCTGGACATCTCGCTTAAACACACTTCTCAATCACGAATCCACCACACCCTGGTATCTGGCAGAAGAAGGGCTGAACGGACGCACGACGGTCTGGGATGACCCTACCAAGCCGCACCGAAATGGCAGTACTGCATTACCTATGGTTTTACTGACACACCGTCCGCTGGACTGGGTGGTGATCATGCTTGGCACCAACGATTTGAAATCTCTGTATCCCGCATCTGTCGCATGGATAGGAGAAGGTCTGCGCACCCTGATTGGCCAGGTAAAAGAGGCTGACAATGCTGGCGAACCAACACCGCGCATTCTGGTTGTTTCTCCACCACCAATGCACGATGGTAACAACTGGGCAGCTGGATTTACGGTTGGCAGACAAAAATCCATCGAGCTTGCAGAAGTCTACCGTCAAGTTGCCAAGGAAGAAGGCTGCGTCTTTTTTGAAGCGGCGACAGTATGTGAAGCATCACCCATTGATGGTCTTCATATGGATGAAGCAGCTCATGCCGCCCTTGCTGACGGCATTGCCAACACACTGAAAGGCCTGTGACCCAAACGCAGGTTGATAACGTAACCTCCAGAAACACAACAAGAAGATTGATTGCGCTATGAGTAAAAAAATCCTGTTTCTCTTTTCACTTTTCCTACTGACTGCCTGTCAGTCTGTTCCCGAAGGCGTCACGCCAGTCACTGGTTTTGATGAACAGCGATATCTGGGGAAATGGTATGAAATCGCCCGGCTTGACCACTCATTCGAACGCGGCCTTTCGCAAGTCAGCGCAGAATATGAACTCCGGGAAGATGGCGGTATCAAGGTCATTAACCGTGGCTTTAATGCTGAGGAAAATGAATGGAGCGAAGCCATTGGCCGCGCTTACTTTGTGGATGGCAAAGAGACGGCACACCTGAAGGTGTCGTTTTTCGGGCCGTTTTATTCCTCTTATGTTGTTTTCGAGTTGGGCGAGAACTATGACTACGCTTTCGTCTCCGGCTACAACAAGGACTACCTCTGGTTACTTGCCCGAACGCCCACGGTGTCACAAGAACTGGTGGAGCGATTCAGCCAAGTGGCCAAGGAAAAAGGCTTTGATACCAGCGAGCTGATTTTTCCCCAACAGCAGTAAACACCCAAAGCCCGACATTCAGATCGGGCTTTTCTTTCGCCCCATAGGAATCATGTCCAGATTTCACAATTCACAGACTGATAATTTGGTCAGCAACGCTAACTATCACTACACTCTATCAGGCAAAACCAACTTACTTCGCGAGGTTGTTCTGAGGTATCGCTTTCTGTTTTAATAGCCTAATAATAAAGTAATAAATAGATAATCATGCCAATCACAACAGACACAAAAGCAATGCGCGAGACGCTCAAACGCCTGAATGATGATGCCACCGCGTCGATGGACAATCAGGGGCAATGCACCGTCCAAGTTGCAGATCTCGCCACCTTGCTGGCCGCTTATAAAATTGAACTTAACAAGAACCGCAGTCTGTCAAAACCCCATAATCAGCTTTCAGATGCTTAAGGCTTTTGCGACAAACTGCGAGATGTAAACACCGCGCATGCCGGATCCGAAGGGCGCTGGCATGCCTATATGCAGGGTAATCATGTCAATCTCGCTGGAAAAAGCCGCTAAGCCCGAAGACTGGGCGCTCATCGAAAACTTCCTCATCCAAGCCATCGTCCGGCTTGAAACCGCTGGCATTCCGCTTTGGGCAAGGGACGAAGTGACCACGGAGGTGCTTCTAGCCAGTTATGGTCACGATTCGCTCTATCTCGTGAAGGAAAACGGCCAAACCATTGGTGGCGTTTTTATTCTGGAAAGCGACCCGCTTTTCTGGCCGAAAATCACCGACAACGACAGCCTCTTTTTCCACAAACTGGTGATTGGTGATGCCTTTATTACCCGCGGCATTGGCCACCGGGTACTCCAAGCCATGGTGGAATTGACGAAACAACAGGGTCGGCACTGGCTAAGGTGTGATTGTCACGGAGATCGGCCAAGGCTCCGCAATTTCTACGAATCGTTTGGTTTCTACTTCATCGAACGGCGCGAAGTAGAAGGCTTTGACGCCGCCTTGTATGAGTATCCCTGCCTCTAGGGTCTGTTGACCTTTGATGATGATTTTTGCAGCAGTTTGTGGGGATTTTATGCAAGGCAGAGGCTTCGATGTGTAGCTAGCCTACATGAGAAGCCGATAACACAGCAGAAATTCCCCACAAACGCTGCCCGAAGGGTTCTGCCCTAAGCGTTTTATGCTTTGTTGAGGTGTATTTGCTTAGAATAACTAGGCGGCACACACCTCGCCGCGCCTAAAACGCTTATGGCTAGAACAAAATTTAACCACCAAAGGTCAACAGACCCTAGCGACTCGGTGGAATAAACCCGGCCTGTGTCAGTTCATCCAGCAAGGCTTCGCATTTCTGTTTCAGAAACTCGCGCAACAGCCTTGCGGCAGGTGTGATGGACTGGCGGCTTGGAAACACCAACCAAAGCTCTGTCATGATGGGCGGATAGTCACTTAACAAACTCACAATACGTCCAGACAGCAAGTCTGCCGCCATATCCAACGCCGATTTCGCAGCCACGCCTTTTCCTGCCACACACCAACGACGCACCAAGTCCGCATCGTTCGACGCCCGGTTTCCGCGCACCCGCACTTTTAGTTTGTTGGTTCCATCATCGAAATCCCACACGTCATGCAACATATCACTAAGCTGGAACAGCAAAGCATTGTGCCGGGCGACTTCCTGCGGGTGTGTTGGTTCACCGTGCTTTTCTAGGTATTCAGGGGACGCGCAGAGCAGGCGCGGCACATCGCAAATTTTAAATCCGTAAACGTTGGCATCACCGGGCGAGCCATACCGCAGCGCAATATCAATGGCATCGCGGTAAAAATCGACGTTGCTGTCGCTCACATTCGCTCTCAGGCTCACCGCAGGATGGGCGTCCATAAATTCGTCCAGCCAGGGCAACACCACATTGCGCCCCAAATCCGATGAAACCGCCAGCCGCAACTCACCATCAATGATATCGAGTTCGTCCTTGACTATCCGGTTGGCTTGGTCAAGCAACTGCAACGCCTGCTCGCACTGGGGAAGATAGCGCTCCCCCGCATTGGAAAGGCGCAGGCTGCGCGTTGTGCGCACAAACAGCTCAAGCCCCAACGCCTGCTCTACCCTTTTCACCGCTGCACTTGCTGTTGCGGTTTGCATGTCCAAGTGTGTCGCTGCTGCAGTGATACTGCGGAACTCTGCCACTTTCAACACAACACGTAAGTCGTTAATTTGCATGCTACCCCGCCCTGATTATCAATTATATTTTGACAATAATTCCAAGATTACGCCGTTTATCCTCAAGCTGCCAGTGCCTATTCTCTCTTCATCAAAACAAAAACCTTGCGGGAGAATGAAAATGAAAGCGATTGGATACAGCAAAAGCCTGCCAATTACCGATGCAGAATCCTTGGTAGATATTGAACTGCCTATGCCGATTGCGGCTGGCCTTGACCTTTTGGTGAAAGTCAGCGCCATCGCTGTTAACCCGGTGGATTACAAAATCCGCCAGAATGTGGCACCGGAAAACGACAGCTATAAAGTGATTGGCTGGGATGCCGTTGGAGAGGTGGTCGCAGTTGGTGAAGGCGTGAAAAACTTCACGGTTGGCGACAAGGTTTATTACGCCGGCGATCTGGGCCGTCAGGGCAGCAATGCCGAATACCAATTAGTGGATGAACGCATCGTTGGGTACAAACCGAAAAGCCTGTCCGATTCAGAAGCAGCCGCACTGCCACTGACCTCCATCACGGCCTATGAACTCTTGTTTGATCATCTGCGCCTAGAACAGCTGACACCATCAGACGATAAGAAGTCAGAGGATGTGCTGTTGGTCGTGGGAGCCGCAGGTGGAGTGGGTTCCATTCTCGTTCAGCTCGCAAAGCAACTAACCGGTGCCACCATCATCGGCACAGCCTCGCGTGAAGACTCCAAGGCCTGGGTGAAAAAACTCGGCGCGGATTATGTTGTCAATCACAGGGAAGCCCTTCAACCGCAAATTGAAGCCCTTGGCATTGGTCAGGTGACCCACATAGCAAGCCTTAATGCGACAGAAAGCTATTTTGATACTTACGCTGAGTTACTGGCACCGTTTGGACACATCGCCATGATTGATGACCCGGCACACATCAACGTCATGCAGCTGAAAAGCAAAAGCCTGACACTGCACCTTGAGTTCATGTTTGCCCGTTCTATGTTTGAAGCGAAAGATATGCAAAAACAAAGTGACCTGCTGAACCATGTGGCGCAATTGGTAGATCTTGGCCAAATCCAGACCACGGCGGGTAAGCATCTTGGTACTATCAACGCTGCAAACTTGCGAAAAGCACATGAAGAACTCGAGTCCGGCACGGCAATCGGGAAAATCGTTCTAGAAGGCTTCTAACTTTAAGAAAAATCAAGGATTAAAAATAGGGATTACGCGATGAGTAGATTGACAATTGTTGCCAATATTTTTGCAAAACAAGACAGTATTGAGCTGGTGAAATCAGAGTTGATGAAGCTGATTGATACCACTCGTGCGGAAGAAGGGTGTATTGATTACGATCTGCATCAGAACAACGAAAATCCCGCCCACTTCCTGTTCTATGAAAACTGGCAAAGCCGGGAATTATGGCAACAACACATGGGGAACCAGCATCTGGCCGACTACCTTGCAGCGACTGAAGGCGCCGTAGAAAGCTTTACACTTCATGAAATGACGGTGATTGGCTAAATTCCTAACATAAACAAGGCCTGTTCTGACAACAGGCCTTTGTGCTTTCGGCGTGTATTTTCACAATTCAATATCTACCCGGTTGCGGATATAGGTCGGAACCAAGAACTGTTCATCAAGATGAGTAGGCGTGATTTTGGGCGGGGCATCGACAATTTCGCTGAGCGATTCGTAGCTCACACCGATAACCCGAGCCGCTGTCATCAGTCCATTGATAAAGCTTTTCTTATCCGCCACTTTACGATATTCGCCGATAGGAATAGCGCAAAACTCTTCATATTCTTGTTCTATAAGCGCCAGTAATTTTTTTTGTTTTTCCATACACATTTCCAATGATTTCAGTAGCTTGAATAGTATCCATCAACTTAAAAACGTCAGCTAAGAGGTGGATCCAATTCCTGACCAAATTGTCCAGAAACCCTTACTTTCTCTGAAATTTTTCCAGCGCGTTTTCTGTGGGTTCAAACTCCACCACAACCCATTCCAGCTTTGGCAATAAATGCAAATGCTCCATTACCTCAGTAAGATTTACTTCCCCTTCACCCAATGCGACGGATTGCCCGCGGGAGAAATCCCTGAGGCGTAAATAGGTAAATGATCTGGCAGCGGAAGCGATATTTAACCGCTCCCTACCCGGCTTGATAAGCAAATCTGCTCATCAGGTTGTAAGGTTTGGAGAACGCGCACATTCTGTGCAATCACTGTAGTGAGCTACTGCGTCCGGTATCGTTTTGGCGTCGTGCCCGTGTGTTTCTTGAACGTCAAGGTAAAGGCACGTTCAGACTCATAGCCCACCTGCTCAGCAATGTCATAGATGGGCAGAAGGGATTCGCGCAACAGCTCCTGCGCCCGTTGCATACGAAGGTTGGTCAGATAGCCAAACATAGGCAGCCCCACCAGCGAGGTAAAACGGCTGGCAAACGCAGCCCGCGACATACCAATCTGACTGGCGACGGACTCCAGTGTCCATGATTGCTGGGGATTATCGTGGAGCAGTTGTAAAGCGCGGGAGATACGCTTGTCGTTGAGCGCATCCAGAAACGGACTTTTCTGCTCCCGGCCAAAGTTGATGCGGATAAGCTCGACAAGGATGATTTCCGTGAGTTTATTGACGATAAGCTCCGAGCCCGGCCCTTGCGACAGGTATTCCGCACTGAGCTGATCGAAGGTACTGCGCAACCAGGGAAGGGATTCGAAATCCTTATCCCGCACAATAGTGACGCGGGGGAAGACATCCAATAACGGGGTTGTGGCGGTTCGGGTGAAACTGAACGAGCCGCAGAGCAACATGGTGGATTCATCCAGATCTGGCTTGCCCTTTTCAGGGGACTGGCTGGAAAGAATATGGTCTTGTCCCGGGCCAAGAAAAATCAAATCCCCGGCCTCTAAACGCTCCACACGCCCATCAATCTTTGCCCAACAGCGGCCCCGTCGGATCATGTGAAAGCTGGCGTAATCCAGATCAGTAAAGGTTTTTGTCCATGGCGCATCCACCTGGCTGCAAAAGTACACACTGCCCATCACTCGGATGGAACGCAGGATGTCACTCATCACTTCCATTTCTTATCCCCCAACTGGACGATCGATGTATTCAATCAAGATTATTGTGCATAGATGGTACGGGTCGCAACCTCTAAAGTAGTCTCATACCAAAACGAAACAGGGATATGACCATGACCAAGATTGAAATCTACACCAAGAGCTACTGCCCACACTGTAAAAACGCCAAGAAGGTATTGGGACGAATGGGGTTAGCTTACCGTGAAATCGAAGTAGACGATGACCAAGTGTTGTTTATTGAAATGCTGGAGCGAAGCCAGCGCCGCACCGTGCCACAGATTTTCGTCGGCGATATTCATGTTGGCGGAAACGACGATTTACTCAAAGCAATCAGCACTGGAAAGTTTGAGAAGATCCTTGCCAGTCAAAGCCCTGCGGCTTAACAACCCAATTACAAACGGATCCAGATTTAAAAGGAGATACACCATGACAACGCTCAATAAATACAACGCTCGCATTAACGAAGAAAGCGTCGGTTTCGCGCACTCACTCAACACCTTCGCTGACAATGCAGTCCGCTTTTCCATCGTGATTGTGCTGGCATGGATTGGCGCAATGAAATTTACCGGATACGAAGCCGGGGCAATTGAGGGCTTGGTTGCATCCAGCCCCCTGACAAGCTGGCTCTATTCGGTATTCAGCCTGCAAGGTGCATCAAACCTGATTGGTATTGTGGAAGTGCTGACAGCTGTAGCCTTGGTATTGGCACCGTTTAGCCGCTCCATTGCCATTTTGGGTGCAGCGAGTGCAACCGTGACCTTTGCCGTCACCACCAGCTTTCTGTTTACTGCACCAGTGACAGAAGCAAGCCTTGGCGGTTTCCCGGCAATTTCCGTGGTGCCAGGTCAATTCTTGCTGAAAGATATTGTGCTCTTGTCTGCTGCGCTTTCCCTGCTGGCTAAAGCACTGCTTCGCGGCGAGTAATCGCTAACTGAAAGCGAATCACGCCGGAAAACACTATGAACCATTAAGCTCCCTGAAGCCGGACATCATGCTTTCATGTCGTCCGGCTTTTTCTTTTAGAGAACCAAGCCTAAATACCCACCCACAAGTTTTACTAAAATATTTTATTCCTCACAGATGACTGATAGACTGGACAAATTCGACGGAACACCCTGTTCGCTGTAGGTTTAACGCCTCAAACCATCAGGGAATGTGAGACCCCAAGGACTATCAATCATGGCTACTTTAAAAGACATTGCGGAAGAGGCTGGCGTTTCTCTTGCCACCGTATCCCGCGTATTGAATGATGACCCCACCCTTAGCGTCAAAGAAGCCACCAAACGCCGTATCCTCGAAATTGCCGAACAATTGGAATACCGCACCAGCAGCTCCAAGCGCGCCGTCAACCAACAACGCCAGAAACACCAATTCCTCGCGCTCTACAACTACAAACAGGAAGCCGAGGTTAACGACCCCTATTACCTCTCTATCCGCCACGGCATTGAAACCCAGTGCGAGAAACGTGGTGTCGGCCTGACCAACTGTTATGCCAGCGACAACGAGTTAGATTTCACCCACATCACCGGTATTTTACTGGTCGGGCGTTGTGACAGGGCGCAGCTGAAAAAACTGCCAAAGCATCTCAAGGAAAGTGTCTGCCACATCGACTATAGCCAGCCGGACAGCCCGAATGACTGCGTAGATATCGACCTGGGTAAAATCAGTAAACAGGTGGTCGATTTCTTTATCAAACAAGGTTATGACCGCATTGGCTTTATTGGCGGGCAGGATTCGCCGGGCAGCGCGGATATCCGTGAACTGGCGTTTACCGTGTACGGGCAATTGAAAAACGTGGTGTTTGATAAAGATATTTACCGCGGCGACTTTACCAGCCAAAGCGGATATCAACTGGCGAAAACCATGCTGGAATCCGGCGACTATCCTAAAGCGCTGTTTGTGGCTTCAGATTCCATCGCTATTGGGGTGCTACGCGCCATTCACGAGCAGGGCTTAACCATGCCAGATGATGTCGCACTGATCAGCGTGAATGATATTCCTACCGCCCGTTTCACGTTCCCGCCGCTTTCGACTGTACGCATCCACTCGGAAATGATGGGCATTCAGGCAGTAAACCTGCTGATTGATAAAGCCCGCGATGGCCGTACCTTGCCGCTTCAGGTGTATGTACCAAGCCAACTGAAACTGCGCGGCACCACAAAACCGCTCTAACCGCGGCAAAACATTCGTTCAAAAAGCACTGATTATTCAGTGCTTTTTTGTTTCTCTGCCCTTTCTGCTTTCTCTGCTCTACCTGCTTTTTCTGCTCTTCCTGCTCTTCCTGCTTTCACCTAAAAACCGTCCTCTCAATAACTCAAACCGCGATCACGATTTGTGCACGGACGGAAATGCAATTCGTGACATAGTTAAAGTAAAACGAAAACTTTATTTTGTTTTAGTAAAACTTTTACTTATATCTACACCCCAGAGACACCCAATATCTTTTTTGTCATAAGAACGTCGGCCCCCTGAATGCGGGAAAGCCGAGGGAGATACAAAGTGAACAACTGGGAAAACTTTTTACATCTACACGAAAACCGCATGGCTCCAAGAGCCTATTTCTTTTCCTACGATTCTGTTGAACGCGCCAAATCTTTCCAGCGCGAACTGAGCAACCATTTCCAGTTACTGAGCGGCCAGTGGCAGTTCCACTACTTCAGCAACCCACTGCTGGTGCCTGAAGAGTTTTACTCACAGAAAATGACCACATGGGGCGAAATTACCGTGCCTAACATGTGGCAAATGGAAGGCCATGGCGATCTGCAATACACAGACGAAGGCTTCCCTTTCCCAATTGATGTGCCTTTTGTCCCAAGCGACAACCCAACCGGCGCGTACCAACGCACTTTCACCCTCGGCGAAAGCTGGAACGACAAACAAACCATCATCAAATTCGATGGTGTTGAAACCTACTTCGAAGTGTATGTAAACGGCCAGTATGTGGGATTCAGCAAAGGCAGCCGCCTGACCGCAGAGTTTGATATCTCTGCCTTCGTCAATCAGGGTGAGAACCTGCTGAGCGTGCGCGTAATGCAGTGGGCAGACTCAACCTACATCGAAGATCAGGACATGTGGTGGACAGCGGGTATCTTCCGCGATGTTTACCTGGTGGGTAAACACAAGGCCCACGTGCAAGATTTGACTATCCGTACTGACTTTGCCGATGACTACCAAAGTGCGACGCTGAGCGCCAACATCGCGCTGGAAAATCTGTCAGCCCAGGCTGCCAATGTGTCGGTTGAATATACCCTTTACGATGGCGCTGCGCTGGTTGCGTCCGGCGATTGCGGTGCCCTGAACATCACTGACACCGCATCGGCACAATTTGCCATCGACATGCAAAATCCAAAGCAGTGGAACGCCGAAACGCCAAACCTGTACCAGCTGTTTATCACAGTAAAAGACAGCAACGGCAAGGTACTGGAAGTGATCCCGCAGCGCGTCGGTTTCCGCGATATCAAAGTGCGTGACGGTCTGTTCTATGTGAACAACCAGTACGTGATGCTGCACGGCGTTAACCGCCACGACAACGACCACATCAAAGGCCGTGCGGTTGGCATGGATCGCGTTGAGAAAGATATCGTGCTGATGAAGCAGCACAACATTAACTCTGTGCGCACCGCTCACTACCCGAACGACCCACGTTTCTACGAGCTTTGCGACATCTACGGCCTGTTCGTGATGGCGGAAACCGATGTGGAAACCCACGGCTTTGCCAACGTGGGCGATCTCAGCCGCATCACTAACGATCCGGAATGGGAAACCGTGTTTGTTGACCGCGCGGTGCGTCAGGTTCAGGCACAGAAAAACCACCCATCCATCATCATGTGGTCGCTGGGTAACGAATCCGGCTACGGCTGCAACATCCGTGCGATGTACGCGGCGACCAAAGCGCTGGATGACACCCGCCTGGTTCATTACGAAGAAGACCGTGATGCCGAAGTGGTTGATGTCATTTCCACTATGTATTCACGCGCACAGCTGATGAACTACTTCGGTGAACATCCACACGCCAAGCCGCGCATTATCTGCGAATACGCCCACGCCATGGGTAACGGCCCTGGTGGCCTGACGGAATACCAGAACGTGTTCTACAAGCATGACAGCATTCAGGGTCACTTCGTCTGGGAATGGTGTGACCACGGTATTCTGGCACGCGACGAAAAGGGCGAGCCTTTCTACAAATACGGCGGCGACTACGGCGACTACCCGAACAACTACAACTTCTGTATGGATGGCCTGATCTTCCCAGACCAGACGCCAAGCGCTGGCCTGAAAGAGTACAAGCAGGTTATCGCTCCAGTGAAAATCCGCGCGGTTGATGCTGCCAAGGGCCGCTTTGTGGTGGAGAACCGTTTCTGGTTCAGCAATATCGATGACATCACCATCAGCGCCGATATCCGTGCTGAGGGTGAGACGATTGAAACCCTGAATCTGAAAGTGACTGACTTAGCGGCCAACAGCGAACGTGCGCTTAACATTACGCTGCCAGAGCTGGATGAGCGTGAAGTGTTCATCAATTTCACGGTGCGCAAAGATTCACGTACGCTCTACAGTGAAGCGAACTTTGAATTGGCGATTTACCAATTTGAACTGAAAGCCAATACCGCAATCGCGCCGGTTTTGGTCAACCGCAATGCAACGGCACTCAACATCAATGAAGCGCGTTTGGCGTATGTGATTGATGGACACAACTTCCGCCTGGAGTTCTCAAAAGTGTCGGGCAAGTTGACTTCATGGCAAGTCAATGGCGAAGAGCTGATTGCCTCTGAGCCAAAGCTCAACTTCTTCAAGCCGATGATTGATAACCACAAGCAGGAATATGAAGGCCTGTGGCAACCAGCTCACCTGCAAATCATGCAGGAGCACTTCCGCACCCTGAATGTGGAAGAAACCGGCGGAAAAGTGGCAATCACCACCACCAGCATCATTGCACCGCCAGTGTTTGATTTTGGTGTGCGCTGTACCTACCGCTACCTGATCAACGCGGAAGGCCAGCTGAATGTGGAACTGTCCGGCGAACGTTATGGCGACTACCCGCATGTGATCCCTGTGATTGGTCTGGATTTGGGCATCAACCAAAGCTTCGACCAGGTGCAGTACTACGGCCGTGGCCCGGAAGAAAACTACCAGGACAGCCGCCAGGCCAACCTGATTGATGTGTACCAAAGCACGGTATCGCAAATGTTTGTGAACTACCCGTTCCCACAAAACAACGGCAACCGCCAGCACGTGCGCTGGGCAGCATTGACCAACCGTCATGGCGCAGGTCTTCTGGTGAAACCGGAGCAGGAGATCAACTTCAGCGCCTGGTACTACACCAACCAGAACCTGCATGAAGCACAGCACACCAACGAGTTGGAAAAGAGCGGTTACATCACCCTGAACCTCGACCATCAGGTCATGGGTCTTGGCTCCAACTCTTGGGGCAGCGAAGTGCTCGACTCTTACCGCGTCTACATGAACGACTTCCGTTACGGCCTGACCCTGATGCCAATTCAGGCAGGCGATTGCAGTGCGAAAACGCTGGCGAAGCACAACTTCAGCCAGGACTTTTTCACCACCACTTCCACCAACGAGGCGTAAACCATGATCGTGTTAGAGAGCTTAGAGCAATTCAAAGTGGTGTACCGCAACGGCCGCAAATGGAACCGCTGTGTGGAAGCCATCAACAATATCCAGAACATCCAGCCGGAAGTGATGTACTCCATCGGTGACTCGCTGGTGTACATGGTGACCGAAGGCGAAGCCGCAACTGAGCGCTTTGAAGGCAACCGCCGTTACTTCGATGTGCACTACTACCTGGCGGGCACGGAAGAGGTGGAGTTCGCGCCGAAATCCGCCCTGACCGTTGAGCAAGCCTACCAGGACGAAACCGACCGCGAATACCTGAGCGGCAATGGCGAGCGCATCACCCTGCGCGAAGGTCAATTGGCGATTTTCGAGAACGACAAAGCCTACCGCGTAGTGAGTAACAACGCGGTGCGCAAAGTGGTGCTGAAAGTGACCATCGAAGACGGCTACTTCCTGAATAAATAGAAACAACCCTCTGTACAAAACAAAAAAGGAGGACGGCAGCTTTGGCTGCCAGTCCTTCAGATGAACGATAGCAATACCGCAAACACGAACAGTATCGACACCTACATATAACGTGACTCTTCGGAGATAGAACAATGTCTGACACTAAACGTAATACCATCGGTAAGTTTGGCCTACTCTCTCTTACCTTTGCCGCTGTATTTAGCTTTAACAACATCGTTAATAACAACATTGAAATCGGGCTTTCATCGGCACCGATGTTCTTCCTGGCGACCATTTTTTACTTCATCCCTTTCTGTCTGATCATTGCGGAATTCGTTTCCCTGAACAAAGACTCGGAAGCAGGCGTGTACGCCTGGGTGAAAAGCTCTCTCGGTGGACGCTGGGCCTTTATATCAGCCTACACCTACTGGTTTGTGAACCTGTTTTTCTTCACCTCTTTGCTGCCAAGGGTTATCGCCTACGCGTCCTACGCATTCCTGGGTTATGAATACATCCTGACCCCGTTTACCACCACTGTGCTGAGTATGATGCTGTTTGCGGTGGCGACGTATGTGTCGACCAACGGCGCGAAAATGCTGGGGCCTATCACATCAGTGACCTCCTCACTGATGCTGTTGTTGACCCTTTCTTACATCATGCTGGCGGGCGCGGCGCTACTGGGCGGCATCCAACCGGCTGACCCAATTACCGTTGAAGCCATGGTGCCTGATTTCAGCTGGGCGTTCCTTGGCATTACTACCTGGATTTTCATGGCGGCAGGCGGCGCAGAATCGGTGGCGGTTTACGTCAACGACGTGAAAGGCGGCTCCAAGTCCTTCGTTAAAGTCATCATCGTGGCCGGTATCTTTATCGGTGTGCTCTACTCCGTTGGCTCTTTGCTGATGAACGTCTTCGTGCCAAGCAGCGAGCTGAAGTTCACCGGTGGTTCTGTACAGGTATTTGAAGGTATGGCGGCTTACTTCGGTCTGCCGGAAGTGCTGGTCAACCGCTTCGTGGGTCTGGTTTCTTTCACCGCGATGTTTGGTTCGCTGCTGATGTGGACAGCGACTCCAGTAAAAATCTTCTTCTCTGAAATTCCTGAAGGCATCTTCGGTAAGAAAACCGTTGAGCTGAACGAAAACGGTGTACCGGCGCGCGCTGCGTGGATCCAGTACCTCATCGTGCTGCCGCTGATGATTATCCCTACCCTGGGTTCAAACACCGCACAGGATCTGATGAACACAGTGATCAACATGACGGCTGCGGCTTCGATGCTGCCACCACTGTTCATCATGCTGGCTTACCTGAACCTGCGCTTGAAGCTCGACCACCTGGAGCGTGACTTCAAGATGGGTTCTCGCACAACCGGTATCGTCGCGGTATCCATCCTGATTGGTATTTTCACTGTCGGCTTCCTGGCTTCTACCTTCCCGACAGGCGCTGACATCATGACCATCATCTTCTACAACGTGGGTGGCATCGTGACCTTCCTGGGCTTTGCCTGGTGGAAATACAGCCAGTACGAGAAATCACTGGACGACGCTGAGCGCCAGAAAGAAGCACCACCTGCTTCGCTGATGGCAGATAACGCGTAACACACCCGCGGCAGGGAAAGCACTTCCCTGCCGCCTTAAAGTTATATCCAAGCCTCCCGTAGGGATCTTCATTGGGGGCTTCGCTATAACCAACGACAAAAATAAGAAATGCTAGGGGCTGTTGACCTTTGGTGGTGATTTTTGCAGCAGTTTGTGGGGATTTTATGCAAGGCAGAAGCTTCGATGTGTAGCTAGCCTACATGAGACGCTGATAACGCAGCAGAAATTCCCCACAAACGCTGCCCGAAGGGTTCTGCCCTAAGCGTTTTATGCTTTGTTGAGGTGTATTTGCTTAGAATAACTAGGCGGCACACACCTCGCCGCGCCTAAAACGCTTATGGCTAGAACAAAATTTAACCACCAAAGGTCAACAGCCCCTAGATATGGAGTACCAGAATGACTGATTCACTTCGCGGCACGATTGGCAAGTTCGCCTTGCTGTCGATGACCTTTGCTGCGGTGTTCAACGTGCGCAACATCGTTAACAACAACATTGAACTTGGCCTTAGCTCCGCCCCGATTTTTTTGCTGGCCACCCTCGTTTACTTCGTCCCTTTTGTGTTCATCATTGCCGAATTTGTGTCTGCCAACAAAAACTCAGAATCCGGCATGTATGACTGGCTGAAACAACCACTGGGCACCAAGGCCGCCTATCTGGGCTCCTTCCTTTACTGGTTCGTGAATCTGTTTTGGTTCGTTTCCCTGCTGCCAAACGTGATAGCTTATGCCTCATACGCCATGCTCGGTTACGAATACAGCTTCTCGCCAATGGTGACCTCCATTATTTCTATTGTGCTGTTTGCTGCAGCCACCCACATTTCCACCAAAGGCGCAAGCTGGCTGGGCAAAATTTCAGAAGTCGTGGCATACGGCGTGTTTGCCCTGTTCGGCATCTATGTACTGGGCGCACTGATGGCGCTGGGCGGCGACCATGTGCCTGTGCAACCTATTACCATGGAAGCCATGACCCCGACCATCAACTGGGCGACACTGGGTATCATGTGCTGGATTTTCCAGGCGGCAGGCGGCGCGGAAACCGCAGCGGCTTACTTGAACGATGTGAAAGGCGGTCAGAAATCTTTCATCAAGGTGATCATTGCAGCGGGCGTGGTGATTGGTGCCATGTACGCGGTGGGCTCACTGCTGGTGAACGTGTTTGTGGCGCGTGAAGATCTGACTTACGCAGGCGGCATGGTGGAAATCTTCACCGGTATGGCGCAGTACTTCCAGATTTCTGAAACCCTGGTTGGCCGCTTCGTCGGTATCATCCTGTTTATCGCCATGTTCGGCTCCATGATGATGTGGACAGCAGCGCCGGTGAAAATCCACTTCTCTGAAATTCCAAAAGGCGTTTACGGCGAGAAAACCACAGAGCTTAACGAGCACGGTGTGCCAGTTCGCGCAGCATGGTGGCAGTTTGCATTTGTGTTCGTGATGCTGGTGGTGAACGGCTTCGGCTCTGAATCTGTTCAGGAGATGATGAACACCGCCATCAACCTGACTGCAGGTACTGCAATGCTGCCACCTATCTTTATCATGGTCGCCTACTTCGTGTTCCGCCTGAAACACGACGACACACCACGCGATTTCCGCATGGGTTCGCGCAAGTTCGGTATGTCTGTGGTCTCTGTGCTTATCGCCATCTTCGTGGTCAGCATGTCAGCGTCTGCGTTCCCAACGGGTGTGGATCTGGTTCGCGCCTTCTTCATCAACGTGTTCATGACTGCCGCGTTCTCGGCACTGGCATGGTGGTGGATCAGCCGCTTTGAGAAAAAACAGCAAGGCGCTGAAATCAAAGCAACACCTGTTGAAGCCTGATACAAATAAGCATCCAATTTAAACAGCGCCTCCGGGCGCTGTTTTGTTATTGCCACACATGTGAATTCTCTTTGTCCTCGCCCAATACTCTTCTTGTTGTGACACACTGAATACGTTTTAATCATTCTTCGCCAAGTAGTTGTTTCATCACCCCGCGCAAGGACGTCGCATCATGTTTAAAAGGGCTATCCCCTTTATCTTTGTTTTACTGTGGAGCACAGGCTTTATCGGCGCCAAGTTTGGTCTGCCTTATGCCGACGCCGCCACTTTCCTGTTTATCCGTATGGTGCTTAATGTGCTGGTCTTTGCGGTGATCCTCGCCGTGATGCGACCAGCGATGCCAAAAGGCAAGACCTTGCTCCATGTATTGGCCTCGGGGTTGATGATCCACGGTTTCTACCTTGGCGGTGTATTTGCGGCGATAAGCTATGGTATGCCAGCGGGGCTCTCCTCCCTGCTGGTTGGCTTCCAGCCCATCCTGACTGCGCTGATTGTGATAAGCCTGTCCAGCGAGCGTCTGAATATCGCCCAATGGCTGGGTCTGGTGGCCGGTATTGTGGGTATTGGGCTTGTCGTGCAAGGCAAGATGAGCTGGAACGCCGACGCGCAACCAGTTTATGCGTACCTCTTTGTATTTTCTGCGCTTATTGGTATCACCCTTGGCACCCTATACCAGAAGCATTTCTGTCAGGGTGTGGATTTGGTGGCCTGTGCCATGTGGCAATATGTCGCGGCGGGCATTTTCTTCCTGCCATTGGCCTGGTTGGTGGAAGGCTTCCATGTTACCTGGTCGCTGACATTCATCCTCACCATGGCATGGTCAGTACTGGCGCTCTCTGTGGTGGCAGTACTGCTATACCTCTACATGGTGGGACAGGGCGCGGCATCGAAAGTCACCTCGGTGATTTATCTGGTTCCGCCAGTCACCGCTATTCAGGGCTGGCTATTTTTTGATGAAGCCTTTTCAACCGCCACCATTCTCGGCTTCGCCGTGTGTGCCTTGGCCGTATTTTTGGTGATGCGGGCGCCAAAGCTTGGGAAAGCCAGCTGATAAATGGATTCGTCAGGACGCACTCTGTCAGATTCCAATTCAAGAGCTTCTGATAAAGTTCTTAAAGCAAAGCGAGAGTCGTGTGGGAATGTTGTATTTTATCGTTCGTAATTTTGTGGCGCATGATGATATTTCATTAAAAACATGCATTTGTGCCTAAAGGGAGTAATCAATCATGGTTGGTAAAATCAACGCTATCAGTATTTATTTCTCATGGTTTTTTCTAGCGCTAACAATTATCGTTTTTGTTTCCGATATGCTTAATTTTAACGATAGTGAAAGTGCAATTGTCGTTTGTTTTACGGTGTTCATGTTTTTTTCATTTGTTCATTTTATTTTAGCGTGTATTGTTCGGTGTCCTTACTGCAATAAATGCATCACTATTCAAGGATTTAACAAACCTCATCCAAGGTCTGATGGTAGCTGGTCAAAAACTGCCATAAAGTGGTTTAGTGGTTTAGTGGTTATGTTCGCTGCATTCATTGTGGTAACGGTGTAAAAACGAATGGCATAGGTGGGATGTAAATTATGGAAAATAAAACAACTAAAGAAAAGTTATTTCTTTCCATTAGATTGCTTATCATACTATTCGGCTTAGTAACAAGCTTGACTGTTGTCCAACCAGTGCCTGACTATCAACTACCCAGCCCTTTCCTATTATTTGTGTTAGTCCCTGCCATATTTACAATTGTTATAGGCGTTCAATTTTTCAACCCTATTTCAGACTCAACTTGGCAACCACCTTCATGGTGGCTTAATCCATTTAATATTTCGCAGCCATATCAATTTTCCCACCTGGCTTTTTGCTTTTTCTTAGCTAGTGGCGTTGGACTCGCTATATCAAGCACTTACTCTTCTAACAGTTTAAAATATGGGCTTTGCCAAGTAGCACTTGGCCTTGGTGGTATAGTAGGCATTAATATTTCACAATATATTTATGCGCGTAAAAACCCATAGCAAGTGCCTATCCTAGTTCTATTCAGCCTGCTTTTTTGTGCCGGTTACAGACAGCAAACGTTAGCTATTCTGGAGGATCAGTTCTAATTGGTTAAATTTTCGAGAAAGGCTAAATATGGATACTCTGGACTTCTAGTCATCTTCTCTATCTCCTAACAGTAGATGAGTTTAACTTTCGGAGTATGACTATTGTAGCCACGGCGCTTCTACTCCTGTCTGCGGGATGTTTAACTAGCGCTGCAGACATGACTTTGTCCGCTTTATTTCATTACGATAGTGACAATCCAATGCATCCTTACAAGCTTTACCTCTGGCTTTTATTAGCCATTACTATAGGACTTATAGTTTTGGCATTTGTAGGATTACATTTTTTCGAAATACAGATACAAAACCATTAGACCCAAAAGCTAACAAGGCTATGAATGGGACGCTTTGTCAATGCGGCAAATTTTCAAAGTTTAGTGAATACAATGTATTAAAGCAGTTTTGGGCGGTTCGGTAAGCGCCCGTTATTGCAACGTTAGGTGAACCATGAAATACAAAACTATGACATCCACCTCAAAACGCTGGTCAAAAGGAATCACTGGAAAGCAAACAACCCCACAATTGTCCAACTTGGTGTAGGCACCAAGAATATGGCGAGACAAATGCTCTCTGTTGGGCTCGTGGTAGATATCATATTCTCCGTCGCGGTTAACGCAGTAGATACTATTTTGCGGGACGATAGAATGTTGAGCGACTTCATCGGAAGAACTGCCACTGACGTGACAAAAGGCTTTCTTTCCACCGGAATAGGCACTCTTGCAGCAGTAGGTATTACTGCATTATTCAGCGTTCCAATAGTAGTCGGTTGGACTACATTTGCAGTTGTGACATTCGCTGCTAACCAAATACTCTCTGCTTTAGATGACAACTATGGGATATCGGATGCGCTGGTGGAACAATTAAAGGCGAATTAACAGTGAATCATCGAACTATGCAACTGCTCACTATCGCACTGTTGGCAGCAATTGGTGCGGCTTGCTTTGCGTTGGGCTTCCTTGACGCAATTATACAACCCTTCACTGCACTGCCTGATAAGGTAAAGCTGTTGTCACTGATAAACCATGCAGTGCTGGTTACCACCCCCTTTTTGATGGCCGGGATCATCGCAACTGGCGTCCACCAAATGACTCACCCCAAAAGGAACCCCCAGAGCTACGGAAGGTGGTGGAAAACCATCGGATGCATCGTCGCCACCGCTTGTTTGTTTGCCGTTATAACACGCATCAACCTTGAGTACCGAATCAACAAAGCCGACTACGTACCTTGCCACAGTGAATCTTACCAATCCGCCAAAACCAGTTGGCGCGTGTTTGCTAGCGAAGAATCACTGTGCGACCGCAGCCTTTAAGTGCCATATTTGGCACTTTTATACACAATCAACCTTCACACACCTGTCATGTGTCATATTTGTCACTTTTGACGATTCTACTCTCCCAACACCTCTTAAAGTGACTTATATTTAACATATAGAAAAAGCCTTGGGGCAAAACCAATTAATAGGCCATATATGTCACTTAAAAGAAAAGGAAAAGCAGTAAAAGCGGAACCCATGCCAAACCTGAATGTTGAATTCAACATGATCACGTTAGGGCTGGCGATCCGCGCCAAGCGCACTCAGTTGACTTGGCGCATAGAGGATCTCGCTGAAAAAGCCGACCTTTCACGGCGAACCATAATGCGAATGGAAAAAGGTGATGCTAACGTCACGCTTTCTAACCTGCTAACTGTCTTGGACTTGCTTGGATTGTCTTTAAAGATTGTCGACATTGCCGCGCTACTTGGCTCTTCAAACAAAAAACTGAAAACAAAGCTCGCAGAGGAAGACGGTTGGTATGAATAGAACTCAAACCTTGGATATTTATATAGGCAAAAACACCAAGGTCGGCACACTGTCCCTGCCTGTAGGCACCGAAACTGAATTTTCGTTTCGCTATGAAGAGAAATGAAAGCAGGTAGGCTTCCCTATTTCCCCGCACATACCCTTTGATGACAGCGCGCCTTCTCGCAGCATTGAAAACTACCTCAGAAATCTATTGCCAGAAGGAGACTCTCTCCGGCAGCTATGCGAAAGCACGACAATTTCTAGAAACAATACGTTCGGCCTAGTGCGCGCGATGGGCGCAGAAACATCAGGAGCATTATCATTTCGCGACTCGGGAGCACAACCTATAGAGACACGCTTTCGCCTTGTGCCCGAAGATGAGTTAGCCAGACGTCTTGAGCACAGCATGGATCCATTAGTTTTTTGGGACGGCAAAATCCGACTATCTGTCGCTGGCGTACAAAGCAAACTGAACTTGTTACGGAACAATGATGAATGGGGGTTTGGAGAAGGGGATCTTTGCTCTAACTACATCCTCAAGTTCGAAAACGGGAGAGCCCCCTGCATCGCTGTGAATGAGTTTTTTTGCATGACATTAGCGGAACGCATTGGCACATACGGTGAACCAAGGTATCGATAAGGACGAGATCCGTCACATCGAACTTTGCATAGAACTGACACGAGAACAGTGCGAGCGCCTAATTGAAATTGCCGAAGTTATCCCGGAAATGAGCGAACTATTATAAGCCTCGCTAGTCATCCGGAGGCTAGGTGAAAAGTGGCGCTTTCATTGAAGCGCCATGTAGCCAGACTCAGTTTAGTGTTGTTTTAAACATGTCATAAAAGGCAACCTGAGCCGCAAGGCTAAAATGTGCTAGTTCAGACCAGAGCCGACACTTCGATTTGAAAAGAAGAGAGTTACGCACTTTGACTAAACTAGGATCGGTTTGAATCGCTAGTAAGTGCGGCGACAAGTCGCCGCAACTCATCTTTCAGCGATGGTGCTGCTATTCGTAGGAGAATAGCGCTTGAAGACTTTCGTTTGCTGCCACCTTGTCAAATGCAGGGAGATCATCTTCAGGTAACAAGTTGGCCCACTCGAGTTTTTCCAAGTCCTCCTCATCGATTTCAGGTTGTGTGCGGATCGCTAACAGATGATTCCATTCCTCTATGCCTCCACAATCCTCAGCCGGGCAGCCACCATTACCAGCCGTGACTTTTGGTACTGTATTGACTTTGGTCGACACTTTTTCAAGCGTAATTTTGTGCTGCCAGTTGTCGCCAAAATCGTAGATGTAGTTGAGACTATCTCCTGCCTCGGCTAACAAATGGCCGACACACAGCAACTCGCTTTGTTCTTCGTTAAACCATTGCCCATGCTGTTCAAACCCAGAGCTATGCGCAAAGTCCCATCCCATTGCTGTCTGCAATATAGAATCCAACTCATCCAAGGTCACTTGATTGCTTACCTGGAGTCGCCGCCAAATCTTTGGACGTGCTCCTTCCAGTTCCACTTTTATCGTCAATCCCATCTTCGGTGGCAGTTGCTCGAGTAAACTGTCTGCAAGGTAATTCTGATAATCGTTAAAACTTTCAGTAGCAAGCCATTCAAATAAATCGAACTTCTTCCGTATCAGCCCTTTTTCGTCTAGTGCGCAAGCCATATCTAGATACTTATCACGTGCACGAAAATCGGGCTTCTTGCCCAATGCCGCCACGGCTGCACAATATGTAAGGCGTGCCTGAAAGCGGACGGGTTCTTTGTAGTAATAGCCGCGAAGGAGGTCTTTTGCTTCTTTAGCGATGGACACGACAGGCTCTGGTGCTATCCAGTTTCCTAGCATTGAGTCGTAGGGTCCACCCCACTTGCGGTGCATTTCCTGTCGTTTCGCATCCGGTGCGAATGAAAGTGCTTCACACCAAGAATCCAATGAAAATGGTTGAGGTGCTATCCATTCAGGAGGCAACATTGATATCCAATAAAATGATGCAATGTCTACCGGTGTGCCCTGCTGCACGTTGACTGACAACACCCATGGCAGTATGGATGCCAATGCATCTGGGGAGAGCTGGGTGAAGCCAACTTCGTTGCTGACTTGCTTGATAAACTGACTAACTGAAAGTTCTGGCGCAACATGTAAAAGGCTTTCCCGTACCCCAACATTGAAATCAAACATGAAACTCAAGGTGCAAGGTTCACCATTGAGGTTGATTGAAGCAATCATATTGACGCAATCTGCGCCATCCACCAGCGTCGAATAGAGCGCTTTTACTTTGACAGGCTTACTGGCTTTACCTGCTTTCATTACCTGTTTTTGCCATCGGGTAAAGAACTCTGAAATTGACGGGTGGCGATTAAATCGAGCACACAAGGTCAACAACGAAGGTTGGGTTAGCGCCTTCCATTTTTCGGGCTCCATAGCGTCTAACTGTTCTGCGCAAGCCAGAGAAACAGGTTCTTCAAAGTACTGTGTCATCAATAGCAGCGAATCGACACCCCATGAATACTGCAGCGCCGCACCGAACAGTGAAGGATAGGCTTCCGGCGGAAGAAGTGATGCGCCTTGTTCAAACAACTCAAAAAAGTCAAAGCCAGTCTCAATCGAGTCTGAGCTTAACAAGTCATGAAAATCTGGGGCTTCAGCAGCAAAAAGTGGCGCTACATTACCGCCGTAGTCTTTCGCCATTAATGCGGGCACATCCAACGAAAGGGAAATTTGATTGCGTTTCAAAGAAGTCAGGGTATGCATAAAGATACGCTCACAAAGCACACCCTCTTCGTCCAATTCTTCTATCACCTGCTCGAGAGCTGCGCAAATTTCCGCTTTTACTGGTGATGGCATCTTGCGCATCGTCGTCGCCAACTCATTGACTGCGGCATCCACCCACGGATAGATGCCTTCGCTCATTTCATTGGCAATATGATCAGGCACACTGAGCACGACTGAGAGCAACCCAAATACATTTTCAGGATCCCGAAACCATTCAAGTTGTTCTGAGGTCAGTTTTCGTGAGGACTCAGGTTGGGAGAGGTAGTTTAAAATAGCGCCAACCAGCACTTCCGGTGTCAACATAGTAGTGTCCGTCAAGAGAGTAATAGGGATTGCCTTTAGGGGTGTTGGCTCCCATTTCGGCATCAAAATACGACGTTGACACAAATCGCGTCTATCTGCCAGAACCACAATTTAGACCAGCGAAAAAGGTGTGACGAAACACCACACCTTTATCTCGCTTAGGCAACGCATTCCCACTACGCCTGTTTAACCGGCGTCAATTTCTTCGAATACAAGCTGCTTCCCGCCAAATCTTTCAGCGTGACTGTCATTTCCTCTGATTCTGCATCGATATCGACCTGACCAAAGAACTGCAAGCCGGCAGAAGGAGGCAGGTTTACCTTACCGCCTTCAGGGTGCTTGCTGTAGAGCACCTGTGGGCCGAAGGTGTTATCCATGTCGTTGGGGCCGAATGTGCCGGCATTCAGGGGGCCGGAGACAAACTCGTAGAATGGCGTGAAATCCTGGAACTGCGCTTTGTCTGGGTCGTAGTAATGGGCGGCGGTGTAGTGCACATCGGCTGTCAGCCAGACCACGTTTTCAATCCGGTTCTGTTTGATAAAGCGCAGCAACTCAACCATTTCCAGCTCACGCCCTTTCGGCGCTCCATCGCCGTTGGCAAGGTTTTCGAACGTGGATTTGTTCTTCCAGTCGTCATAAACAATCATGCCTATGGGCATATCAGATGCAATCACCTTCCAGGTGGCTTTGGAGGCCAGCAGTTGCTGCTTGAGCCAAAGAATCTGCTTGCTGCCAAGGAACGCTGTCTCAGCCGATGCCGTGGTCTGGTTGTTGGCACCGTTATCACCACGGTAGCTGCGCATGTCGATGGCAAACACATCCAGCAATGGGCCGTAATGGAATTTTCGGTAGATGCGTTGAGGGTCGGTGGCCGAGCTGCGGATCGGGTTCATTTCAAAGAAGGCGCGGCGGGCGCGGGCAGAAAGCAGGGCGACACTTTGTTCGTTCTGGTAACGCGGGTCATTCAACACTTCTGCCGGATACCAGTTGTTAACGGTTTCATGGTCATCCCACTGCACAATCATCGGCACCTCCTGATTGAAGGCGCGCACGTTTTTATCCATCAGGTTGTACGCAAAGTTGCCACGGAACTCCTGCAAGGTTTCCGCCACTTTGGATTTCTCCGGCGTCACGACGTTTTTCCACACGTCGCCGTTATCCAGTTTCACTTCAGCCTTAATTGGGCCATCGGCGTAAATGGTGTCGCCACAGTGAATGAAGAAATCCGGTTTGGTCTGGCGCATGGTTTCGTAGATGCGCATCCCGCCCCACTCCTCATTGATACCCCAGCCTTGCCCTGCCGTATCGCCTGACCAAAGAAAACGGATGTTGGATGCAATGGCGGGAGGCGTACTGAACGAGCCCACAACCGGCTCTCCCCACACCTGCCAATCCTTTAGCGACTGGTAACGCACGCGGTAAAACACTTTCTGCCCCGGCGCGAGATCGGTAAGGGCAAGTTTGCTGGCAAAGCCGGTTTCAGCCAACGCATTCGGGCCTTGCAGCGTGATAAATTTGCGAAAATCTTCGTAGTAGGAAACGTCGACCCACATCTGGGCTGGGGAATCTGCCGATGACCAAATCATGGCTTGCCCCTGCGAAACATCACCACTGGCGACTCCATAAGGCATTGAAGGGCGGTTGGTATCGCCCCGCGCAAAGGCTGGTGCAACACCGCCCAACAACAGGGTGCCGGACGCGGCGGCTGTGCCCGCGATAAAATGGCGGCGATTGATCCCGCTTTTCGCTTTTTCAGACATTTCGATAATCCTTTTCGTTTGCTAACTGACCGTGGCTGAAACGCCAAGAGAAAAAGCTTAGAGAGCAAAAGCGACGAATTGGATAAAGGCGCATGTCGGCTTTGTGACAGCGAAAAGGCGAAATTGAAAAGTTATGCAGTGTCAGTGGGTTACAAAATCGTCTCGATTTCTAGACTTAATGGCAAGTTTTCACGGCTTCTGTAAAGCGCCACGCAACCTGCCGCCCATTGTTCAAAATTCAAACAAAACTAAATTCTGTAAATTGAGCTGAAATAAATATTAACTGAATATATTGCTACCAATAACAATTTGAATTGACTTTTTATTCGGATTTTAAGACATTTTATGCCTCCTTTTTTCTTGAGAATGATGGAATGTCTCAAACACATGTTGAAACACAGGAAGGTGTATCCCGCCCAAGTAAATGGCAGATGCCGGATACGCTTATCCTGATCTTTTTCGTGGGTCTGTTCGCTGCGGCGATGACTTACCTTATTCCGGTCGGCCAGTTCGACAGCCAGCAAGTGACCTTCATGGTCGACGGCGCAGAAAAAACGCGCACGGTCATTAACCCTGAATCTTTCCGTCTGGTAACCGACGAGAATGGCGACACGGTTTACAACCCGGTTAAGTTTTTCGCGTCTGGCGGCGGCATCGGCTTGATGAACTTCCCGTTTGAAGGTCTGGTTTCAGGCTCGAAGTGGGGTTCAGCGATCGGCGTCATCATGTTTATGCTGATCATCGGCGGTGCATTCGGCATTGTGATGCGCACCGGCACCATTGATAACGGCATCCTGAAACTGATCGACAAAACCAAAGGCAGCGAAGCGCTGTTTATCCCGGTTCTGTTCTTGCTGTTCTCATTGGGCGGTGCCGTATTCGGCATGGGTGAAGAAGCCGTTGCGTTTGCCATTATCATCGCCCCGCTGATGGTGCGTTTGGGCTACGACGGCATCACCACTGTGATGGTCACTTACGTAGCAACTCAGGTCGGTTTCGCAACGTCGTGGATGAACCCATTCTCCGTGGCGATCGCCCAGGGCATCGCGGGCGTGCCGGTTCTGTCTGGCATGACATTCCGTATGGTAATGTGGGCAGGCTTCACGCTGGTGGGTATCGCATTCACCATGATGTACGCGGCAAAAATCAAAGCCAACCCGAAAGCCTCTTACAGCTTCCAGTCTGACGCGTACCTGAAGAACAAGTCACAGGAAGAAACTGAATCCCGTTGGGGTCTGGGCGATACTCTGGTGATCCTGACCGTTCTGGCAACCACGGTTTGGGTTGTTTGGGGCGTTGTCGCACACGCTTGGTACATTCCAGAAATCGCGTCCCAGTTCTTCACCATGGGCTTTGTGGTCGCAATTATCGCAGTCATCTTCAAGCTGAACGACATGACCATGAATGACGTGGCAAGCTCCTTCAAAGAAGGCGCAGGCATCATGCTGGCTCCGGCACTGCTGGTTGGCTGTGCAAAGGGCGTGTTGCTGATGCTGGGCGGTGGCTCCGAAGAAGCAAGCGTACTGAACACCATCCTGCACAACGCGGGCAGCACCATCAGTGCCCTGCCTTCTGCGGTAGCAGCGTGGCTGATGTATGTGTTCCAGTCTGTGTTCAACTTCTTTGTGACCTCTGGTTCAGGCCAGGCAGCGCTGACCATGCCTCTGCTGGCACCGCTTTCTGATATCGCTGGCATCAGCCGTCAGGTAGCGGTTCTGGCATTCCAGCTGGGCGATGGCTTTACCAACATCATCGTACCGACTTCAGCATCGCTGATGGCAACACTGGGTGTGTGCCGTATCGACTGGGGTAACTGGGCGAAGTTTGTTTGGCGCTTCATGGTGTTGCTGTTCATTATTGCGAGTGTGGTCGTTGTAGGTGCACATCTCACCGACTTCGCGTAAGCTCATAGAGTAAAAGAAACAATGAAAGGCGGGATATTTATACCCAAACAACCTGAAGATGCTGTATTCAGCGAGATTGACTGGTGTTGTGATCGCGGCGTTCCTTTGTAGGTGTAGTCATCTCCATCAAAAAGGAACAACAAAGAGCACGGCATCAGTCAACTCGCCCGAAGGGAGGACATCAATGCGCCCACTTCTTCGTTAAATTCCACGGAAATAGAACGACTATTCCTCGTGAAATTTGCCTCGAATTGAACGCATTGATGACCTCTGAATGCGAGCATCGTCAGGTCGTTTGGGTATATCTCGCCTTTTTAAATTTTGTCGTACTGAACGGCTAAAAAAATAAGAAAGATGACAATGACGAAGTTTATCGACGGAAACAAAATCGACGGGTTGCCAGTGATTTGTGCACTGGATGTGAAAGAACTGGATGCCGGAGAGCACAAGTTCTGGTTCCGTGCAGCAACCGATGCGCTGGCGCAATGGCAACACCTGCCGGTTTGGGTATTTAAGGGTAAAGAAGCGGGCAAACACATTGTGGTAACCGCCGGTGTTCACGGTGATGAATACAATGGTGTGCTGGCTGCTCAGGCGATTGCACGCGGGCTGCGTGGCAAGGCGCTGAATGGCTCGATTACTATCGTTCCTACCATTAACCTGAGCGGCATGCTGCACCACAGCCGCGACTTCTTTTCGTCTGATCCAGATGTTTCCTGCGGTAACCTGAACCGTCATTTTCCGGGCAACGCCAACGGCAACGAGCCTCAGCGTTACCTGCACAGCATCTGGCACAACCTGCTGAAATCCAATGCAGAGCTGGCCATTGACCTGCACACCCAGACGTCTGGCACGGTTTACCCTCTGTATGTGTTCGCGGATTTCCGTGTTGCTGACGCGGTGAACATGGCGCGCCTGATGAACCCGGATGCGATTCTGGACGATCCAGGCGAAGCGGGTGTACTGGAGACGGTATGGAACCAGAACGGCATTCCAAGCATCACCGTTGAAGCCGGTGTTGGCCGTTATACGGACAGCGAAATGGTGGCACGTACCGTCGCTGGCGCATTCAATATTTTCACCCACTACGGCCTGATTGAAGGCGAAGTGGAAGCAGTTCGCCCAGCGATTGAAAGCAGCCAGGTCACCAGCCTGCGCGCGGAGCAAGGCGGCTTTGTCCTGCCACAGGTGAGCCTGATGCAGACCGTAGAGAAAGATCAATTGCTGGCGGTGCAATACGACAGCTTCGGTGTCGAAGAACACCAGTATCTGGCGCCTTGCGACGGTGTAGTGTTGAGCCATAACGTCGAATCTATCCGTGCAGCAGGCTCGCTGGTTGTTCGTCTTATCCATCCGGAAAATAGCATCAAGCACTGATAGCCAGTCAGACGCCAGTGTGTCGAATTGACATGCAAAATCGGAAAATCGCGCTGTTGAAGCGCGATTTTTTTATCTTCATTTTTTGCTTCCCCTCGTTTTCCCTGCGTTAAACCGAGCCTGAGCCTGATGGCACACTGCTTGCTGTGGTCACCGTTACAAGAACCCAGAGACGGAAGCATGCAGATCTTACACTGGCTCAATGAACAACGCCTGTTGATGCTCAAGCGCGTGAAAACACATTTCGTTCACGCCACCGCGTTGTTCGTGGGGCTGTCCTGCATGGTCTGGTATGTGATCCCCCATCCGGTGATACCGGTGGCGATAGGCATTGTCCCCCTCGCTATTCTGATCACCCTTTCCCAGCCTGTGCTGCTAGGGCTGATGTTCATTGCCTTCTCGTTTTTCCGCCTCCATGAAGCCTTTCCCCAGCTCTACTCGCTGAAAATCCCGCTGCTGCTTTCACTCGGCACCCTGACCACACTGGCTTGGCACATTGCTATCAGCGGCAAACTGAAAATGTATGCTTCTAAGGAATTAAACACCTTCTATGCCTTCTTTGCCCTGGTGGTGATTGGTATCCCGCTGGCGAGTAACATCGGCGAAGCCATCGCCTACTTTAAAAACATCTACGTCAAAATCGGCATCATGACACCCGCTTTGGCGTGGCTACTTACCGACCTCAAGCACTACCGAAACACCTTAATCATGATCACCGTGTCCGGCTGCGCCGTCGCTTTTGTGACCCTGATGAACAAAATCAATGGTATCGGACTGGTGGAAGAAACCCGTGTTACCGTCGGCCGCGAGCTGGGTTCCGTGCTCGGTGACCCCAACGATCTGGCGCTGGTGCTGCTGTTTCCCTTCTCATTTACCATCAGCATTGTGATGACGCCCGGCCTGTCGAAAAAAGTCCGCTTTGTCGGCTTTCTCGCCGCTATCGCCATTTTTTCTGCCATTATCGCCACCCAAAGCCGTGGCGGATTACTCGGCATCATGTCTGCCGTGGGTGTGCTGGCCTGGCGGCGGGTGCAATCAAAAGCCTTGCTGTTTATTGGCGGCGGCATTGTGATGGCAATACTGTTTGTCGCCGCCGGGATCAGCGGGCGCAAGTCTGGCGGCGCGGCAGAAGAAGGGTTGGATGCCTCAGCCCAAGGCAGGCTTTATGCGTGGGAAGCGGCGTTTTTAATGGCGGTCGATAACCCGATATCCGGTGTCGGCATCAACAACTTTTACTTCAACTATTTCTTCTATTCCCCCCATTGGGATGGCCTGAACCATGCCGTGCACAGCACCTGGTTTGGGGTGCTGGGAGAAACCGGCTTCCTTGGCCTGATTGCGTTTATGGTGATGACGCTAACCATTTTCTTCTCCGCCAAAAGAACCACCGATGTGGTGATGCAGAAAAGAGAAATCTACCCACCGGTTATACGCTGTATCTCTGAAGGGCTCTACTCCGGTGTGATTGCCTTCTGTGTCTCCGGCACCTTCCTGACCCAAGGCTTTACCTGGCCTATCTACATACTGACGGCACTCACGGCCTCGGTTGCACGCTATGTTGCTTTACAGGAAGCTGACAACACGCAAAAACGCAACCAATCCAATCACGATGCAGGAAATGAGGGTGATGAAAACACACAGGAAAATGTGAAGCGGGTACCCCCTTACGGGTCACGGCGACGATAGCGCTCAAACTCCCACAAAAATCCTTTCAACATTGCCCTTCCAGCCTCACGCAAGTGAGTTTTCCCCTCTATCTTATAAATAAGAATACGAACGGAAATATGTACACGCACAGGTCTCTCTGTCCGGAATTATTTCGCCAAACCGATTTCTCATTTCTACTGTCAGAATGAGAAAAGCATGAGTCCAGCGAGCGACACTTAGCCTTATCCCTATGTATTTAAACAAAAATAAATAGTGGCATGAAACTCGCTTTATCCCTCATACCCAAACTGATGAGGAAACAAAAATGCAGATTGAACGCATCCACCAGCCTGATAACACTCTGCTTCTCGTTGTTCGCGGAGACATGGACGCCCACGGTTGCAGCAAAGTCCAGACCGAACTGGATGATCTGGTGACCACGGAGCTGAAAAGCGACATCACCATGAACCTTGGTGAAGTTGACTTCCTCGACAGTTCCGGCATCGGTGCCATCGTTTTTCTGTTCAAGCGCCTTAAAGCCAAGGGGCATACCCTTTCGCTGTCAGACGTGCACGGCCAACCAATGGAAATTATCAAGTTGCTGCGCATTAACAGCGCAATCGCGGTGGAAGCAGCAGAAACCACCCAATAATCGAAAGCCACCAACAGGGATACGGTATGAGAAAGTTCCTCACTCTCGCCATCTCGATAGCGGTAACATCGGGTTGTTCAATGTTTCCTGACCAAGGTCAGGGGGGCATGGCTGAATCACACTATTCATCCCTGTCCCCTGTTATGGCCGGTGAACCGCTCGGCCCCGAGCACGGGTTGCGGTTTGAGTGGGAACTGGCTGCGCGCCACCTCGATGTACTGGTACTGGAAGGTGCGGAGCTTTGCTTTCCCGCTACCGTCCTTCAGGCGCGGCGCATGCAAGATCGCATCGTGCGTGAATTGCATGGTGGGTTGGAGTTTGATGCGGCGAACGACATCATCATCCAACGCGCTGCGCTAGAGCGCCTTGAAAAGCAGTTGGACGCCGTCAAACGCAGCGGCGCCTGCACCCCAAGCAATGCAATGGGTTACAACAATGTTGCAGACCTCGCTGCGGAAATTTACGCCCTGCTCAACGTCGACAACCAGTTTGCATTCAACTCGCCGGAAGTGAACCCCAAATACATGGGCCACTTGGCAGAAGCGGCACACCTGCTCCGTGACCTGCCGCAATACAGCCTGCACGTCACAGGCCACGCCGATGCCATCGGCAATGAAAGTGCCAACCAGAAACTCTCCCTCGCCCGTGCCAATCAGGTAAAACGTTATCTGCAAATATTTGGACTGGCTCCTTCACGTATCACAGTCGCTGCGGTCGGTGCGGCAGATCCGCTGTTTGAAGGGAAAGCGCCGCAAGACCGGTTGGTTAACCGCCGGGTATCTATCGAACTGGTGGAAACCGCCACGGGAAGTGATGCAGGAGGTGCACAATGATACGGATTTTACTGCTTTTCATGACATTGACCGCCGCCTTCTTTGTCAACGCAAACGGCTACAAAGTGCAGGTTGGCGACCAGATTGCCATTATGCTGCCGGGCGAAGTGAGCCTGAACCAGGAGTTCCAGATTGACCGCCAGGGACGCCTCACCCTGCCAGAAGTGGGCATGATCAACGCGGAAGGCATGACAGAAACAGAGCTTGGCAACGCCGTGCGTGAAACGCTTGGCTCCGTCATCCGCGACCTTTCCTCCCTGCAGGTGTTTGTCAGCAAACGCCAGTTGCTGGTCACTATTCAGGGCTATGTGATGGAGCCCGGTGAGTTCACCCTTGGCCAGAATGCCTCTATCCAAATGGCGCTTTATGCCGCCGGTGGCCTGCGCCCCGGCGCACAGCTCGACAGGTTCCAGCTGCGCCGCGGCGAGAAAGTCACTACCTTTGACTACAAGAAATTCCTCGATACCGGGGACGCCAGCCTGCTGCCAGCCCTTAAATCCCTCGACACCCTGTTTATTCCCGCCTCCCCCATGATTGGCAATGTCGAGCAAAGCTTTGACCCGTCCAAGCTGCCGGACGCTGGCGATGCTGCTGAAGACAGAAAAGCCATAAAGGTGTTTGGCGAAGTACTGCGACCCGGCAGTTTCTCGTCGAAAGATGAAAACAACCTGGTGGATTTGCTGATGCGGGCAGGGGGTGTCACCCGTTACGCCGCCGTCGAGCAAATCCGTGTCATCTCAGACAACGAGCCGAAAATATTCGACCTTAAACTCTACCTCGACTCCGGTGACGAAACCTTGCTGCCCAACATTGTGGAAGGGGCTAC
This sequence comes from Enterovibrio paralichthyis, assembly GCF_019209835.1. NCBI lineage: Bacteria > Pseudomonadati > Pseudomonadota > Gammaproteobacteria > Vibrionales > Vibrionaceae > Enterovibrio > Enterovibrio paralichthyis. The sequence goes on along the minus strand of NZ_JAHUTS010000003.1, from coordinate 286,499 downwards.
TATCTTCGTGCCAAAACAGGAAGAAGAGATCAAAGCCGGATCCAATACCGTTTATGTCATGGGGGAAGTCGCCAAACCCGGCGCGTATGAGGGTAAAGACAACGCCAACCTGATTGATATTCTTGCCAACGCCGGTGGCCCCAACCGCTTTGCCGACAGCCGCCAAATACGCCTTATCCGCCGCGACGGCAGCACGGTACCGTTCGATTTATCCCTGTTCTCTGAAGGCAAAATGCGCGGCCCACTGCCACCCATCAAACCCGGTGACGCCATTTTTGTTCCGGAAAAACTCGACCTGAATGAGAAGTCCTGGCTCAAAGTCGCACCGGATCGCGCCGTACGAGTCCTCGGGGAAGTGGTGCGCCCAAGCCGCGTGGAATGGTCTGATGAAATGTCACTGCTGGATCTGCTCGCTCATGTCGGCGGCCCCACATCCCGCGCAGATACCAGCAAAATCGAGGTGGTGACACCGCTTGGTGGCGACCGCACCAAGGCCACCGTGTTCAACCTCGATACCTTTATCAAAGAAGGCCGTCCGGATTCCGAACTGCCAATGATCCGCGCTGGCTCCACCATTCGGGTGCATGATTTGCCCGATGACCCGTCAGACAACAAATCCAAATGGGTTCGCCAAAGCTCGGACAGCTCCATTTATGTGTTCGGTCAGGTGGGTGCGCCTGGGCGCTACCGCTTCACCGAGCAAATGCATTTTCTCGATATCCTTTCCGCCGCTGATGGCCCTACCCAGAATGCCGACCTGCATAACATCCGCATTACTCATCTGGACGGCAAAACGGCGCGGGTCAGCCGCCTGAACCTCGCCCTGTTCTTTGAAACCGGCGATTCAAACCTGCTGCCCGATGTGAACATTGGCGACACCATCTATGTACCGGAAAAAGATCGTAACTGGCTCGATAAACCGAAAGAAGAAACCGTGCGCGTGCTTGGCGCGGTCAACCGCCCGGGCCGCTACAGCTTTGACGATCACATGACGATTCTCGACTTGCTGGCGGAAGCCGGAGGCCCATCCAACAACGCCTACATCGAGAAAATCACCGTGGTGAACCTTTCTTGCTGCCGTGACCAGGCACGCACGTTCAACCTGTCTGAATTCAGCCGTACTGCCCGCTTCCAGGATCTTCCCGTCTTACGGGTTGGTGACACGGTATACGTGCCCAACAAGGAAGAAAGCACCGCCGAAAAAATCCGCCAGGGCATTACTGATTTGTTCCAAATGGCCGGTATCGCAGCCCTGATAGGAGTGTTGTAATGATTATTTCGCCGTTAAACCTCGAAATTGAACGCATCTATTTTCAGGTTGTACGTAACGACTACAAAACACTGGCGATCACGGCCACAGAAGCGGGTGAAGGTGTCACGTCACTGGCAGCCGCGATTGCCCACCGCTCTTTGCTGGCTGGCCAGTCGACACTGGTTGTCGACCTTAACCTTTATCATCCAAGCCTTGTCAGCCAGGGCATGACAGTCACTACCTACGACAACCATTTCCTGCCCAACCCTGAGCTGGTCGGGATCAAAGATGAAAATGCCTTTTTCACCGGCATTATTGCCCCTTCAAAGCGGGAAACCATTATGGAGCTGCGTCGTCCCGGCTCGCTGGAAACCTACGTCGAGCAATGGCGCAAGGACTACGACCTGATCATTTTCGACACCTCTCCGGTATCACGCCTTAACGCCAACAATATTCCGCCCGAGCGGGTAGCAGCCGCGGCAGACGGCACCATTCTGGTGGTGATGTCCGGGCAGACGACCGAAGCGCAGGCGTCAGAATCAGTGAAAAAGCTCCATGACTCCGGTGCACACCTGCTCGGCTGCGTGATGAATGACATGAACAACCCGTCGCTCAGATCGGAAATCCTGCGGGAAGTGGACAGGCTGGCGAAGCGGTTCCCAAGGCTGACGCAGCGTCTTCGTAAAGCCATTTTTAACAGCCATCTGCTGCCGCTGGAGATTTAAGCCATGGTCTCTGTTGTTCACGAAACCTGTCGCCCAGCCACGTTGGAACGCGTCAGCCAGACGCGGAAAATGATCGCGCAGACCCTGAAAGCGCGAGGGGTCAGCGACCAACTTTCTAATAAGATCCAGCTTTGCTATTCCGAAGCCACCGCCAACCTGCTGGAGCACACAGACCCCATGCCAACCTTTATCGATGTCTGTCTGGAATGCAGCGACGGTAAATGGCTTTTGCACCTCAATGATGATGGGCAATCTTGGGATCCGACCTTGCCGGAAAGGGTACAGTCCCTGGATACCTTTGAAGAAAAAGAAGGGGGGCGCGGTCTGGCACTGATCCAGAGCATGACCGACGAAGTGGAATACACTCACCGTACCACGTTCACTGAAAACCGCCTGACCCTGAAATGGAAGATCCAACAGGTGGCCGCAACCAAGCCCAGCATTCTGATTGTGGAAGATGACGACAGCCAGCGACGCCTGATCACCGCTTATCTCTCCAGCGCGTTCCATGTCGTGGAAGCTGAAAATGGCGAGACGGCACTTAACTATCTCACCACCCACAGTGTGGATTTGGTGATTTCAGATATCCGTATGCCTGGCATGGATGGCATCAGCCTGAAAAAAGCCCTGCACAACCACACCAATACCTTGCTGACTCCGTTTATTTTCCTCACGTATGCAGACAGCCCGGATATCCGCGATAATGCCCTCGGACTGGGCATCGACGACTATCTGGTGAAACCGGTCAGCAAATCCGCCTTACTGCAAAGTGCGCGCCGCGTGCTTCACCGCTCAGAGCAGATATACCGCCAGCTCACCGACAAGGTGAACCAGCGCATCACGCAGGGGCTCACACCATCCCTGCCCTCCCTGTCCCATAACTGGAAAACAGCACTTGCCACGCGCAATACCGGAATTGGCGGCGGCGATGTCGTATTGCACCGCGACACCGCCAATTACTTGATGGTGAATCTGGTAGACATCATGGGGCACGATGTCGCGGCCAAATTCTTTTCCTATGCCTATGGCGGCTACCTGCGCGGTTTGATGTTCCACCTTGAAGACAACGACTCCCCATCTGCCAACCTGCTCAACCGCTTGTCAGATTGCGCGATGGAAGACAACTTATTGTCCCAGGTTATCCTGACCTGCTGCTCTGTATCCATGTTCGATAACGGCACCATCAGCCTTGCATCTGCCGGTCACCCAGCTCCAATCCTCATCACTCCAAACGGCAGCCGCTTTCTCGATGTGGGCGGCATTCTACCGGGCGTGCTCTACGGCGCAGAATACATTCCGTTATCACTTCAGCTTCAACCGGGCGAGCGGATCGCACTCTACACCGACGGTTTATTTGAAGCGGCGGAAACGCAGGAAGACCGCCAGAAGCTCGAACATGATGTGGTTGAAATGCTGCAAATCACCTCGTCACTCCCTCTGGATGAATCCGTCGAGCGTGTGATGCAAGTTTTTGATACAAAAGGGGATTGGCACAGAGATGACGCAACTATCATTTTGCTCGAATGGCAAGGGGAATATGCCGTAACTGGACTAGACTGAAACTAGACGCCTCAAAAGTGAGACACCCATTTTCAGCACAGGATTGCGAGGTTCGGTTTGAAAATCAGAATTAAAACCGTTTTCATCACTGCCTTTTTATTCGTCGTGATCCTTCTGACCACTATGATGGTGTCCACCTCATTCCTTCAGCGAGAACACCAGTCAGATCTCTATCGTCTTGAAGATCACATATCCCAGTTGGTGACAATGGCAAGTAAGCCCTATCTGGAGAGAAAGGATTTCGATGGTCTTCAGTTGCTGGCCGAAGACATTATCGACAGGGCAGGCATTGTCTACCTGACGATTGAGCATGGAAAAGACATTCTGGCTCATGCACACGTACCGGCAAACCCCAATCACAATGTGATTACTGTGCCACTGTATCTCGAAAACAGCGCTCTGGAAGATGTCAATGCCACCGTTGGGTTTCAGTCAGGCTCCTTCCACTCGCTCACTGGCACACTGGGGCAACTTGCCGTGGTCAGTACAATTGGCATCGCCTTGCTGGCAGTGCTAGTCATTCTCGCCATGATTATTCTTGCCCTGCGCCCATTGCAACGCCTGAAGAAACTCACCACGCCACAAGGCCAGACCACCGCAAATACCAATCTGGGTTTTTTCGAAGACATCGACCAGACGGTTTGCCAGGTTGCCGACTTACAAAACCGGTTGGAGAAGAGTTACAGTCAGCTCTACAACTCATTGCGGGAACAACAATACTCCTACAGCGAAGCGCGTCTTATTGAGGAGCAAAGTGAAGCCATTTATAAAGCCTCACACGATGCCATTATTGTTGCCAGCGATGACGATACCATTGTGGAATTCAGCCCGGTGGCAGAGCAGATATTTGGCTGGAAACGCAAAGACATTGTCGGAAAGACCATGGCTGAAACCATTATCCCACCTGCCATGCGCGAGATGCACAAAAATGGCATGAAGCGGTTTCTGGAAACCGGCAAGAGTGTGGTACTCAACAAACGGATTGAGCTCACCGCCATGCGCCGCAATGGCACTGAATTTCCCATCGAGATTTCCATTTCCGCCGCCAAAACAGTAAAGGGGCATCTCTTCGTTTCCTATATCCGGGATATATCAAAACAGCTGCAAAACCAGACAGAAATGAAAATTGCTGCCCGTGCGTTTGAAACTGCGCAGCCCGTTTTTATTGCCGATAACCTTGGCCGTATCATTCGCAGCAACCCGGCTTTTTCAAACATCACGGGGTACAGTGCCAGAGAGGTTATTGGTGAAAAACCCCGCTCCCTGATGACCAATGCCAAAGACAGCCGTTTTCACAAACAGGTATGGCGGATGTTGCACAAGAAAGGGAGCTGGGAAGGGGAAATGCCTTTCCGCCACAAAGAGGGATACGAGATCCCGGTACATCTCTCGATTGTTTCCGTGACCGATGAGAAAGATGTGCTCAGCCACTACGTCGCACATTTCTATGATTTAACCGACCAAAAACGCTACGAAGCCAACCTGCTTGAAGCGCAACAGTCAGCAGAAAACGCTAACCGTGCTAAAAGCCGCTTTCTTGCCGCCATGAGCCACGAAATCCGCACACCAATGAACGGTGTACTTGGGGTATTGGGCTTGCTAAAGGAGACGGAGCTAAATGAGTTACAACGCAAGCTGGTTAATACAGCACGTGGCTCCGGTGAACTGCTTCTCGGCATCATTAACGACATTCTCGACTTTTCCAAAATGGAAGCCGGAAAGCTTTCCCTCGAAAACACCATATTCGACATGTATGAACTGTTCGGACAGACCGTCGATATCGTCTACCCACAGGCAGAAAAAAAGAACCTGAGCCTGACATCACGCATCGCCGATGACGTGCCGCGATACCTAGAAGGTGATGGAGACCGTATCCGCCAGATTTTGCTGAACCTGCTTTCCAACGCCGTGAAATACACCAGCGCAGGCAGTGTGCAGGTCAAGATAAGCTGTATCCACCGTCACCCCTTGTCAGCCAAGCTGAAAATCGATGTGGTCGACACAGGGATCGGTATCGATGCCAAACACATCCCAACCCTGTTTGAAGAGTTCACCATGGCAGAGTCCAGCTACAACCGCAGCCACGAAGGCAGCGGGCTGGGACTGGCTATTTGCCAGCAACTGGTCAATCTGATGGATGGTGAAATTTCCGTGGTCAGCGAGCTGGGTGAAGGTTCAATTTTCACCGCGACCATGACTCTTAATGTCGCGATGAAGCTGACTATCAGCCCCCGTCACCAACAGATACGGACACGACGGAGATCGCGAAGGATCTGCGTATCCTGATGGCGGAAGACAATCCTGCCAATCAGATGGTGCTTCGTACTATGCTCGAATTATCCGGGCTGTCGGTCGATATTGTCAGCAATGGGAAAGAAGCGGTCGAAGCGGTATCCAGCATTCCCTACGACATTGTGCTGATGGACATTTCCATGCCAGGCATGGACGGCATGGAAGCAACCAAGCATATCCGGGCGCTACCGACGTCAGCAAAAGACGTTATCATTATCGCCCTGACCGCCCACGCACTGCGGGGAGACAGAGAACACTTTATCAATCTGGGTATGGATGACTTTGTCTCCAAACCCTTTACCCGCCAGTCCATCATGGAGTGCTTATCCCGCTGGCAACCCCGTCCGCCCAGTAAATCTGAGCCGGTCACCACTACTCTGACAAACGACGACCCCGCCTTAGGAAGTTCAGCAAACAGAGACAGTATCCAAACGGTGGACGACAATGCTGGGATTATGCCGCAAGAAGAAGAGCCAATAGTGAACGAAGCGATCCTTATGCGGTTGGCAGCCGACACCTCGCCTGACGTGGTGCCACAGTTGCTGGAATTCTACATCCGCGACGCCAAAGTGCGGATTGACAAGATCGCACAGGCCGCTGAAGACAAAGACTATTATGCGATCGAATTCGAAGCCCATACCCTTGGTAGCAGTGCTGGCGCACACGGTAATAGTCACCTGTGCAGCTATTGCCGGGAAATTGAAAAAAGCTGCCTGCAGCAACGTTATGACGACGCTGTCAGCCAGGCCGGTGATATCAGGCAAGTGGCCGATGCCTCTTTCGCAGCGCTGGAAGCGCGTTCAGTTCAAGGCTTTACCACAAGCACAAACTGATATCGCATACTGTTCTAACGTCCACAATTCCCGCCGATTTAGATGGTAAGGGAAAAAATCTGACTTACAATTTATACCTAAACACAACAACTTACGTCGCCTATTACTGTAGTGGCAGTCGGTATCAAGGCAAACGCATTTGGGGAAATGACGCATGACATCCACCTACCGCGTGTTGATCATTGAAGACTCGCTTCCGCTGACCAACATTTACCGTCAGTATCTGGCCAAAGAGCCGATTGAACTTGTCTGTCTGGAAACCGGACAGGCCGCGTTGGACTATCTCGAAAAGGCCACGCCTCATCTGATATTGCTCGATCTGAAACTGCCCGACATGTCCGGAGAGAAGGTACTAAAACAGATCAAGGATAAAGGGCTCCCCAGCGCAGTGATCGTCGTCACCAGTCACGGTTCCGTCGATACCGCCGTAGAGCTGATGCGTCTGGGTGCCATCGATTTTCTGGAAAAACCGGTCAGCGCCGAGCGTTTAAAAACCACCGTCCGGAACCAGCTGGAGCACAGCCGTCTGCAGGGTTTGGTGGAAGACATACAAAGCAGTTTTGAACGCAACACCTACCAGGGGTTTATTGGCGCCAGCCTGCCCATGCAGAACGTCTACCGCATTATTGATGCCGCCGCCCCCAGTAAAGCCACCGTCTTTATCACTGGCGAAAGCGGCACCGGGAAAGAGGTCTGCGCCGAAGCCATTCACCGCCAAAGTCCACGTTCCAGTGAACCTTTTGTAGCAATAAACTGTGGCGCAATTCCCCATGATTTAATGGAAAGCGAGATTTTCGGCCACGTAAAAGGGGCGTTTACCGGCGCGAGCAATGATCGCAAGGGCGCAGCGGCTCAGGCCAATGGCGGCACCCTGTTTCTGGACGAAATCTGCGAAATGGATTTGGAGCTACAGAAAAAGTTGCTGCGTTTTATCCAGACCGGACGTTACCAGAAAGTCGGCGCCAGCAAAGAAGAGAGCGTGGATATCCGATTCTTGTGTGCCACGAACAAAGACCCGCTGACAGAAGTGGCTGAGGGGCGTTTCCGTGAAGATCTCTATTACCGCTTACATGTGGTGCCACTGGCGATGCCGCCTCTGCGCGAGCGGGGAGATGACATTCTGGCAATCGCCACCAAGTTTCTGATCAGTTATGCCGCCGAAGAAGGAAAGCGTTTCACCAGCTTCTCTCCTGAAGCAGAAGTGGTGCTGCGGCACTATCCCTGGCCTGGCAATGTCCGCCAGTTACAGAACGTGATCCGTAATATAGTGGTATTGCATGACGGTGACTCGGTCACAATAAAGCAACTGCCCCCGCCGCTGAATGAAACCCTGAGCGATCAGGAAATCCGCTCGATTGCACAAACCCGAGTGTCAGAGCCCGTTACACCGCCCCAGGACATTGCTGCGACGCAGAGTGTTCAGGAGCCGGAAAGTGAGATCCGCCCGTTATGTGATATTGAGCGGGAAGCTATCCAGAAAACCATTGCCTATTGCGATGGGAATGTCCTGAAGGCGGCTGTATTGCTACAAATCAGCCCTTCGACCCTGTATCGCAAAAAGCAGGCGTGGGAAACCGACGAAGCCTGATCGACACCTTTTCACGGAAGAACGCCGCATTTAGCGGCGTTTTTGTTTCTTGTACCAGGCACGTTTCCCTGACTACCCCACTGAGCGTGACTCGCCGGTTTTCACCACATAATGCACCAGCTCGCGTAGCCCCTGGGTTACCGACGTCTGAGCGACAATCCCCAGCTCCCTTGCTGCTTGTGCCGGGCTGCCGATAGAAGAGCGGATATCACCGCGGCGAGCAGGTAAGTAGGCGACGCCCACTTGCGTGCCGGTCAGTGACATCAGGGTAGTCGCCAGCTGGTTGACCGAGAGGGCTTCCCCGCGGCAGACATTGAACACTTCCGGGGTTGTACTTGTCTTTTGCATGGCGGCACGCAGGTGTCTTACCACATCCCCGACATAAATAAAGTCGCGGGTCTGCTCACCGTCGCCGAATATGGTCAAGGGTTCTGAATCCATGATCTTATCAACGAAAATGGAAATTACGCCTGAGTAAGGCGATTTAGGATCCTGGCGCGGGCCAAATACATTGAAAAAGCGCATTCCCGTTGTAGGCACACCATGCACCATGGAGGCCACTCTGGCATGCAACTCAGACCCTAGCTTATCCGCCCCGTAGGCGGTTAAAGGACGCAAGACAGAGCGCTCGCACAGGGGCATCTCTGCATTGTCGCCGTAGACTGCTGCAGATGATGCGTAGACCACCGGCGTTTTGGCTTTGCGCGCAGCATCGAAAACACGGATGCTGCCCGTCAGGTTCACATCGTGGGTATCTACCCAGGCTTCATTGGAGCGTTCTACCGATGCAATGGCCGCAAGGTGAAAGCAGCCATCCATCTCTTCCATTGCATCTTCAAGCACACCGTCATTGCAGATATCCGCCACTCGAACTTCGCAGTGGGGCGGCACATTGCTGCGGTAACCGGTTGATAAATTGTCTACGACCCGGACATGGTGGCCGTCCGCTAACAGCGATTCAACCAGATGAGAACCAATAAAACCGCAACCGCCTGTCACTAAGAAACTTGCCATCTCTGCCTCACTGTTTTTTCAACGTTCTGGCAGTCACTTTGCAAAGGGTTTGCCATGTTTACAGATTTGATGGGTATTCGCAGGCTCTGCTCACTGCCACGTACCGGTACTCATCGCCCTGAGCCGCAGTGTTAATGCGTTTTCTTCCTTATTGCCGCCACATGTTAACCGACCGGAAAGTGCCTTTGTTTTCCCAGTTGCAGCAATCTGTTGCTATCACTTTCCTTCCTTTCCCCTCTTTTTCGTCAAATTGACATGCGCTTTGACGAATCCCACCACCAGGTTTGTCATTTTGAATCAGCTCTCGGCGGCAACTCCATCACTAACCATTAAATTTCAAATAGATAGCTAAGTGGCACTAACTTTGCCTTGCTCTGACTACGACAAGTCTTTTTCATGAATTCAGGTGAAACCACAATGAAGAAAACCAAGATATGGTTAATGTTGGACAGTCGCGGGTTTGGTGGAATTGAATCCCACGTTGAGCAGCTGGCACTTGGTCTTAGCAGTGTCCGGACTGAAGTCACCGTCGTTTTTATCAGTAACTATGGCAGTCATCCTGTACAACGCCGCTTGCTGTACGCAGGGCTCAACTGCGAATCTCTCGATGGACGCTTTGGATCGCTATGGCGCGCCATTAAAAATGGCCGTCCGGACGTTATCCATACCCACGGCTATAAAGCCGGGATTTTGGTGCGCCCCCTTTGCCGCCTGCTAAATATTACCTGTGTCAGCACCTTCCACAGCGGCGAAGACAAAGAAGGCTTAATTAAGCTCTATGACTGGTTTGATCGCCGCACCGCCTTTCTTGCCCACAAGGTATTCGCCGTCAGCCCCCCTATTCTTTCAACCCTACCCTGCAAGGCAGAGCTGGCGGATAACTTCGTGAACATGCGGGAAATCTCGCTTTCAAAAGGTGACCAAATTGCCTTTGTCGGCCGCCTGAGCAAAGAAAAAGGCACCGAGCGTTTTGTCTCTCTGGCCAAACGCTTCCCGCAGCTGGATTTCCACGTCTACGGCGATGGCCCGCTACGAAAACCACTGGAAAAAATCGCCCCTCCAAATGTCACCTTCCATGGCGCACAGGCTGATATGCATAAAATTTGGCCGCGCGTGGGGCTGTTGATTATCCCTTCCCGCGCCGAAGGCCTGCCTATGGCGTCACTGGAAGCCATGGCACGGGGCATTCCCGTCGCCGCCTTCAATGTGGGCGCGCTGGACCAACTTATCCAACACGATAAAAACGGCTGGCTCCTGCCCCAGAACGATGTGAGCGGCATGGTGGATGTTATCCATCGCTGGCGAAACAGCGACTCACAACACCGCGCCCGGATACGAGCCAACGCTGTGCGCACTATCCGTCAACGCTACTCGGCAGAAGCTGTCGTGCCAAAACTGTTGAAAGCCTATTCACAGTAAACAGACGGCCCAAGAGACCGGAGGACATATCATGATGTACACGGCAAAAAACAAACCCACACGCAAGCCGTTGCTATTTGTTCACTACGGCGATAACTGGATTCGTGGCAGTGAGCGCTGCCTGATCGACCTGCTCAACCACATCGACAAAGATGCCTTTGAACCCGTGCTGTGGTGCAACAATGAAGCACTGGCGCATGAAGCCCAAAAGATCGGCATTCCGGTGTATGTCAGCAACTTTACCCTGCTGTTCGGTGAACGCACGCCTAAGTGGGATGTTGTCGGCTACAGCAAACTGATCAAAGAAGGGTTGCGCATCATTGATAAACACAAGATCTCCCTGGTTCACGCCAACAGTGGCGCGCCGCTCCAGTGGCTCAACCTGGTCTCCCGCGCCCGGAAGCTGCCTCTGGTATTGCACCTTCACGCCCGTTATCCCCTGCGCGAACGCATTACGCTCGGCTTGCATCACGCCAGCATGGCTGTCGGTGTCAGCCAACCGGTGGTAGATCAACTGCTCAACGATGGTGTGCACGCCCAGCGGTGTCAGGTTATTCCCAATGGCATTGATGTAGACAGGCTGCTGAGCCAACCAGTTCAGGACATCAGGCACACCTATGGATTGCCCAGTGGTGCGTTTGTTGCGGTAAGTGTTTGCTCACTTATCCATCGTAAGGGCGTCGACCTGTTGATCGAAGCAACCCGGCAGTTACATGAACTGAAACTGCCTTTCCACCTGGTGGTTATTGGCGAAGGGCCGGATCGTGGCATCCTTGAGCAACAAATTGCCGAGAGTGGTCTGCAGGAATTTGTCCACTTAGTGGGTGAAAGTGATGACGTGGTTGGCCTGATGCGCGGCGGTGCCGATCTCTACATGTCTGGCGCACGCGAAGAAGTGTTCGGGCTGACACTGGCGGAAGCCGGTCTTGCCAGACTTCCTGTTATCGCCCCTTGTGTCGGTGGCATTCCAAGCGTGATTAAACACCAGAATGGCGGCCTGCTGGTCTCACCAGACAATGCCCATGCGCTGGCCAATGCCGCCTTCCACCTGTGTGTTAATCCGGAGCGCCGGATAGAGTTGGGGCAGCAAGGATATAAACATGTCACGGAGAATTTCGGCATCACCACCTACACCCACCGCTTCGAACAGCTCTATACCACGCTGCTCAACGACCCTGACATGATGACCCGCTGGATGAGCCACTGGCAGATATCTGCACCGGTCAAAGCCTCGATCAAGTTTATGAAGAACTATGCGGTGGCTGATTCTGCGGGGGCGACACAATGAGCAGCAGAAAACATATCCTGATCCTTGACCCGATACCATTTGCGGGAGGATCCAAGGTGGCAACCAAGCACATCCTCCAGCAGTTAGAAGGAGCGGCAACTCGCATTTCCATCCTGACGGCGGATCCGCAAAGCTGGGCAAAATCAGATGCCAGGATCACCCGCCTTCGCATGCCAAAGAAACTGGAGCGTACCGAACAGGGGATCGCTTATTTTCTTCGTCATGGACTGATTGCACTGCAAGTGCTGTGGCTACGCCTTTTTATCGGCAAGGTCGACGTCGCGCTTGCTGCATCCGGCCCCGGTGTTGACCTTGGGCTATACCTCGCCCGCTTATTGGCCGGGTTTGATATCATCCAGATGATTCACGGGCCTGTTGCCTGCTCACGCACGATTGGGCGGTGTTTGCTGGATGCTGACAAGGTGTTCTATCTCGACTCAACGCGCGATTCACTCAACCGTGCTTTGGAGGCCGCCAGTTCAGCGCTGGATGCTAATGAGTTTTCCCATTTCAAAACTTTCCGCAATGGGCTGCCACGCGAAACATGGCCGACCCAGTGCCAGTATGAGTCCGCCGCCGTTTTCTGGGCTGCCTCCTTGCTGAAATGGAAAGGTCTTGATGTCCTGACTGAAGCGCTGGGACGGCTTACGCCGTCAGAAAGGCCTGAAACCCATGTCTGCTATATCCGTCCCAAGCAAACCAACCTTGCGGTCAGTGATGCGCCTCAGCCTATCAATAAAGTCTTCTGGCACCAGGAGCCGGACAACCTCGATGCTATCCGCTCGGGATGCAATATTTTTGTCTCCACCAGCACCAAAGAGCCTTTTGGCCTTTCCATTCTGGAAGCCATGGCAGCAGGCATGTGCGTGTTGATCCCGGCCGATGGCGCTTATTGGGATAACCAACTGACTGACGGCGAAAACTGCCTCAAATATCAGGCTGATAACGCAGATGACCTGAGGCGCGTACTCAAGCTGGCGCAAAGTGACATGAGAAAGATGAAACAGCTGGGCACCGCAGCCAGTGTTCTGGCGCAGCAATACCGCGCGGAACACTGCTTCTCTGCCATTTGCGATGCCTTAACCCAAACCGCAGGCGGATCGCTGCGGTCACTGACCAGTGATGAGGTGCAAGGATGAAAGCACTGTCCCCGGTTTTAAAGCAAACCCTGCTGTATGGCAGCAGTATGGCGCTGATGAAAGGCATTTCGCTTCTGATGCTGCCTTTTATCACCCACCAGCTGCCACAGGCTGAGTTCGGTAAACTCGAAATTATCAGCAGTATCGCCGCGCTCGGTAGCATTCTGGTCGGGCTGGGACTGGAAGATGCGCTTTACCGCTTCGTCGGCCGCTGCCGTGAAGAAAAAGAGCGCCTGACCATGGCCGCGCGGATATTCACCCTCACCCTGATGGTTTGCTCGCTGGTCATGCCTGTCGCCTGGTTTGCGACAGATTTAATCGGCTCAGATTTGCCAGGCGGACTCACTGCTTATCAACTGAAACTGGTGCTGATCATGCTGGCGCTGGAAGGCTGCATTGCGGTACCGCTTGGCTGGATCCGGATGCAAAACCGCGTCATGACGTTTTTCTGTGTGGCAGTCGGCCGCGCCGGATTTCATGCCGCACTGACCATAGCAATGCTATTGGCAGGGCGTGGTGTGGATGGTGTGCTTGAAGCTGGCGTGATTGCCGCCGTTGTTCAGGCAGCGATCCTGAGTGTTATCCAAATCCGCGAGACTGGCATTGCCTTTTCGTCGCCTGTTGCCAAACAGTCATTGGTCTACAGCCTGCCTATTATGGCTAGCGGGCTGATGGCCTTTACCCTCAACGGCCTTGACCGCTGGGTGCTGGCAGAAGTCAGCACACTAGAAGATGTGGCGCAATTTGGAGTAGCCGCGAAATTCGGCCTCGCGGTGGTGCTCTTGCTGCAACCTTTTGGTATGTGGTGGATGCCCAAACGCTTTGACGTGCTTTATGACGTGAACGGCCGTGAACGCGCCGCCCGCTTTACCTGCTACGGTATTGTCGCCGTGATGCTGATAGCCGTTTTTGTCGCCTTCGCTGCCCCCATTATTATTGGCCTGATGCTGCCGGGAACGTACCAGTTGGCGGCGGCCTTTACGGTGTTTTTGATCATCGCCGCCCTCTTCAAGGAAATGGCAGAACTGGTCAACCTTGGCAGCTTTGCCGGTGACACCACGTACGCCCAAATGGGTAACAACGCCGTCTCTGCCATTCTGGCTGTCAGCACGCTGTGGTGGTGGGGTAACAGCTACGGGGTTTACGGTGTATTGCTGGCGCTGGTCTTTACCCAAGGCGTGCGTTTCCTGCTGTTTTACCTTGTCAGCCAGTACCTTTACCGCCTGCCCTACCCGGTTGGCGCCCTCACCCTTTGCGCCGTTTTCTGCCTGTTCTGGTTGTATGTGGCCAACCATGACTGGTCGATACTGGAAGGTATCGGCTTGATGATCGCCGCGCTGATTTCCACGGCTTTTGTCGCGCAAAAACAGGGGCTGCTGCCTGAGATCGCTTTGCTGGTAAACCGTCGTCAAATCGCCAGAGCTAAACCTTTCAATTGATCCTGATGCGTTACCTTTCCCCATTTTAGCCAGCAATTTGCTGGCTTCTTCTTATGCCAATTCCGCGTCAGGACTCGCTTCAGATATAGGGGTGATTTGCGACCCCTAACACCGTCTAATGCATCAACCCACAGGTAACCGTTTGATTGTGATAGGTTATCAATCACACAATAAAGAGACATCACCCTGGTTCCCAGATACATCGGGTAATCAACAACCCTGGATTCATCAGCATAAGGAAGGAAGATGAACTTAAATCAGGTGACCGTTGCGGTTCACGACATCAATTTGGCTGTCGACTTTTACAAGACGCTGGGCTTGATCCAGATTGTAAGTGCCGATCATTACGCACGTTTTTCATTTCCGGATGGTGATGCCACCTTTTCTGTCTACTTGGATACAGAAAAAGAAGGGCTGGACTGCCGCAGTGTCGTTTACTTTGAACATGAAGCGCTGGATAGCCTTGTTGAGGAGTTAAAAAGCAAAGGCATCAAATTCGACCAAGAACCTACAATGCAGACCTACCTTTGGAAAGAGGCGACGCTCAGCGATCCTTCCGGCAATAAAATCAAACTGTATTGGGCAGGCGAAAACCGGCTGGATCCACCTTGGAAAATCCAAGCAGATAACTGATACCTAATCAGCGCCTGTTAAATCCACAATCCCTTTCGTATTGACTGTCAAAATGACAAAACGCCATGTTACCGCATGGCGTTTTTATCTAACACTCTGATTTTAAACACCTAAAAAACTGGCTCACTTCCTGCTATCTCCTTGAAAAAGGCGCGTACCGGCGTGCCATTACTCCGAGGAGAAATGTTATGTGTGGGATCTTTGCAGCCGTATCAGAAACGTCTGTCACCGCGACGCTGGTGAACGCCAAACATCCCCTGTTCCTCGCCCGTGGCGTCGTGTTCCAGCTGGCGCAGGAAGGGGCACGTAACCTCGCGAAATCGGTAACCGTGGAGTAATTGCCATGACCATGCAAGCGACCCGACACTGGATTAAAAACAGCCCAAGCCCCGTTGCACGCGGGCTGTTCAAAGTCATCAAAGGCGTATTGCAGTTCAGCCTGCCTGCCCCAAAGCTCATCGTGATGCCGCTTTACCGCCTGACGGTGTTGGTACAAAGCGCATGGGCAAACCTGACCCGCACCCTGTGGTGGACGCCAGTGTTCAAGGGTCGTGTGCATCAGGTCGGCCGCGGATTTTACCTCTACGGCGGTATGCCTTATGTCAGCGGCCCTGTTGCCCTTTCTTTCGGCGATAACTGCCGCGTCTCCGGCCACACCACATTTTCTGGCCGCACCTGCAGCCCAACCACACCCCAGCTGATTGTTGGCAGCAATATCGACATCGGCTGGCAGACCACCATTGCTGTCGGCACCAAAGTAGTGATTGGCGACAACGTGCGTATCGCTGGCCGCGCATTCCTGGCGGGTTACCCCGGCCATCCGGTCAATGCCGCTGACCGCGCAGCCGGATTGCCGGAGCTTGATGAGCAGGTCGGCGATATTGTGCTGGAAAACGATGTCTGGCTTGCCACCGGCGTGTCTGTCATGGCGGGCGTCACTATCGGCGAAGGCACCATT
Source organism: Enterovibrio paralichthyis (assembly GCF_019209835.1). Classification (NCBI taxonomy): domain Bacteria; kingdom Pseudomonadati; phylum Pseudomonadota; class Gammaproteobacteria; order Vibrionales; family Vibrionaceae; genus Enterovibrio; species Enterovibrio paralichthyis. The sequence goes on along the minus strand of NZ_JAHUTS010000003.1, from coordinate 270,359 downwards.
GTTGCAGCTGGTAGCGTCGTCACCCATGACTTGCCGCCCTTTGTGGTCGCAGGCGGCGTGCCCGCCAAAGTCATCCGCCCCTTGAGCGACAGGGAGAAAGGACAATGAGCCGTGACCTGATTGTATTTGGCGAAGACTGGGGTGGTTTGCCTTCCAGCACCCAGCACCTGATCCGTTGTATCTCGCAGCAGCGCAAAATTGTGTGGGTCAATTCCATTGGCCTGCGCCGTCCAACCTTGACCCTGCGCGATGCCAAGCGCGTTTGGCACAAGCTTACCGCCAAGTCCGAGCCAAAGGCGGAAAACACAACGCAGTCTGTTCCTGAAAACCTGACGCTGGTGAACCCCTCTACCCTTCCTGCACCGCGCACCCAACTTGGCCGCAATGTGGCTTCCGGCATGCTGGCCAAACAACTCCAGCCCATCCTGAAAAAGGCTGGACTCCATGACCCAATCCTATGGACGTCGCTTCCTACGGCCGTCGACATGTCTGAAAAACTCGATGCTTCGACGCTGATTTATTACTGCGGCGATGACTTTTCCAAACTGGCGGGTGTTGACCACGCCACCGTTGCCCAGCGTGAAAGCGAGCTGGTCAGCAAAGCAGACCTTATCCTTGCCGCCAGCGAAACCTTGTTCAGCCGCTTCCCGTCATGCCGCACCCGATTGCTGCCTCACGGCGTCGACTTCAACCTGTTTTCCACCCCTGCAAAGGTGGCTGCGGATTTACCGCAAAACGGCAAACCCACAGCGGGATTTTACGGCTCACTTTCCGATTGGCTGGATTACGCCCTGCTCCATGAAACCATCGCCAAGATGCCGCACTGGAATTTCGTATTTATCGGCAATACCTGCCCCGCAGCAAAAACACTTAGCCAGCACAGCAACGTCTGTCTGCTTGGCCCTAAAAACCACCACGAATTGCCAAGCTATAGCCAGCATTGGACAGCAAGCCTGCTGCCTTTTACCGACAACGGGCAAATCCGTGCCTGTAACCCTCTCAAGCTGCGCGAATACCTGGCTACCGGGCGACCGGTTATCAGCACGCCGTTTCCTGCGCTGAACGAATACATGCGTTTTGTTTCTGTAGTACGCACCTCTGCCGAATTGGAAGAAGCACTCGAACTGGCTGCCCAAAAAACGTCGAACCATCAACAACAGAAAGCGGTCAGCCCCCACACCTGGGATGCCCGCGCGCAAGAATTATCAACTTGGCTGGATGCACTATGAATTCCCTGACCTACAAATTCCTGATCCTGCTTGATGGCGCATGGCGTCGCCGTTACGTGATTGTGATGCCGCTTTTCATTTTTCCTTTGATGGGGATTGTGATTGGCCTGTTGAGCCCGAAGCAATACGTGTCGCATACCAGCATGCTGGTGCAGGAAACCTCCAAGATGAACCCCTTTCTGGAAGATCTGGCCGTTTCATCCCAGATGAAAGAACGTTTCAGCGGGCTGCAAACCCTGCTGCACAGCCGCCATATTCTCGGCAAGGTGGCGTTGGAACAGGGGCTAGTGGATGAAAACGATCCGCCGGAAAAAATGGATGCGGAGATTGTGCGTCTTTCCAACAGCCTGACCATGCTCACCATCGGCAAGGATGTTATCCGCATCGACTACCGCGCCAGCAATCCTAATGGCATGAAAGAGATCCTGGAAACCGTCAGCGACCATGTGGTCGAGGAGCTGCTCGCACCGGAGCGCTCATCCATGAAAGATTCCAGCTACTTTTTAGCCGAGCACATTGAGTTCCGCCGAGAAGAATTGGATAAAGCGGAAGCGGCGCTGTCAGATTTTCGCAGCAAGCACGCCGACGGCCTGCCGGAGCTTCAGGTTGCCAACTACGCCCGCATTGAACAGCTGAAACAACGCCTGTCAGAAAAAGAGGCGGAAATGGCGGGGGCGCAGAGAAGCCTTGGCGGACTCGACCAGCAACTGTCCAGTACCAACCCTGTAATTGGCAGTATTGAAGATCAAATCGTCAAACTGCGCAGCGAACTCGCCCTGCTGAAAGCCCGCTATACCGACCAACACAGCCTGGTTCAGGGCGCCTTGCGCAACCTGCGCCGCCTTGAAGAGCAGCGGGCGCAACTGGTCGCCACCACCCAACAAACCATCGATACCAACCAGCTTTGGGACATTGCCAGCAGTGCACGCATGAATGCCGATGGAGAGTCCCAACCTTTGCTGATCTCCCAGCTCGAAAACCTGCAGTCCGCCCGCAGCAAAGTGGAAACGCTGGAAGAAGAGACAGCCAGCCTGCGCAAGATGATTGATGAGCTGCAACAGAAAACCAATATGTCCGGTGAGAAAGAACAGAAGATCCGCAAGTTGGAGCGGGATCTGGAAGTCAAACGCGCCCTGTTCCAGGAGCTGTTGACCCGCCATGAAAAAGCCCGTTTAACCAGTTCACTTGGTGTCTTTGAGCAGGACAAGCGTATCAAGATCATTGACCGCCCTTACTCGCCCAGCGCCCCGAGTAACCTGCCACTGGCCGTGTTTGCGATTGCCGGCTTGGTCGGTGGTCTATTCCTTGGCTGTGGGCTGGCCATTTTGATGGAGCTTACTGACACCACGATTCGCCGCATTGCCACGCTGGAAGCCATTGCCGGTGCCCCCGTCCTTACCCGCATTCCCAATATCAAGCAGGAATTCCCTGCGCTGGGTTCCCAAATGGAACCGAAAGTCCTTGATGTGAATTGAAGGAGCATTCGATGAAAAACTGGCTGCTGGCACTGCTTCTCATCCCCATGTTTGCCAATGCGGAACTTCGCCTTGAAAAAGCCGCGCTTGCGGATGCGCTGGATACCACCATGCTGGTGATTTCAGGCAATAACCCAGCTTCAAGCGATGCCATTGTGGTGATCCGCGCCGATGACAGCCGCAATCCTGGTTATGCCGATCGCGCGAACATTGAGCGGGTGATCCCACCCGGTGAATTTCACCTCGATGTGCCTTTTGCCAGTTTCCGCACCCCAGCTGGAAGACAGCTAGACCTGTCTGCACTGGAACAAATCATTGTCTTTGCAGGCAGGGAAACGGAAGGGTTTGTGATTCAGGATGTGTCGGTCAACAACCCGCCACCGCTGGGGAAGGGTATTTTTGCCTGGGATCTTGGCCCGGTAGGCAGCGCCATCTGGCCAGGGTTTAACCCCCTTACGCCCGATTCCCCATTACTGGCCGGGCACTATCTGCAGGGCATAGACAGAAGTGCTCGGATGCAGGCGGCCGATGCCCTGACATCTGACGGTATCCGCGGCATTGAAACCATGGCGTTGCCCCTGCCTGCCGGTAAATGGAACATCACATTGTGGTTGCGCGACCCCGGCGAATGGGAATACCTTCCCCACCCGCTGGAGCGTGAAATCCGCGTGGATGGAAGAACCGTGTTCCAGCAGCGCCGCAACCCACAGGCGTGGATTGATGAAGTCTACCTTGGACGCCAGAACGAGAAAGTGTCGCCCCGCAGCAGCAGTTGGGAGCATTTCGGCGAACGAAAAAGTGACCGCGTCACTTTTAATGTCAGCAGCTCTGGAAAACCTGTCCTGCTTTCCCTGCTTGGCGATACATCAGATGCGCAATTTGTCAGCGCCATTCTCGCCGCACCGGCATACAACCCACAAGTGCTGGAGATGTTGACCCGTCAGCGAAAACTTTGGTGGGACAGAAACTGGCCAGTTGCGGACTGGACAAAATGGCCAACCGGCCAGCCACGCCTCAGCGCCCGCCAGTCAAGCCTGGTCGCCGCACCAGATACCTCTGTGCTGGTCACGTTTGACTTTGAACAAGGCAACCTGCCCGGCGCCCCCTTAGTTGTTGTTAACCAGCCTCAACACCGTGGAAAACGCCTCCATGCCGACTGGCACTGGAGCCAGTGGCAACTCACCCGCACCCACTTAACATCCACCCTGCTTGCGCCGAATGATGACTATTTCCGCCACGGCATGATGCCGGAAAATGACGGTGTTGCCCTGCCCAGACGTTTGGTCGTTCGGGTCGGGATCCCTGCGAATGCGCAGCCTGGCGACTATAAAGGTCAGCTTCAGGTGAAAATGCAGGGGACAACCTTGAGTGCGCCTTTCTCGGTATCCGTGGTGAATACCACCATTCCTGCGCTGAATAAACCTGTCGGGATCTATCTTGAAAAGCCGGTGCATTTTGGCTGGTTTCCCGAGACCAACAATCTGGGGATAGATGCCATGCAGTGCGATTTGCGTTATCTGCATAAACTGGGACTGACCGGCATATCGCCGCCCTACAGCACGCCCCGCGACGAGAAATCGCGCGCCGAATTCAACCGCCTATCCGATGCACTGGCTACCCGTGGTTTTTTCTCACCCCTCGCGTATGCCCCGGCAAAACGCCTGACCCAGGCGTTGGGGGTAGGCAATGCCGCCATGGCGGTGCAGGAGATCGAAACCGAATACAAAAAACGCCTGCAACCGACACCTTATTGGTCGATTGCCGATGAACCGAGCAACCCCGGCAACAAGGATCTTTTCCTCGACATGCACAAAAGCTTTTCCATGTTGGCGCCGGAAGCCAAGTTAGCCGGACACCTCAACAGCCGCGAAGACAGGGCCTACCTTTCGATGTTCGATTTGGTTCTTATCAACGATGGTTTTGGCATTGATGTGGATGACGTCCAGGAAACTCAAAAGGACGAACGGGAGGTCTGGCTTTATAACCTGCCACACCCCCGCGCAGCGGCCGGGTTTTACCTTTGGCGCTCCGGCGCGGATGGCTTTTTGAAATGGCACGGCAGGATGCCGACTGCCGATCCGTTCGATCCTACCGATGGCCGCGAATTTGATGTGCAGCTTCTTTACCCTTCGGCACAGCCCTGCCCGGATGCCCCGGACATCCATGCAGATCTCTATGAGATCGCCCAGGGCATTGTTGATCACCGCTGGCTTCAATGGCTGGAAGAGGCCGCCGAAACCAACCCAAACGCAAAGTCGCTGTTATTGCAGATGACCAAACAGGTACCCGATACCTGGGAAGGGATGCTGGAAATTGATACCGCGATGCTCGAAACATGGCGCGCCCAGATCATTGACCTCGCCCGCTGACTCTCAGGGAGATTCTCAGAATGAGAAATCTCCCCGGAATTAGCGGAGAAAACCAGCACTGCCGATATATTTCAACGAGTTAAACAGCAATCAGAAAGTGGCACATCCTGTGCAAATACACGGATAACGACAAACGCACTGTTTGAGGTATCCATGAAAACCATTGTTCAGGTTGTACAGCATTTACGCCCCGGCGGGCTGGAAGTCATGGCGCTTGAGTTCATGAATTTTTCCCGCCACCGCCACAATATGAAAATCGTAAGCCTTGAAGGTGACCTGGAATCTGCCATCAAGGCATGGCCGCGCCTGGACAGCTACAAAGACCAGCTGATATTTATGAACAAACCGGTGGGCTTTTCCCTCTCCCTGATCCGCGATTTGAAAAAAACGCTGAAAAGTCTGCAGGCCGATGTCGTCCATACCCACCACATTGGCCCCTATTTCTATGGCGGCATCGCATCCCGCTTGTGTGGCATTCCTCACATGCATACAGAGCATGATGCATGGCACTACAACAACCGTCGCCACCGACAGCTTCACCGTCTGGTTTCGCTGGTCGCCTCCCCGGTTAAGGTCGCGGATGCGGACATCGTGGCCGACAACATGCGTAACTTGCCGGGAAACCGAGATTTACGGGTGATTAAAAACGGTGTTGATGTCAGTCGCTTTGTTCCAGGTGTCAAACACCACGCCCGTCGTGCATTCGGATTGCCACAAAACGCAAAACTGCTGGGTGCCAGTGGTCGACTGGAAGAAGTAAAGGGTCACGGCGTATTGATTGCTGCACTGGCCGCACTGCCGCAAAATTTTCATCTGGCCATTGCCGGTTCCGGCTCTTTGGCTGAGCAACTGAAAAACCAGGCTCGCAACCTGTCGGTTGAAAAACGGGTGCACTTTCTCGGTCATGTTGAGGATATGCCCCGTTTTTATCAGGCTTTGGATCTTTTTTGTCTCCCCTCGTTTAACGAAGGTTTTCCCCTTGCCCCGCTTGAAGCACAGGCTTGCGGTATTCCTGCTGCAGTCACCGATGTCGGCGGCGCAACGGAAACCCTGTGCCCAGAAAGCGGCTTGGTTTTGAGAGCTGGAGATCCCGCTGAGATGGCAATCAGGATCTGTTCCTACATTGCCCATCCTCCTGCAGCTTGCCCACGGGAGTTTGTGAAATCTAACGCGGATGTGCGTGGCATGGCACGAGCCTACGACTCATTGGCAGAGGGGATGTGTTATGGCGCATGAACTGATTTTCTGGATGACGGCCACCAGCATTGTGTTGGTGATATACCACCACGTTGGCTACCCACTCTTGCTGAAAATGCTGGTGCGCCTTTGCCGCACCTCACAGGAAGAAACCAGCAATGAACAAAACATGGCTGAGCTACCTTCCATCACGGTGCTGATGCCTGCCTATAACGAAGCGCAATGGGTCGCGGAGAAACTGCGCAACCTTGCCGCCCTCGATTACCCACAAGACAAACTGGAAGTGGTGCTGGCCTGTGACGGTTGCACTGACAACACCGCAGCCATCGCTAAAGCCACAGCGCAAGAACCCCTGTGTGCTGGCCTTAACCTTCGCGTGATTGAGTATGTGGAGAACCACGGCAAAGCCATAGTGATCAACAAAGCGATGGCGACTATCAAAAGCGAAGTGGTTGCCTTAAGCGATATTTCAGCGCTCATTTCCTTTGATGCACTGACGCTCGCTGCCGCCCACTTCAGCGCACCGGATGTTGGGGTAGTCAACAGCCGCTACTGCCTGCTTAAACCCGGCGAAGGCGAGCAGCAATACTGGGATTACCAGAACAAAATCCGCAGCAATGAAGCAGCAATAGGGTCATCGCTCGGTGCCCACGGCGCACTTTACTTCATTCGCCGCGAACTTTTCTCTCCCTTTGAATTCGACACCATCAATGACGATTTCATCCTGCCGATGAAAATCGTGGAAAAAGGCTACCGCGCTGTGGTTCAGGAAGAAATCCGTGCGGTTGAACTGGAGCCAACCAACACCCAGCAGGATTTCCGCCGCCGACTGAGAATTGGTGCCGGAAACTGCCAGCAGTTGTTCCGCTTATTGGGCTGCCTGAATCCCAGGCTTGGGGGCGTGGCCTTCACCTTTGCTTCCAGCAAGGGGCTCAGGGTAGTGATGCCGTTCCTGATGCTGACTGCGCTGATTGGCAGTGCTCTGCTGGCGCTGGAAAATCTCTTTTTTGCCGTCGCAGCAGGCGGACAGGCGACAGCATATGGCTTGGTCATGCTCTGGAGCCTCACAGGTTACCAGCCCAAATCCAGACTGTGCCGGGCACTGGCCTATCTGGTTGCCGGACACACAGCCAATGCCATTGGCACATTGCGATATATCACCGGATTGGAAAAAGGCCGCTGGCAACGCGTCTAGCCCTTTTCATTGCGTTTTTTAGAGGATGATGAAATGAACGTGAATATGAACACTCACATGGACATTAACCCCATCACAGCAAAAGCCAAACGCGCGATGGATATTGTGTTGTCAATGATTGGCCTGACTCTGACACTGCCACTTTTTCCACTGATTGCGCTGGCGATCAAACTTGATAGCCCCGGGCCGGTTTTTTACCGCCAGTTACGCATCGGCCGCGCTACGCCAGAATGCAGCCTGCTGTTTTTTATGATTAAATTCCGCACCATGCGCACAGATGCTGAAGCCGCCAGCGGTGCAACCTGGGCGGCGAAGTCAGATCCGCGCATCACCCGCATCGGCCGCTTCCTGCGTAAAACCCGGTTGGATGAACTGCCCCAGTTTTTCAATGTGCTGACCGGCGAAATGTCGCTGATTGGCCCACGTCCGGAACGTCCCGGTTTCTACCAGAAACTGGAGAACGAAATTCCCTACTTTGTCGAACGTACCTATGGCGTCACCCCGGGAATTACCGGTCTGGCGCAGGTCAACCAGGGTTATGACACCTGCATTGAGGACGTTCGCTCAAAAGTCGGATTTGACCATTCCTACGCCCTGTCTCTCTCATCGCCGCTGTCATGGCTGAAAATGGACATTTACATCATTTTCCGCACCTTGGTTGTTATGGTGTGCGGGCGCGGACAATAAGGCAAACTGCCAGAAGGGCGCGGTGTTGAAGTACACCGCGCCTTTTTATTTTCACCCTCTCGTAGTATCACGCTCTAACGCACATTAATGGTGATCTTTTCTGACAGCACGGGATGGGTGTGGGGTATGTGTTCACCGTCTGCCATCAACACCTGCAGGGTGTGTCTGCCCCGTGGCAGCGTAAGCCGTAGCCTGTCTTCGCCCCTGTCCAGATGCTGGATATTGGCGTTTTTAGGCAGTGGTAACGAGAAGTTTTCCAGTGAATCGACATCAATTAAGAGGTGGTGGTGTCCAGTATTGGGGAGCGTTGGCCCAGCTGGAAGTAGGCGCATTCCCCGCACACCAACGACGACAGTGAAAGTCTCAGGTACCGTTTCACCATCTTTTGGCTGGATAAAATAGACGTGCGCCCCCGAAGGTGCTGGTGTGGTTGCCCCCACCACCGCCGAAAACGGTACAACAAAAAGCAGGGTAGCCAGCACCAAACAGCGGTGGATGACCTTGTTCATGCATACGCCTTAACCATGGATTCCAGTGATTAGCATGAATCAAACACACGGTGTAAAAGTGTCAGGAAATGGGACACAGCCGAAATTTCACATTCCATCGCGAATTGTTCATCCGGAACAGTCAGCCAAAAACGAAAAATGCAGCCCGAAGACTGCATTTTAACGACAGATTACTGAAATTTACTGGTTTGAGGCGCGCCAGGTACGGTAACCACCCACCAGATTACGCGCCTTGAAGCCATTGTTTGCCAGCTGGCGGTAGGCCACGTTGCCACGCAGGCCAACCTGACACGCCACGACGATTTCTTTGTCTTTTGGCAGCTCATTCATACGGTCGCGCAGTTGGTCAACCGGGATATTGATTGCACCCGGGAAGGTGCCGACATTTTGCAGTTCGATTGGATTGCGAACGTCCAGCAGAACCTGATCGTCGCTCAGGTTAGCTATTTGGTCGTAGTGAATGGCTTTGACATCACCTTTCATGATGTTGGTTGCTACAAATGCGGCCTGATTAATCACGTCTTTCGCGCTGCCATACGGCGGTGCATAGGTCAGCTCCACATGCTGAAGTTGCTCAACAGTCATGCCCGCACGTTGTGCTACTGCCAGAATGTCGATACGTTTATCAACGCCATCTTTACCGACTGCCTGAGCGCCCAGGATCTTGCCGCTGTCTGGTGCATACATGAGTTTCAGTGAAACCACTTCTGCGCCCGGGTAGTAGCTTGCATGGCTGGCGGTGTGTACGTAAACCTTGTCGTAAGAGATGTCTTCGCGCTTCAGTTGTTTCTCGTTTTTACCGGTAGAAGCCACTGCCAAATCGAACACCTTACAGATTGCCGTACCCTGTGTGCCACGGTAGGTTTCGTTTGCGCCCAACATGTTGTCAGCAGCCATACGACCCTGGCGGTTTGCAGGGCCAGCCAGTGGCACCACGGTTTGTTTGCCGGTCACAAAGTCTTTTTCTTCAATCGCATCGCCTACCGCATAGATAGACGGGTCACTGGTTTGCAGCGCGTCGTTAACCCAGATACCGCCTAACTCACCGATTTGCAGGCCAGCAGCGCGCGCCAGTGAGACTTCAGGACGCACACCAATCGCCATGATCAGCATGTCTGTTATCAGAGTGTCGCCAGTGCTCAGAGAAAGCTGCAACTGGCCATGAATGTGCTGGTTGATGCTGTCTTCGCCCGCCTCTTCGCTGGCAATATGGGTCTCAGACAGATACTCAACGCCTGTCAGTGCAGTACCCAGACGCAAATCGATACCTTTGGCACGGATTTCCTGATGAACAAAGCCCGCCATTTCAGGGTCAACCGGGGTCATCACCTGATCAGCCAGTTCCAGCAAGGTCGTTTTAATACCCAGTTGATGGAAGGCTTCCATCATCTCAAGACCAATGAAGCCGCCACCAACTACAGTCGCATGCTGCACATTGTTCATCTGGATGCTGTTGATAATGCTATCCATATCCGGAATGTTGCGCAGTGAGAACGTCAGCGGGTTCTCAATTCCAGGGATTGGCGGAACGATTGGTGCCGCACCTGGGCTCAGTAGCAGGAAGTCATAGCTTTCCGTGTATTCCGAGCCATCCAGCAGGTTTTTCACCGTTACGGTTTTATCTTCACGCTGGATAGACACTACTTCGTTCATCACGCGCACATCCACGTTGAATCGCGCAAGGAAGCTCTCAGGGGTTTGCAACAACAGTTTGCTGCGATCCTGAATGTCACCACCAATGTGGTATGGCAGGCCGCAGTTGGCGAATGAGACATAGTTGCCCCGCTCGAACATGATGATTTCGGCATCTTCACTCAAACGACGGGCACGTGCTGCTGCTGATGCGCCACCGGCAACACCACCAATGATGAGGATCTTAGGCATGGTAAAGCTCCTGTATATCTATGAGGCCGAAAGCATTTAAAGTTTTGCGAGCCTTGGAGAGTTTTAAACTTACTCGATTTTCACTGCTGTGACGAGTTGATGGGAGAATCATATATTAGATAGATCTGATTCACAATCATCTAAATTAGAATTGACTTATATTCATGAGTCGATATCATTCCCTCACTTCTTGGCGTTTCCGCCACAGTTTTCACAGCTTTTTTTGGGGAGAGACAATGACATTCCAAATCCCGTGGGATGCCCTATTCGGAGGCATGCTTCTGGGCGTTTCAGGTCTGGTGTTGCTGGCATTGAACGGCAGAATTGCCGGTATCAGCGGCATCATCGGTGGCTTACTCAAACCAAGCAAAGGCGAGTTCTCGTGGCGCCTGTTGTTCCTGGCAGGCATGGTTGCGGCAGGTTTTACCGCCACAGCGATGGGTTTCGCGTTTCCGGACTTTGCGGCACTGGATCCAGCAGTAACGCCGCTTTCAGCCGTCGCTGCGGGCTTGTTGGTGGGCATGGGTACCAAGCTGGCTAACGGCTGTACCAGTGGTCACGGCATTTGCGGTATGGGTAGACTTTCAAAACGTTCAATTGCAGCGACTCTGACTTTCATGGCCGCGGCAGTTGTTACTGTCTTCATTCGCTTTCACGTTTAAGGAGTCATCATGTTATTTCGCGTTGTTTCGCTCATCGCTGGCTTTTTATTCGGCCTTGGCATGATGATCTCCGGCATGGTAGATCCGGCAAAAGTCATTGGCTTCCTCAATATTTTTGGTCATTGGGATCCGAGCCTCGCATTCGTTATGGGCGGTGCATTGATGGTATTTGCACCCGGCTATTTTCTGCTGGTGAAAAAGCAGCCAAAGCCTGTGCTGGCTGAAACTTTTTGCCTAAGCAACAACACCCAGCTGGATAAGAAACTGATTGGTGGTTCAGCGCTGTTTGGTATCGGCTGGGGTATCGCCGGTATTTGTCCCGGCCCTGCTATCACGGCTCTGGGTTCAGGTGCGCCGGTTGTCGGGTTGTTTGTACTGAGCATGGTCGCGGGTATGTTTATCGTGAGTATGCTTACAGAGAAAAAAGCAGCGTTTGCTCTTCGCTCACAAAGCTAAACCCCTACCCAGCACTAAAAATGGCAAGGTTAATTACCTTGCTTTTTTTTATCCAAATAACGCAATTTACAAGTATGGAAAACTAAATTCCTTACACATACTCCATAAATATCCAACTTCTTATTCACTGGCTATTATTTCATCGCCTCCTACTGAAACAATGAATCACGCTATACACCTAAACGACCTGAAGATGCAGGTTTCAGGTTATTTGGGTATTTTCCACTGTGATTATCTTCAAAGAATGAGAAATATAACTCAGTGTCTCATTTTGTTTAAAATTGAGATGAAAAAACCCGTTTCATATTAAATTCCGTGAGCAAACGCCAATTCATTACTTCATCTTATTCAACTTGTTAGCTATCAATGCATCCCTTCACTTTCAAGTGATGACTCATAAAAAAGACATCGCATGTATAGTGTAAAAAAATAAACTAGAACAAATTTGTAGATACTCTAAATTATTCTTCCAGACAAAATGAAAATACCACTTAACCTTATTATCCGGCTGATTGCTAATACAGGGATAGCTTTTGCAGTTGTTGCATGCTTTAAATTTTTAAACATGGCATGGAGGCGTAACCATGAAGTTTGTATTCGGTTCACTGGTAGGCAGCACAATCCTTTTAGCCCTTTCCGGCTGCAATACCACATCTGCCAATTCCACTGCTTATCAAGAAGCAAAAACCTCTGGCTATCCCGTCCACTATCAGTACAGCGTTGCTGTAAACGATAACGGGGTTATCCGCGCAAGGGACGAGCTGGATGCCTACCTGTTGCTGAACCGCAACGCGCTGGCCGTGTATGGCGCAGAAATATTCTGGCATGGCGAGGTGGGAGAGAAACTGGCGCAGAAGAGCTATCGCTGGCTGATACGCCAGGGAACGCCGGAAGACAAACTCTCTATGGTATATGTTGACGAACAACCAGAAGACACTGTGACGGTTTCAACCACGATTTACCAAGCGCATCAACCCGATTGCGCTCCGTCATCACAAACCTTGGCGATGGCCGATACCGATGGCTGCGTCGTGCAGACGCTACGCTGGGAAAACGATGTCTACCCGGAAACCGAGCTGGCGGGAGATCCGGGCAAAAACCAATTTGGAGACGTTGCCTTCTAAACGAATAAGTGACGCTGTCACATATAATAACAATGAAACATCCCTTTTGCTTTCCTCGGGTGCCTATGGCACCCTTTTTTCTGCTTAACTGATAAGCAATAGCCAATGACTTAGGAACTTACATGATCAGTTGCTCTGACTACGACTACGTCGAAATTGTCTGTCTGTTTCACTACCCCGTCAGGCTGACAATGAAAAATGGTGACGTCGAGGAAGGAACAGCCCAAGATACCGTCAGAAATGCCGATAAAGCCGAATGCATCGCCATTGAAACCCCAAGTGGCGACAAACTGGTTGTGCTGGACACCGTTTCTGTTCTCGAAGTCACCGTCGATAATCCGCACTTTTCCCGCGTCCGGTTTGATTAACCTGAATCTCGATGGATAAAAACAACAAAGCCCGCAGTTGATGCGGGCTTTGGGTTTGTTTCAATACAGATTAACAGTCGAGCGCCAATCCGTATTCTTCAGCCGATTGCTGGATCCACAGTGCGGTGTAATCGGCAAAACTGCGGCGTACAATCAGGTCATAGCAGTTTTCACTGTGGTGACGGAGAAACACCTGGGTTTTGCCGAACGTCGTCCCAACACATTTGCCCATCGGGAAATGGCTGCCGTCCACATCGTAAGAGGTCGATTTCTTCAGCACATCTTTGGCGTGGGAGCCTGTCAGCGTCAAAAGCGTCTGTCCGCCGCTGACATCCGTCACCGAATACTGGCCGCTCAGCGCTGCCCTTAGCTTCTCTTCCAGCGCTGCTGCGCTGTCGTCAAAGCCGAGGATCAGCCATTCATCCGGTGAAAGCCACCACACTTCAATACGTCCTTTCGATTCAGAAGTGCAGGGGGAAGTAGGTAAGGTCACTCCTAACGCCGATTCCACGCCCGCAGCAAACTCTGCCGTTGCCTCACCGCGCAACACCATCTGGCTCACTTCCTTACGCTCATGGAGGTGAACACCTGGCGAGTTATCAGGGTGGGTCTGCCCCAAATGTTGCAGGGCGCGACGCACAACAGGCGCGAATGAATCACTCAGTGGCGCAACCTCTTCGTCATGGGTTTGTGTCGGTTTTTCGTTTTTCACATCGTAAAAGACGGAGCTGACAATCTGCGCTTTCAAAGTGGTGCCATCTGCCAGGGGGAAGTAGACATAATCCCCTTCACGGTTAAGGCCGTTTTTAATCATGCCCATCGCAATCGAGTAACCCAGCGATGCGCTGTGATAAGACGAAGTTACATGGCCGACCATGGGCATCGGGATTGGGTGATTGGGGTTGTCCACCGCCTGAGCCCCTTCCGGGATCACTTTGCTCGGCTCGGTGCATCTCAGCCCAACCAGCTGTTTGCGATCACTGCGCGAGGTATCTTCCCGCGCCCAGGAGCGCCGCCCGATAAAGCTGTAGGTTTTCTGCTTGCCGGTGATCCAGCCCATGTTGAGATCCTGCGGCGTCACTGAACCGTCGGTATCCTGCCCGACAATAATGAACCCTTTCTCTGCACGCAGGATGTGCATGGTTTCTGTGCCATACGGTGTGATGTTGTAAGGTTTCCCCGCCGTCATCACCTGCTCCCAAACATAGAGGCCAAAGTCAGCGTTGACGTTGATCTCGAATGACAGTTCACCGGTGAAACTGATGCGGAACACCCGCGCAGGTACGCCTGCAACCATCATGGGTTTCCAGCTCATAAACGGCATGGCTTCTTCGGAAACATCTTCGTCGCCCACCAGCTGTTTGAGCACATTGCGGCTGTTGGGGCCGGAGATTGTCATGGTCGCCCAGTGGTCGGTCACACTGGTGAAATAGACTTCCAGCTCCGGCCATTCCGTCTGGTGCCACACTTCCAGCCAGCGCAGCACGCCCGCAGCGCCGCCAGAGGTCGTCGTCATCAGGAAATGATCATCTGCAATGCAGGAGGTCACGCCGTCATCGAACACCATGCCGTCTTCATGACACATCACGCCGTAGCGGCAGCGTCCCGGTGCGAGTTTGTCCCAGCCGTTGGTGTAAATGCGGTTGAGGAAATCCCGGGCATCTTTGCCCTGGATATCAATTTTGCCGAGCGTGGATGCATCCAGAATGCCGACGCTGTCGCGGGTGGCTTTACACTCCCGCGCCAACGCGTCTTCCATGGACTCGCCCTCTTTCGGGAAATACCACGGACGCTTCCACTGGCCGACATCCTCAAACTTGGCACCGTGCTCAATGTGCCACTGATGCATGGCAGTATAGCGCTCTGGGTCGAACAGCTTACCGACGTGTTGCCCGGCCAGCGCACCAAAGGTCACCGGCGTGTACATGGGGCGGAAAATGGTGGTACCGGTTTCAGCAATGGTTTTGCCCATCGCCCTTGCCGCAATCGCCATACCGTTGATGTTGCCGGTTTTCCCCTGATCGGTACCAAAACCCATGGCGGTATAGCGTTTGATATGTTCAATCGACTCATACCCTTCACGCACAGCCAGCTCGATACCAGCTGCTGTCACGTCATTCTGGAAGTCGACAAATTGTTTAGGTGCCCGGCTGACGGGCAAACGGTAAGGCACCAGATACATCGCCATTGCTGGATCGGTCTGGAAGGTTTCTACCACAGGCAACGCACTTTCCAGCGGCACCACATCCAGAGCAGAAGCTATGCGTGAAGCCGCGTCTGCCCCGCTTTGCATCACATCCAGCAGGGTGCCTTCTCCCGCGACAGACCCTGCGTAATCCATCCCTTCCACATTGCCCGCAGGGACGAAAGCGGCGATATCATCACGCCAGACAGGTCGGCCACCGGTGTGGCAGCTCAAATGCAGCGCAGGGCTCCAGCCGCCACTGCTGGCAACCAGATCGCAGTTGATCACTTTGATCGGGCCCGTGACCGAACGGCCATCTTTTTCTAACGGGACGATCTCTGCGCCGGTCACGCATTTACTGCCCTGTAGATTGGTGACCGCATGACCAAACAGCACCTCAATGCCCAACTCCCTGGCTTGCCTGACGCGCTCTCCATCCGAAAAGCTGCGGGTATCGACAATCGCCGCGACCGTCTTACCGCTTTGATGCCAGCTGATTGCCGCGTCGTAGGCTTCGTCATTGGTGGTCATAAGCACCAGGGTTTCACCCGGCGCGACCGCATAACGGTTGAGATAGACAGAAATGGCCGACGCCAGCATGCTGCCCGGCAAATCGTTATTGCCAAACACCAGCGGACGCTCAATGGCACCGGTCGCAAGCAAGACCTGCGCAGCGCGGATATGGTGGATGCGCTGGCGAATGCCCCGCACGTCATCACCAAGGTGGTCGGTTTTGCGCTCTACCACACCGACAAAGTTATGATCGTAGTAGCCAAATGCGGTCGCTTTCGGTAACAGGGTGACCTTGCTATCTGCCTCCAGCAGCGCCAGCGTTTCATCACGCCAGGCGGTTGCGGCTTTGGCGTCAATCTGCTCCCGGCAATGCAGTAAGCTGCCGCCCATTTCGGATTGCTCATCCACCACAATAATGCGAAGGCCAATGCCCGCAAGTTGTCTTGCCGCCATCAGACCCGCTGGGCCCGCGCCGATGATCAACACTTCGCAATGCTGGTGCATGTGATCGTACAAATCCGGATCCCGCGCTTTCGGGATCTCACCCAGCCCCGCCGCGTTGCGGATATGCTTTTCATAGGTCGGCCACAGCGATGGCGGGTTCATAAAGGTTTTGTAGTAGAAACCTGCTGGCATCATGGCACCGCCAACCTTGCCCAGCAGTGCCATGGCATCTCGGTCAAGGCTCGGCCATGCATTCACGGTGGTGGCATCCAGCCCGTCGTAGAGTTCGGTCTGGGTTGCACGTTGATTCGGTAAGGTGGTGGCGTCATCCAAACCCACCTGCAGGATGGCATTGGGCTCTTCCGCGCCCGAGCCTAAAATGCCGCGTGGACGGTGATACTTAAAACTGCGGCCAATCACTTTCACCCCATTTGCCAGCAACGCCGACGCCAGGGTGTCCCCGTTGTGCCCCTGATAAATCTCACCGTTAAAGGTAAATGTGAAAGAAGATTGGCGGTCAATGCGCCCACCTTGGTCCAGTCGGTTAATCTGACTCATGCTTTCGCCTCCCCAGCATTCCCTGAAGTTGTCGTCTCTGGGGCGGCTTCACCCATTTTGTAAACCGCTTCTATCTTGTAAGTCACCGTATTGCGCTGGACGTTGAAAAACTTGCGGCATCCTGTCGCGTGGTACCACATTTCGCGGTGACTGCCTTTGATGTTTTGGCGATGAAACAGGTAGTGTCCCCATTCTTCATCGCTGACTGCATCCGGGTCTTTAGGGCGGACAATGTGCGCCTCGCCGCCATAGCTGAATTCGTCTTCTTCTCTGTGCTCTTCACAGTAGGGGCAGTAAATCCGTAGCATTTTTCTTCCTTAATCCCGCAACGTTTTCAGACAGTTAACTCAGTGTGCAACACCCGCAGCGCCGTGTTCATCAATCAGGTAGCCGGTCACAAACCGGTTGAGATTGAACGGTGCGGCCAGCGGATGCGGCGAGTCATTGGCAAGGGTGTGGGCAAACACATGGCCGGATCCGGGCGTGGCTTTAAAGCCGCCGGTGCCCCAGCCACAGTTGAAAAAGAGCCCATTGATGTCGGTTTTGCTGATGATAGGACAGGCATCCGGGCAGGTATCCACTATCCCACCCCAATGGCGGTTCATTCGCACGCGGCTGAGGAAAGGGAACATTTCGATAATGGCGGAGATGGTGTGTTCAATCACCGGGAACGAGCCGCGCTGACCAAAGCCGTTATAGCTGTCGATCCCCGCACCAATCACCAGATCCCCTTTATCGGACTGGCTGATATACCCGTGAACCTGATTTGACATGATCACGGTATCAATACAGGGCTTGAGGGGCTCTGAAACCATGGCCTGCAACGGGTGGGATTCAACCGGCAGTGTCATGCCCGCCATGCGCGCCAACTCGCCGGAATTACCGGCCACCACGCAACCCACTTTGTCTGCACCGATAAAGCCTCTTGCTGTCTCCACACCCTTGATACGGCCATCTTCAATACGAAGACCCGTCACTTCGGTTTGCTGGATAAGATCAACACCCAGGCTGTCTGCCGCTCGGGCAAAACCCCAGGCAACAGCATCATGGCGCGCGACACCACCGCGCGGTTGCCAGCTGGCACCGAGTACCGGATAGCGGGCATTATCAGAGCAATCGAGCAGCGGCACCAAATCCTGCACCGCTTTGGTATCCAGCACTTCACTGTCGATGCCGTTCAGGCGGTTGGCACTGACCCGGCGTTCAATATCACGCATGTCTTGCAGGGTATGACCAAGATTCAGCACGCCGCGCTGGCTGAACATCAGGTTGAAGTTCAGCTCCTGCGACAGCCCTTCCCACAGTTTCATGGAATGTTCGTAAAGGTGTGCCGCTTCGTCCCAAAGATAGTTGGAACGCACAATGGTGGTATTCCGCGCCGTGTTACCGCCGCCCAGCCAGCCTTTTTCCAATACGGCGACATTTTTAACCCCGCACTCTTTGGCAAGGTAGTAAGCCGTTGCCAATCCGTGACCGCCACCGCCGACGATGATCACGTCGTAATGGGGCTTCGGTGTCGGATTGCGCCAAGCCCGTTGCCAGTTTTCATGAAACGTCAGCGCATGCTTGAATAACCCAAATCCTGAGTAATGTGTCATTCCTTTGTCCTGATTAGCCGGTTTGAGGATAACTGCAATGATGATCTCTGCACCGAAAAGTGTAGCCATTTCACCGCGTGTAGGCGGAAATCCGCCACCATAATGTGCTCATGGTAGAGTGCTGCGTTAAGGTGGAAATATGAGATTGCGCCTGACGGCATTGCGTTTGCGACAAAGCGTCATGTCACCGTTTTGGCATCCGTTTCAGCACAGTAGACTGTTAACTTTGATAGTGAACTATGATTAGGGTCTGAGCGGCTGAAAAGGTTTCCCATGACAAATCGAAAACGGATAGACGAGTCTGACACCCCGAATGCAGAATTGCCCCCACACTCGCTACACCACTATCTCGACAACGCCAATCAGTCCACTTGCTTTGCCACTTTGCCAAGCGAGACACCGCTGGCTATCAGTTATAACGGTGTCAGCCATGCGGTAATGATGACCACACCGCAGGATGTCGAAGATTTTATCTATGGGTTTTCTTTCACCGAGCGCATCATCCGTGACTGTACCGAAGTGCACGACATCATCATTGAGCCGCAGGACGATGCACTGATTGTGGATGTAAAACTCGCCAACCGCGCCCAGGCCAGACTTTCCCTGACCAAGCGACACCTGGCGGGACGCACAGGCTGTGGCATTTGCGGGGCAGAATCCCTCGAACAGGCCATTCCGGGTTTTGAACCCCAGCCTTTTGTTGAGCCCTTAAACGATGCCGCCATCCTGAAATTGCGCGACTCACTGCGCCAATGGCAGTCCCTCGGTCATATCAGTGGCGCCATTCATGCTGCATTATTGGTCGATGACAAGGGCGAGATCTTACTTTGCCGGGAAGATATTGGCAGACACAACGCCTTGGACAAGGCGATTGGAACCGCGCTTCGCGGTAAAGCGTTAATGTCTTCACAAGCGATTCTGGTGACCAGCCGGTGCAGCATCGAGTTGGTGCAAAAAACACTGATGGCCGGGGTAGGCACCCTGATCACCCTCGGTACCCCAACCTCACTGGCGGTCAGCACGGCCATCAAAACCAACCTGAACCTGGTGCACCTGCCTCGCACGGATTCACCGCGCTTCTACAACCGTGCTTCTCACGACACTCTTGAACCCTGATCGCACAACGCGCAAAAGTTGAACCGAATTTGTAAAAATTCGTTATCCTCAGAGCCGAACCTTCATTGATTGAAATATCACCACATTCTGGGTTTGCCGGCCTGTTTGCACCTGAAAAACCCGCTTTGATGACTGTCTGTCAGATTGGAAAGAAAATATGCTTGAAATTCTGGACATAGATCACCTGGTTCTCAGAACTGACAAACGCAATGAAATGGTCACGTTTTATACTGAGGTGCTCGGCTGTATCGTAGAGCGGGAAACCGCTCCCGAGGTTGGTCTTATCCAACTTCGTGCCGGAAATGCTCTGATTGACATTGTCAGCATTAATAGTCAATTGGGTGCACTGGGAGGCGATGCACCGGGTGAAACGGGAAACAATATGGACCATTTTTGCCTGCGTATCGCCGCTCAGGACGAGACTGCAATTTTGGAACACCTCGCTTCCCATGGTGTGAAAACAGAAGGATTCAAAAAGCGATATGGTGCACAAGGATTCGGCAATTCAATTTACATCCAAGACCCCCAGGGTAATACCGTCGAGTTGCGCTGCACCTTGGCTTAGTGAGCAACCTCAACCTGCTGCGAGCCTCACCGGACGTGGCCCAAGCACGAACCTAAAAATCTATGGCAGTAACAGAACCTTTCCGCAAAATGTCAACGCGCAGAAAAGCTGCGTTATCGAAAACCGACCATGCCAGCGATACTATGAATTTCGCTGAAATTTCACCCTTACAAATCCCGCCCAGCCTGTTGCTGGAAGCAGACCCTTCGGCCGCCAATATCGCGACTTATCTGCTCGATTCCTGGTGTTTTGGGGTATTGGATAAGGAAAACGTGGTCGGTGCCTGTGTGGTAACGCCGGAAAAAAGCCATGTCGCGGAGCTTTCCAACCTGGCTATCTCTCCGGATCTGCAGGGAAAAAACTGGGGCACCAGGCTGATGCGCTATGTGCTTACCTCGCTCAAAGCCCGTGACATAAAGCGGATTGAGCTAGGAACCGGTACATTCGGCTACCAGTTGGCGTTTTATCAGCGTTTGGGTTTTCGGGTGGAAAGCGTGGTGAAAAACCATTTTCTGGATAACTACGAAGAGCCGGTGTGGGAAAACGGAATCCAGCACAAAGACATGCTGCGTTTATATCTCGATCTGTAAGTGTGATGGAAGGTTAATCCCCTTTGGGTGAACAGCTTTCCTCCATCCATCCCAGATAGGCACCCAAACCTGCCCCAACGGGAATTTGCAGTATTTCGGGAACATCGTAGTCATGCAGGCGACAGATTTCCGCTTCAACCTGCGCGTAGAGTGATGTCAGGGTTTTGATGAAAACCAGCTTTTCGCTGTCGTTTTTCACTTTGCCTTGCCAATGGTAGTAGCTATGGATTGGCATCACCTGCACACAGGCGGCGAGTTTTTTCTCCAGCAAAGCATTGATGATACGTTTGCCGACATCCTCATCGGCAAACGTGGTCATTACAATGCAGGCTTCAATATTGTCTGCCATGCGCTGACTCAACAACGGCCTTTCTTGGCATGACCCGGAGGGCAGAATTTCCCCTTGCCTTGGTCATCACCATCGTGGTCGTAATCACCATCCCCTTTCGAATTTACCTTGATTTCCACATCATCGGTTTCACCTTCAATGCTGGTGATCCGGCAACCTGTGGCAACAAATAAAGTCAGAAGAAAAATAACCAGTACTCTCATAGCGCCTCACTGTCTTTGGTCTTTGGTCTTTGGTCTTTGGTCTTTGGTCTTTGGTCTTTGGTCTTTGGTCTTTGGTCTTTGGTCTTTGGTCTTTACTAATAGCATAGTCAAATGACCATTCAGGTTTGTTAAATGGCACAAGGATGAAGGTCAATTGAAAGTAAATCCTTTCTATTTTGGTCTGCTTTTGTACCTGAATTCGCTGAAGTTGCTGTCTTCAGTCCAGATTAGGAGCCTTATCATGCAATATCTCCTTGCGCTCAGTGTTGCCCTCACCGCTTTGTTTTCAGCATCGGCCAGTGCCCAGACTTGGGAAAATCACGGTTCACCGGCAACCGTTGTTGAGCTTTTTACATCAGAAGGGTGCAGCAGTTGCCCACCGGCGGATGCCGCCCTGAACCGGTTAGCAGCGCAAGAGGGGTTATGGACGGAGGTGATCCCACTGGCTTTTCATGTCGATTACTGGAATTACATTGGCTGGCCGGACCGTTTTGCCAAACCGGAGTTTTCCCAACGCCAACGGCAAAAAGTCACACAGGCCAGTGCCAGCGGCGTTTATACTCCGGGATGGTTTATTAACGATCAGGAGTGGCGTGGCTTTTTCTCCCGCCAGCCTGTGCCTTTCACAACAGGCCCGAAAGCCGCATCACTGACCGCAAACCTTGAAGGTTCAACCCTGAATCTGCACTACGGAAACGGGCAATCGCTTAAAGCCCATTACGCTTTGCTGGCGATGAACCAACGCACTGATGTGAAACGGGGTGAAAACCGGGGTAAAACGCTGGAGCATAATTTTGTGGTGGTCGCTTTTGGCGAAAAAGCAGGACAAAGCGAATGGCGTTTTACCGTGCCTGATACTGCCGCCGATGCGATTGCCGTTTGGCTGACTCCCACGCAAGGCGGCGATCCGGTGCAGACCGTGGCGGGTTGGCTGGGTGAGCCTCGTTGAACCACCCAGCATTCCCTCTCAACCTTCCTTAGAACGTTGATGATGTCAGTAAGATGTTTTCCTCAATCAACGTATTGATGATTTCCTGACCGCTTGAAGAGCCCATCATTTGCAGGCCTTCAGCGATGTCGGATACAGACAGGTTGGCCAGGGTGATCTGCTGATCAACCTCCTCACCCGTGGTCGCAACAGAAAGTACCGCTTCTCCCGCCCCGTTGTTTTCCAGCGACACCAGATAACTGTCGAGGGATTCACTGGCGACATCAGCGAGAATGTCGCTGAGATCAAGGCTGTCGTTGCTAAGGGAGAAATCGTGGATTGTATCCACTGTGCCCAATGCCGCATCAGATTGAAGGAATACAAACGTGTCAGAACCTTCACCACCATACATATCGTCCGAGCCTTGCCCACCGGTGATAAGGTCATTGCCCAGTCCCGCATCAATAAAATCGTCACCCGCGAAGCCCATCAGCACATTGTCCTGGCTATCCCCCAACAACAGGTCATTGTCTGAGAAGCCTGAAAGGGCATTGTCGTCGACCAAATCGCCGAGGTCTGTTATCTCAACGCCAGTCTGGATAGACAACTCAGCCGACATCTCATCGCCAACTTCATTGGCAAAGCCAAGTTCAAAAGTATCCAGCGCCTCATCCAAAGCGGCTTCGGAGGTTACGTGATAAACATAGTCACCCGCCTCATGATCATCATCACCGTAGCCATAAACCGTCAGTTCTCCACGCTCGGTTTCAATCACAGCAACGCCAACACCCAGCTCATAAACCGCGCCATTGAGGGTGATGGTTGAAACATGCCATCCGCCGACCAAGTCCTCGTTGTCGAGCAAATTTCCCGACGCAAGGAAATTGCCCTGACTGGCATTCACCACAGCGGTCTGGTCTAAAGAGATTTCAACCTGCGAGGTGTACGTAGCAAAAGCATCATCACTGGCGAAAATAAAATGGTCGTCAGTCAATTTATCGAGAGAAACATTGCTCAGCGTTAGCGTGTTACCGCCAATGGTCAGAACCGTATCCGCACCAACCTGCAGCAGTGCCAGACTGACCAGAGAAGTGAATCCCAGCGAACGGGGAACGACAATTTTGTCATCGCGGGTGCTGAAATCTGTCACCCTGTCGTTTCCGGCACCATCGTACACAACGATATTGTCGCCACTGCCGAGTGTCAGTGTGTTGTTGCCCGAACCACCATACACAATATCGCTGCCGCTACTGCCCAGAAGCAGATCATCCCCATCGCCGCCAAGCAAGGTATCGTCACCACTACCACCATTCAGATGATCATCTCCCTGACCGCCATCCAGCAGGTCATCGCCGTCCCCGCCATAGAGTTTATCAGCGCCTGTGTTGCCGAATACCTGATCGTTACCGTCACTGCCGTAGAGGGTGTCGTCACCACTGTCGCCTTTGACCAAGTCATTACCGACGCCGCCATATATCAGATCGTTATCATCACCACCGGCCAGGGTATCATTGCCCTTATCACCCCAAAGGCGATCCTCACCGGCACCGCCGAGCATAGAGTCATTACCTTTGCCGCCATACAGGCGGTCATCCCCTTCGTCACCCTTTAAAGTATCGTTGCCTACGTCGCCATAGAGGGTATCGTTATCCGCACCGCCCGACAGAAAATCTACGCCTTTTCCACCATAGAGAAGATCGTCGCCGCTTCCGCCATTGAGTATGTCTTTGGCATTGCCGCCATAGAGAAGGTCATCCCCCGCATCACCTTGCAGGTCGTCAGTACCTTCGCTGCCATACAAAGTATCATCACCTTCACCACCACTGAGCAGATCGTCTCCCTGGCTGCCGTAAAGACGGTCATCGCCCGCCAAGCCATAGACGATATCGTTGCTTTGCCGTGCGAAAACCACGTCGTCAGCATCCGTGCCTGAGATCTCCTCATCCTGAGATGTGCCAACAATGACGTTCTCATTCAGACGGTCTTCAATCTCGTCAGCGAGTTGCTCTAGAACATAGGTGCCATAACGGACAGAGAGTAACGAGGTAAATGCGGAGGAAGATAGGGAGACATCAGGGTTCAACGTACTGGTGGCCTCATACAATGAATCTAACAAAGAGCCGTCTTTGCTTTCCATCAGAGAGAAATCAACGGGCGACCCAACCTCCACCAGTTCAATTTGGTTGCTGACGATTTCTACGGTCAGTGCAGGTGTCGATGACGGCCAAACCAGGGGCGTGTCTTCATCACTCCCCATCACCACTGGCGAGTTGAGAAGCTCAATCAGATGTCCATCGACAGTGACCGATGCATCTTCCTGATACTCCGTTGCCAAAATGTCACCGGCCTTTAGCGATTCGCCCTCAACCAGTTGCGTTATTTTTCCCGCATTACTGATCACTGAAACGCTGCCTGTTACCGCTTCGACTGCAAGATCTCGTTTAGCCATCACATCCTCCAATCACTTCAAACTGAGTGACCATGGATCAATCAATAGCTGAGGCGGAAAAAGGTTTCAAATATGAAATTTGAGTCTCAAAATGAGAACGGAAATGAACAAGAAAAATGCTGCGCAACTGAAGCTATACCTATGTTTTATATTAGCTTTCATATTAAAGACTGAGGTTATCCGAACGGAGTTCGCTTACTTTTCCCTTAAAGGAATTTTTGACGTCACCGAGAGTGCTCAACGAACTGTGCAAACCCAGAAATATCTGGGCAGAAAAAAAGCGAACGCTAGGTTCGCTTTTTGGAGTGCCATCTTCTGGCTCAGGATTTTTCAATCTCACAATTTTCGGCCGCTTCCTGAGTAACGTCGCTGACCCCGATAAATTCCCTGAACTTGTCTATCTCCAACGGGCGGCTGAGATAAAAGCCTTGCGCCAAATCACACCCTTTGGATTTGAGCATTTCCAGTTGCTCGGCGGTTTCTACCCCTTCAGCAACCGTTTTCAGGTTCAGTCCCTGTGCCATGGAAATCACCGCGGTTGCCAGTGCTTCATTCAGCTCGACATCCGTGATGCCATCGACAAACTCCCGGTCGATTTTCAAGGCATCAAACGGGAACTGGAGCAGGTAGCTCAGGGAAGAATAGCCAGTGCCGAAGTCATCCATCGACAACGCAGCACCGATATTGTGTAGTTTGCCGATGATCTCTTTTACGTTGGGTTGATTGCTGAGCAGCAAGCCTTCCGTCACCTCGACTTCAAGACGCTCAGGGGCAAACCCGTTGGTTTCAAGAATGCTTTCCAAATCTCTTACAAATTCCGGCTGGCGGATCTGCTGCGGGGAGATATTCACTGCTACGTGGATTAACTCGCCCGCTTCATTGGTCAATGTCAGGAAATCACGGGTAGCAGTATCCAGAACAAACTTGCCGATTTCATGGATCAGGTTGGACTGTTCTGCGATGGGAATAAACTCGGCGGGAGACACATGCCCTAGCTCTTCGTTGTGCCAGCGCAACAAGGCTTCCGCTCCCACCACCTGGTTGTTTTTTAGATCAATCAACGGTTGGTAAGCCACTTTAAACTCACCGCGTGACAACGCCCACACCAGGTGATATTCGATACGCATACGGCGCTGTATGTTGTCATTCATCTCTGACGTGTAAAGACGGTAGCTGTCCCTTCCACCCTGTTTCGCCTGATGTTTGGCCAAATCGGCGTTGGCAAACAGCCGCTTGAAGTCATCCGAATCCAACGGTGAAAGGGCAATCCCCATGCTGGCTGTTACATGTACTTCCCCGCCACCACTAAGCTCCACCGGCTTACCAATCTCTTTTCTGAGTTTACTGGCGATCTGGGCGGCATTTTCGGTCTGGTGCAAGCCCGGCAACACGATCAGGAATTCGTCCCCACTGACGCGACCTACGGTGTCGACTTCCCGCACCGTTTTTCCAATGCGACGGGACAGTTCCACCAACACTTGGTCCCCCACGTCGTGGCTCAGGGTGTCGTTGATAATTTTGAAATTGTCGATATCCACCAGCATGACACCGGTCAGCAAACCGCGGCGTAAATCATGGGCAATGGCATAACGAAGCCTGTCGAGGGTGAGGTTGCGGTTGGCAAGCCCGGTGAGGGAGTCATAGAGTGCGCGCTGGACAATCAGTTCTTCATTGCGGCGGATTCGGAGTTGATTATAAATGCGCAGTTTCACCTCCGCGGGGGATACCGGCTTGGCGATGTAATCCGAACATCCGATACGAAAGCCCATTTCCCGCTCTTCGTCTTCCTTGTGCTCTGTAATGAGGATGATGGGAATATCTTTTGTCGCGGTACCGGTTTTAAACGACTGGCAAAGCTCAAAGCCATCCATGTCTGGCAAATCGATGTCCATCAGGATGAGTCTCGGGTTTTCCGATTTCGCCAGCACTTTGGCGGTGGCACCTGTTGTCGAAAAAACCACGCGGTATTCTTCGCCCAAAATGGCATTGAGAATGCGAATGCTGTTGGGCGATGCATCGATGATCAGCAGGGTGTCTTTTTCAGGCATATTCTGATTAACCAGCATTGGACATCCCCTTCTCTTCCGTGGCTTCGTCAAGCTCGTTGTCAGTCATAAAGATGTTAAGCGCCGTCAATGCCTGGGTGTATTCCAGTTCAATCAGTTTGTCGCCCACAGGTTTGAGCGCACTCGCCACATCGCAATAATCCATTAGCAACTGGTAGTAGGTATCAATCGCGATCAGTTCCTGCGATTTAATCTGGTTGCGGAAGGCACTCAGCCGCTGCAGGAAAGCGCCGTCAGAAAACGACGAAGGCTTGTTTTTCTCACTGTTTCTTGCGGGATCCGGCAGGGGTTTCAGCAAGTGTTCCGGCAGACTCGTGTTGCTGCGGTTAAGGAGGATTTCGCCAATTTCACGGATCGCATTGTTCATGTCCCTTTTGAAACGGGACAGGGCATTTTTGTAGTCATCCAGCGACATCAGGGTGTTTTGTAACTGCTTGGCCGATTTCCTGAGCGCATTGATCGACAGGTTCCCTGCACTGCCCGCGATGGTGTGAGCCTGCTCAGCAGCTTCTGTCTGTCTGCCGACATCAAGCAGGCGGTAAATCTGGTTCTCCTGACTACGGGCCTGATGGACAAAATCGCTCAGCAACTTGAAGTAGAGCGTTTCGTTGCCGATAACACGCTTCACGCCATCTTTGATATCGACATACTCATAATCGTCTGCATTTTCAGTGGCTTTATTGTCACTCGGTACCACTGAGGTCACCACCAAGCCCAGATATGCCGCCAGTTTTTGCAACAGGGCATCGGCATCCAGCGGTTTGGAAATGTGGTCATTCATACCCGCCTCAAGACAGCGTTGGCGGTCGCGCTCCATGGTATGGGCAGTAACAGCGAAGATAGGAAGTGCTTCCATGTCTGCTGTTTCACGGATGATTCGGGTCGCTTCCAGTCCGTTCATTTCCGGCATTTCGAGATCCATCAACACCGCGTCATACAATTCCGGAGCCGGACAGACTTTTGCCAACGCTTCTTTACCTGACCCTGCAAAGTCGACCTGAAAATCGTTGCTGATCAACACTTCTTTGGCGATTTGCTGGTTGATTGGCATATCGTCAACAACCAGCACACGGCGGCCACCACCACTGACGGAAACGCCAGACATACCGGCTTTGGCATCTAGGATGCGGCGGTGGGTTTTGGGCAGGTTATGTCCCATCACATCCATGATGGTGTCGAACATGACTGAGGCAGAAATGGGTTTGTGCAGGTAGCCGGCAATTTTTCCACGGCCACGTTCGCTGTCAATCTTCGCTTTGTCGAAGGCACTGATCACAATCACCAGCGGGTGCTTATCAGGCGCCAATTCGCCGTACAGCTTTTCAAGCAGGTGGAACCCTTTTTTGCCCGGCATGTGCCAGTCTAGCAGCACCAGATCATAGGCCTCCAATTCCATGTCCATATGCCCTTCTACGATAGCGTTGTAGGCTTCGTCGACACTGTTGGCGGAGTCAACCTTAAAGCCCAGCGACTCGATGATCGCTTGGTGAACGGCGATGGAAGACGGGTTGTCATCAACAATCAATACCCGCAATTCCCGCAGGTCTACCGGTACGGCAAAACTCTTGTCCGAGGTAGTTTTGGCCAGTTGCAGTTCCACATTGAAGTACACACCTGCGTCTTTGTCGCATTGCTCCTGTAATACTTCACCGCCCATCTGCTCAATCAGGCAGCTGGCAATCAGCAGGTTAACCGACTCATCCACTTCTGACTTCGCGATAGCGACACGTTCTGCCAGCTCCTCGAGTTCATCAAACATGGTATCGTCATCAGTGACCTTCTGGTTGATGGCAACCTCAAGCGTCACCGCATGGTCGGTCAGCTGTTTGGTGGAAATACTCAGGATAATCGGCTGGCCCTCGCCGATGACAATGGCTTCACTGATGATGTTGAGCAGGATGCGGCGAAAGCGATCCGGGTCGCCCACCAGTGAGCGCGGAACATCCAGCGGGACGTTAAACAGAAGCTCAACAGACCGGCTTTCTGCCTCTCCAATCAGATAATCACGTAAACTCCCCAGCAACTGGTCAAGGTCAAACGGCGTAGTCTCCAGAGCCAGCAAATCATTCGACAGTTCTTCAAAGTCACGCAGGTTGTCGGCAATAACCGCTGCCCGTTTCAGGCTTTTGTTCAACGTATCAACATACATAGCCTGTTTGTTGCTGAGCGAAGTCTGGCGCAGCATCTGGGTACAACTTCTTGCTGTCGCCATCAGGGGATACAGCGCCATGTTGGCTTCAGACAGAGTGTTGAAGCTGCGGCTTAACGCGCCGGCCACGCTTTTGCGCGCCCCGGCGGTCAGGTGCGTTCCCATTTTGAGGAACAACTCTTCCGGCGCAATCGGGTAAATAGTGTAGTCACAGGCACCTGCACGGTAAGCTTCCTGCTTCTGATCACTGGAATATTCTTGGGAAGTCACGACAATGCGCGTGTCCTGGCAGGTTGGTAGAAGACGTATTTTGCGAAGCTCTTTTGCAAGCGAGCCGCCGGTAGTGAAGGGAAAATTGATATCCACAACGAGAATGTTGACCGGATGCTGTTCCAGAATGGTCATCAGTTTTTCCGGAGTCGCCACGGAGCGGAGCCAGTAACCACTTTCGCCCAGCACCTGCTGGAAAAAATCAATATGAGAAAGATCTTCGTCTGCAAGCACGACGATTGGCTCGTTCTTAACCAAACCTTTCATTGGGCCTTCCTTATGACACTGTTGGTGACATCCAACTGTCGATTTATTTGACAGTAATTGGCGCCGTAACGTCTCGTATTTAAAACGCAACTTCGTCTCTTAAAACTAGTGGCAATTTAATCCGACTGCCAATTCCACATGATATAAATCACATTTAGGCACTTAAACAGCAAAGACTTTTTTCTCGGCAAGTCACTTTCTCTCCTCCCCCTGCAGCGCACATAGAACCCCGCTCGTCTCAACAATGAAACACTTTACTATCAAAAGTTTGTCTTTCCGCCCTGACGATTTATCAGCCGAGAATTTTCTGTACTACGTTTAACAAGCTGAGCGAATAGTAAACAAATGACTCCAATTTGAGTCATTCAAACCGGGAGATGATTATGGCTATCAACTTGGTTCTGAGTCAGGTAGTTGGACAGGCATTTATAGTGAAACCAGACGGCGAAGTCGTGCCGGCGTTACCAAACACCGCCATTGAATCTGGCGATGTGGTGTCTGTACCCAATGGAAAAAATGCCTGGCTAGTGACAGAAGAACAAGAACAAGTTGATGTGCTGGATGAAGCACTAATACTAACGGAAGAGGGTTTTTCCGGCCTGGATCTTCCTTCCGATGTTGCCGATATCATCGCTGCCATTGAAGAGGGTGATGACCCTACCCAGCAGGAAGGGACAGAAACAGCCGCCGGGGAAGCTGCCTCAAGCTCGGCTCTCACTTCCCAGGTGATCATTGAATCTCAGGTGATCATTGAAGGTAACACCTACGAGGGGCAGCAGGTCACCGCCGGATTCGATACCACAGCCCTGACTGATTCCGGGGTAACCTCAGCACAAATCGAATCTCTGGGCTACGCCCGTTATGGCAGCCTGTTCAGCACCGCCCAGGATGACCCCTACACCATACCCACCTTTAGTGGCCTTGATATCAGTGCAGAAGAAGACGGGGAAATTATTCTTTCCCGTGAAGATATCCTTGGCGCCATCACCGGTGGCGACAGCGACAATATCCGCATCACCGCCATTCGCTCTGACGTTGATGGTGTTTCGATAAAAGACAATGGAGACGGCTCGTTTACCCTTGTCCCGCCACCCAATTACAACGGGGACATCTCCTTCACCGTCGACATTACCGATGGAGCGACCTCTTTCTCCGGCAACGTGAATATAGACGTTGCTGCCGTGGAAGACCTTCCCGAGATAACGCTGACGCCGGTAGCACTGACCGAGGATGAAAATGTCTCCGAAGGCAGTCCGGTTGCGACCATTTCAGCCAGTGACGGGGATGGCGATACTCTGACGGTATCTATCACTAACGACCCAAATGGATATTTCCGCATTGAAGGCGATCAGGTCGTACTGACAGGAGCAGGCGCTGCTGCTATCGACGATGACATTCTCAACCTAAGTGAAATCACCGTGACAGTCAGTGTGTCGGATGGCAAAAACACGGTCGAGGAAAGTGTCACCCTGCCGATTACCCGCACCGACGATGATGCCACGCTGGAGGGCGATTTAACCGGTACTGTTACCGACGGCACTGGCACGGTTCCCGCTTCCGCATCCGGTTCGATTAACGTTATCGACCCGGACTCCAACAACGAAACCACCCTCAATGACTGCACGTACAAAGGGGAATACGGCACCCTGGTCGTCAAAGATGGCAACTGGACCTACACCGTCGATAAAGAAGCAGTTGCGCCACTGGCTGAAGGTGAGCAAGCCACGGATGTGATCACCATTACCGCATCAGATGGCAGCACTCATGACATTGTGCTGAATATCGAAGGCACCAACGACCCGGCGCTGATATCCGGCGATATTTCCGCCACCATCGTCGATAACAGCGGCGCGTTGCAAGCTTCCGGGCAACTGAACTCCGCGGACGTCGACGGTGAAGACAACACCTTTATCGCAGAGACGATTCCAACCCTGCGCGGGGAACTGACCATCAACGAAGATGGCAGTTGGAGCTACGTTTCCAACGACCCGACTGGCGCAATCAAGGCGCTGGGCGAAGGCGAGACCCTGACCGAATATGTGACAGTTCGCGCTGCAGACGGTACTGAGCAGCAGATTGAGATTACCTTTCAGGGTGTCAACGACGACGCGGTATTTTCCGCCATCAGCACCGGGGAGATCACTGAAAGCGATGGCGTCATGTCAACCATTGGCACCATCAATGTGGTCGACGCCGACAACGGTGAATCCTTCATGCAAGCAGGAACGTTTGAAGGCAGCTGGGGTTCAGTGGTGATTGATGCAGCCGGGAACTGGAGCTATACCGCCAGCGACAGCAGCCGCGATGCCATTCAATCCCTTACTGATGGCGAGAAGCTGACGGACACCATCACTGTGTACTCCGTTGACGGCTCGGAAACCCAGATTACCATCAGCATTAACGGCACTAACGACGATGCGGTTATTGGTGGGGACATCACTGCGACCATCACAGACAACGGTGGCACCATGTCGACATCAGGTACCCTGACCTCGACCGATGTGGACGGCAACGACAACAAGTTCATCGCTGAAACCATTACCACACCGCGTGGCGAAGTGACTATTGATGAAAACGGCAATTGGACATATACCACCACCGACCCCACGGGCGCTATCCAGCGCCTGCCGGAAGGAGAAACCCTGACTGAAGTGGTCACCGTGCGCGCGGAAGACGGCACGGAGCAGCAAATCGTCCTGACGATAGAGGGTATTAACGACGCCCCTGTGTTCTCAGCCATTTCCAGCCGTGACGTCTACGAAACCAACGATGTGATCAGCGTGTCCGGCTCAATCAATATCGTCGATCCAGATGCTGGCGAATCCTTTATGTTGGCCGGTACCTACATGGGTGACTACGGTTCGGTCACCATAGATCGCGCCGGTAACTGGACTTTCACTTCCGACCCAGCGCAAAGCGCAGCGCTCGACACCCTGAGCGAAGGCGAGAAAATCACTGACACCATTACTGTGCGCTCCGTTGACGGCACTGAAACTGAATTGACGGTGACCATCATCGGCACTAATGACCCGGCGCAAATTGCCGGGGATATCATCGGCACCATTGTGGAAGCAGATGGCACCATGAGCACGTCAGGTCAGTTGACATCTACCGACGTGGACGGCAATGACAACACTTTCACTCCGCAAACCATTACTGGACGCTGGGGTGAGCTGACCATTGATGCCGACGGCAGCTGGACATACAGCTCTGACGACGCCAAAGGCGCAATAAACCGTTTGGGTGAAGGGGATCAGCTGACCGATACCCTCTCTGTGCGCGCTGAAGATGGCACAGTGCAAACCCTTACCATCACGATTGATGGCACCAATGATGCCGCCGTATTTGGCGGTAAAACCGCCGTCACCATCAACGAAACTGACAGCGTGCTGACCACCAGCGGCCGTGCTACAGTGAGCGATGCTGACTACGGCGAATATTTCTTCCAGCCCGGCACTTACAATGGCAGCTATGGCGAAATTGTAATCGATCGTGCCGGTAACTGGACCTACACCTCCGACCCTGCCAACACCGCAACCTTTGATGCGCTGGATGCAGGGGATTCACTGCCTGAAACCATTACAGTGCTGGCAGAGGACGGCACGCCGCTGGATATCCAAATCACCATTCAGGGGACTGACGATCTACCCGTCGTGAGTGGCGAGTTTGGCGGCAGCCTGACAGACACCACCGATGGTGTCGCCCAGGCCGTTTCCGGCACCCTGTCTATCTCGGATGTCGATGCCGATGACACCCCGGCATTTGACAATACCCGCATTGAAGGCAAATACGGCGTACTGGAACTGACCGACGGGGAATGGACATACACCCTCGACAAAGATGCTGCTTCCACACTCAATCCGGGTGAGCTGGACACAGATGTCATTACTCTTACCGCATCAGACGGCACCCAGCAAAGCATTGTGATCAGCGTGACCGGCACCAACGACGAGCCGGTGCTGCGCGGTGACACCATAGGTTCAGTCTCAGACGGCGGTAACTTAACCACCTCAGGCACCATTGACCTGTTTGACCCTGACACCATTGACACGCCGACACTTTCCAACGACACCATCGACGGGCAATACGGCACCCTGGTGTTGGATGACGGCGAGTGGACTTACACGCTAGACCCGGATTCTGTAGTCTCACTGCCGGATGGGGAAACCACCACGGACGTGATTACCGTGACGGCGTCGGACGGCTCGAAACATGACATTACCATCACCATCACTGGCACCGATCAGGAACCGGTTCTGACCGGCAATACCACAGGAAATGTCACTGAGGGATCGGGCGTACTCACCACATCAGGAACATTGGGGTTAACCGACGCCGATGAAGGGGAAAACCCCACCCTGCCAAGCGGGACATTCGAAGGCCAGTACGGTTCGCTGGAACTGGTGAATGGCAATTGGACTTACACCCTCGACCCTGAACTTGCGCAATACCTGGATGAAGGGCAAACCACCACAGACACCATGAGCATTACCGCGTCTGACGGCACAGTGCATGACATCGTTATCACCATTACCGGCAGCGAAGATGCCGCCGAACTGAGCGGTGATACGTCAGGCAGCGTCACTGACGAAGCCGGTTCACTGACCACTGGCGGTTCACTAACCATCAGCGATCCGGATGCCAACGACAACCCAACCCTGCCAGACGCCAATCAGCAGGGTCAATACGGCACCTTCAACATGGTGGATGGTCACTGGACTTACACCCTCGACCCTGAGCTGGCGGAATCGTTGGATGCGGGGGTGACGGTCACCGACACCATTACCATCACCGATTCCATGGGTGGCAAACATGATCTGGTGATCAGTGTCACCGGCACAGAAGATGCCGCGACACTCACAGGCGATACCACCGGCAACCTGGTTGAAGGCGTGGATAGCAGTGTTTCAGGCACCGTCTCATTGGTAGATCCGGACAGCGGCGACGTCACCACAATCGACAACACAGAACTGGATGGCCAATACGGCAAGCTGACCCTGACGGACGGTGAGTGGACATATACATTAACTCCGGGGGCGGCTCAGTCGTTCGGTGCCGGTGAAAGCACCACCGAAACCTTCACCCTGACAGACTCTGAGGGCACTGATCACCAAATCGTTATCACCATTGAAGGGTCGGATGATGCACCGGTTGTTACCGGCGACTTTGCCGGTACCGTGAGCACGGCAACCGGCCCAATTGTGACAGTTCCCAACCTCTACGTACTGGGTGACGATGCAGACAGCGATGGCGAGTCGTTTGGTAACAGCAGCCAGCCTGACTCCCTTCACTTTAACAGCGCCGGCTTTACAGCCACTATCACTGACAGTGACGGCGCTCTGACCAACGCTGCGCAAGGCGATACCACCCAGACTCTCAAACTTGACGGGGTCGAATACCCAGTCACGGTAACGGCTACCGTTGACTACACAGATGCCTACGGTAACACCTACACCATGGGTGTGCTGAGTATTGGTGAAAGCCAAAACAACAGCTATTACGACGGCGGAAACGAACCCACGACAGTGCTGGTACAGATTGACGGGCCAGCTATTGTCCCCGGCACCGAGCTGACTTTGGTCGAGGGCTCCTACACTGAAACCAGCGCCATCAGCTACCTGAATATCGCCGAAGATGTCACAACAACTGGCTCCATCGGAATCACGGACGCCGACGCCAACGACACACCGTCGTTTGCCGATACCACGATTGAAGGCACGTATGGCACCTTCACGCTCGACAACGGCGAGTGGACATACACCCTGGATCCCGACAAAGCGGCACCACTCAAAGATGGCGAAGTGGTGCAGGATGTCTTCACCCTGACTGCAACGGACAACACCCAGCAGCAAATTACCATCTCGATCACCGGCAGTGATGATGCCGCCTATGTCTCCGGCGATCTCACCGCCACGATTTCAGATGATGGCACTTCAGGTTCAGTCTCCGGCAGTATCACCATTACCGATCCGGATGCAGCAACGCCACCAACGCTGGTAGACAGCAGCCAGGAAGGGGAATATGGCTCATTCAGCCTGGTTAATGGCCAGTGGACTTATACCGTTGATCCGAGCAAGGCCGCCACCATTCCCGGCGATCAGTCAGAGACGGAAACCTTTACTGTCTCAGGCTCAGACGGTTCCCAACATACGGTGACGGTTTCTGTCACCGGTATTGATAACGCGGCGGTGGTTAGTGGCGTGACAACCGGCAGCGTCAATGCTTCTGGGTTCACAATCAATCCCGATGTGGGCGCCAGCCTCTCGGCGAATGGCGACGCGGTAGACAACGGCAGCAATAACACTTGGACAACCACAACCACCACCATTGACGGCGTGCCGTATGTGGTCTCCACCAGCTTCGGATACAGTGGCGTGACCATCATTTCGCGGGTCGAAAATGATGGCACTCTGACCGAAACGGACCGCCTCACCTACGATTCCAGCGCCGGAACCGTCATAAGCACATCCAGCGGAGACATTACGGCCGCCCTCATTGCAGCCGGCATTTCCCCTGCCGCGCTGGGTAATGGTCTCACCCAGTCAAATATCGCTGACGTTGATGGTGAAACCACCCTGTTCCTCACCTCACAGAACAGCGGCTCCATCACCACCTGGGGCATTGGCAGCGATGGCAGCCTTTCTTTAGTCGGCGGCTTGTCAGAGTTTGGCAATTCCCAGTCCCAAACCCGTGGCGGGATAGTGCGTGAAAACGTGGTGTTTGAAGCGGATGATGGCACTGAGTATGTGATTGTCACCCGCCCTCACACGGACCGGGTCGACATACTTAGCTATGATGCCGAAACAGGTGCCCTTACTGAAACGGGTATGACGTTCGCCAGCAACGATGTTGTATCCAGTGTCGACATCATCAAAGTCGGCACGGTGACTTACCTTGCGACGGCAGGTTCTGATGGCATCACCCTGTATGTTGTGGACAACATTACCGCAGCCCTCACCACGGTTGACAGCAGTGCTATTCAAATTGGCGGTGGGGCTTCCGTGAATTTCTACCAGACCGGAGACGGCCGAACCTATGCTATTGCCTCCGGAAACACAGATGGCAATACCACCGTATTCGAACTCACCCAGAGCGGCGAACTGGTTCAGACAGATGCGATGACTGACTCAGGTGCTTACATGTCTACCGCCGGATATATTGATGGGGAACCCGTGTTTGCTACCCCGAATCCGGACGGCGGTGTCGATTTGTACACACTTTCACAGGATGGAAAACTGGTACTGCAAACCAATATTCCTGGAATCGAAAACGACAAAACACCGCCGGTTATCGTCCAGACTGCTGATGGCAGTTACTTCCTGGTAGATGCAGACGGCAACGCCGCTTCCGTGAAACTGGACGTTGGCACACCGTCCGACCTGACGGTATCCGGTACCTTGAATATCAGCGACGTTGATACCGATGACTCACCCTATTTTGAAAACACCTCCGTCGAAAGCACTTACGGTACCCTGACCCTGACGGATGGCGCATGGACTTATGTGTTGGATGAAGCCAAATCCGCCAGCCTCGCCGAAGGCGAAATCACACAGGATGTGATCACCCTGACGGCAAGCGATGGCACCGAACAGCAAATTGTTATCACGGTAACTGGCAGCGATGACAAGCCTGTCGTCACCGGGAATGTTTCCGCACAGATCAGTGAAGACAGCGCCAGCCAATCTGTCACAGGCACGCTGGCGATCACCGACCCTGACGCCGAGACACCACCCGCTTTCTACAACGTCACCCTTGGCGGAAGCTATGGCACCCTGGTGCTGGTTGACGGTGTCTGGACTTATACCCTGAATGCCAACGCCCAAACACTCACGGACGGTGAACAGCAACAAGAGGTGTTTACCCTCACCGCAACCGACGGCACAGTGCAGGAAATCGTCATTACCGTCACCGGTGAAAATGACGCTTCCGTCATTACCGGCACCTTCAGCGGCAGCGTGACAGAGGGCAATGCCGGAGATGTGGTCTCAACAAGTGGTTCACTTTCCGTGTCAGACGCCGATGGCGAAGCGGTCTCTTTCGAGGAAGGCACCCAAGTTGGCAACTATGGCACTTTCACCCTGATAAACGGTGAATGGACTTACACGCTGGACCACAACAAGGCGGAAAGCCTCAACGAAGGTCAGCAGGTAACGGACACGTTCACAGTAAAAGCTACGGACGGTACGACCCAGGCTGTCTCCATCTCAGTGACAGGCACAGAAGATGCCGCCATCGTCACAGGCGATTTCTCGGGCACTTTGGATACAACACCTCGGGAGCTCGGTGAAAATCTTCTTACAAATGGCGGTTTTGAAGACTGGGGCGATGATCTCGGTGCCAAATGGACAACGCTTACCAATTCTCAACTCAGCGGCTGGTACTCCCCCGACGATAGCAGAGTCGAGTTTCAACAAGGAACCATGGACGGAGCACCAACTAACTCCAACACCAATACGGTTCTAGAGTTAGACGGCTATGCCAACACGACAGTGCAGCAAGACCTCAATGTTTCTCAGTTTACCGCCAATGGCGACCATCTCTTTGCGCTTAGTTTTGACTTTGCAAGCCGATTGGAAAATACCAGTGATTTCGAAGTTTCAGTGCTTGATAAAAACGGAAACACGTTGTTTTCAAAATTCTTCAATAATGACCAGCCCAACGATCATTATGTGAATTTTGCTGCTGATGTTTTAATCCCGTCAGGCACCGATGAAATCACCGTGAGTTTTTCAGGTAAAGGCGATTCTGATAGTTACGGCGCTTTGATTGACAACGTCAGCTTGGCCCCTGTTGTTAACGAGAGTTTTGGTACTGTTTCAGGTTCGATTTCTATCTCCGACGCTGACGCTAACGACACACCGTACTTTCACAACGCAACCCTGAAGGGGGAATTCGGTACACTGGTGCTGACCAACGGTCATTGGGAATACACCTTCGACACCGATAAGACCCAGTTAATTGACGAAGAAACGCTGGAAACTTTTGTCGTTACAGACTCCGAAGGTGGTAAGCATGAGATTGTGATTGCCCTGCAAGGCACCGACGATGCGCCCTTGGTTACCGGTGTGTTTACCGGTGCGGTGACAGAAGGCAACTTTGGGGATGAAATCAAAGTCAGCGGCACCATCAGCATCACAGACCCCGATGCTGACGACACGCCGGAATTCCTTGATACCCAAGTCAACGGTACCTACGGCACCCTGACGCTTGAAAACGGTGTCTGGACCTATGAGCTTGATTCGGTCAAAGCGGAACCCCTGTCCAGTAACGACTGCGTTCAGGATGTGATCACCCTGACGGCAACCGATGGCACGGTCAAAGACATCACAATTTCTATCACAGGCACCAACGATGAACCGTTCATTGTCGGCACCAATAGCGCCACGCTGGTGGCACCGGATGAAATCACCAAAGACTATGTCGATATTGCCAATGTGTTCTGGCTGAATGATGGCTATTCATTCAGCAGTGGAGACATGCAATATATCGGCAATCATCCACCTGAGATCGATTTCCACAAATCGGCAACTGTCGCCCGCATTTACGATACCGACAGCATCATGGACGGTGACGGCACCGATGCCATGGGCACCAACGAGTACGTTTACGATACGACCCAGAAAGTCGAAGTGAACGGTGTGCTTTACAATGTAAACTTCGATTACACCATTGATTACAAAGATGCCTCAGGCAATGTCTACACCTTCGCAGTGGTGGATATTGACTATGACAATGACCGTTGGCACAACGCTGATCACAACGAGCAGGGTAATTTCCTGATCCAGATGTCAGGCCCGACGATCACGGCAGGCACTAAACTGGCCTTTGTCGATGGCTCGTTGGTACGAGACGGCAGCCTCAACTATCAGGATATAGCGGCGGAAACCGCGACATTCCAGGCACATGGTGCGCTTTCAATAGTGGATTTGGATGCTAACGATAGCCCTTCCTTCGCCAACACCACGGTCAATGGCCAGTACGGCACACTCGTGCTGGATAACGGAAATTGGACTTACACACTGGATCCGCGTTCAACGCCAACGCTGGGCGATAACGACTCGGTGAGCGAAGTAATCACCCTGACAGCGGACAACGGTTACCAGACCCAGGTGAACGTCACCATTGGCGGTTCTGACACTGCCATTGCCGAAGCATCGCTCAGTGGCGTCAGCAGTGTGCTGAGTGACGTAATAGCACTGGATGATGTGACCTTTGCCGGTACAGACAGCAACGACCGAATTGGAGGCAGTATCAGCGATGATGTGCTGGTTGGCGGTGGTGGTAACGACATCATTCACGGTCATCTCGGCAACGACATCATCGACGGCGGTCTGGGTGATGACCTTATCATTGGTGGCGAGGGCAATGACTTGCTCGCCGGTGGCTCGGGTTCAGACACCTTTGCTTTCCTGCGCGGGGATGAAGGTACCACTGAAGACCCGGCGGTCGACCATATCGTTGATTTCGATACCAATCAGGACACCATTAACCTGTCAGATTTGATGGGTTCCGATCCGGCGGAAACACTGGAGAGCTACCTGTCACTGATTGATGACGGAAACGGCCACGCGGTTCTGAACATCTCCACCCAGGGAGATGGCAATGTCGACCAACAGGTGGTGTTCGACAACATGAGCCTTGATGACATGGCAAGCGCTTATGCCGTCGATACCTCCGGCATGACAACAGAGCAGATCAGCACGTCCGTGATTGATGCCATGATCCTGCAAAACCGGATGATCGTCGATTAAGAAAACCAGACAGCTCAAGCCCAAGAGCCTGATTGCCGGTCAGTTCGCTGACTGGCATTTTTTTATCTTTACGAATCTTTACCTACGTCGCTGACGTGCCTCAGCGGCTAAATGGTATATAATCGGGCACCTTTTTTTTCCACTGTGATGGCGAAAAACCATCGAAACCGGGTAACGTTAACGCATGACACTCAAACGCCTTTTCCTGCCAGCAATCACTGTTTTTGCAGCACTGACATTGACCGCCTGTAGCGACGAAGCACCTCAGGTACAAACCTACACCACGCTGGAAAAACCGGTATCGGTAGAAAATCTGGCGCCATTGACCGAGTTTTTCAGCCTTGCCTGTGACCACTGCCGCTCGATGGAATCGGTGATCCCTGTGATTGAAGAGCAAACGGGTCAGAAAGTGGATAAAGTGCATGTCACTTTCAATGAAAGCTCTACCTTCGCCGCACTGATCTACTACTCTGCGGTTATCCAGACTGAAGGCAACCCACCAAAAGCACTGACTGATGCGCTGTTCAAATACGTGCAGGAAGAACAGAGCGAATCACAGGAAGAAAACCAGAAGCGCCTGACCCAAATCTTTAACGATGCAGGCCTGACCAGCCCTTATGAGCTGAATGAAGCGCAGCAGACTGACCTGTTTGCTATGCTGGAGCGTGCGGATTTGATCACCCAGGAATCTGGCATTACCTCCGTACCGACATTTATGGTGGACGGCAAATACATCGTCAATACCTCCGCGCACAAGAGCGTAGAAGAGATGGTGGCGACCATCAAAACATTGCTCAACCAATAACGATTCGACAGGGAAAGGGAATGATTCTGGAAGTCGCGATTTTGAATGTGATACCCGGTCAGGAAAAGGAATTCGAGGCAGCGTTTAACCAGGCGCAGGCCATCATCCGTTCACAGCGTGGGTACCTCTCACACGAAGTACGCCGCTGCATGGAAAATGAAAGCCGCTACCTGCTTTTGGTCAATTGGGAAACGCTGGAGGATCATACGGAAGGCTTCCGGCAATCTGACGGCTACCAGTCATGGAAAGCGCTGCTGCATCATTTCTATCAACCCTTCCCTACGGTTGAACATTATGAGGCTGTTGCTGGCCTGAACTGAAAAATGGCGCCGAAGCGCCATTTTTGTTTTCTGCAATTGCGGGCACTTTCCCGCTGGACTCACTTGCCCAACCGGGAGAAACCAGCGTCCAAATCCGCAATAAGATCGTCCACATCTTCAAGGCCAATGTGCACCCGCACCAGCGTGCCTTCAAAATCCACCGGGCCGGCAGGACGGATAGCGTTCAGCTCCTCCGGTTGGTTAGCAAGGATCAGCGATTCAAACCCACCCCAGGAATAAGCCATGCTGAAATGGCTGAAATTATCGAGATAGTCTGCCACTTGCTCATCGGTCAGTCTGGCTTTGAGCACAAAGGAAAACAGGCCGCAGCTGCCGGAAAAATCACGTTGGTAGAATTCATGCCCCACCGAGCCTTCCAGCGCCGGATGGTTAACACGCGCCACTTCGGGTCGCTGCGCCAGCCAGTTGGCAATAGCAATGCTGCTTTCATGATGCTG
This sequence comes from Enterovibrio paralichthyis, assembly GCF_019209835.1. NCBI lineage: Bacteria > Pseudomonadati > Pseudomonadota > Gammaproteobacteria > Vibrionales > Vibrionaceae > Enterovibrio > Enterovibrio paralichthyis. Next base: position 228,620 of record NZ_JAHUTS010000003.1, on the reverse strand, counting down.
TTTCAGGCGTACACCCAAGGTGCGCAGGCCGCGAGACGCGACGTAAGCGGTATCGGCATCAACCATTTGCCCCATCAGGTAGGAGCGCTCGCGAAGCCTTTCCCAGCAGCGGGCATTAGCGACTGCCGTGCCAATCATGGCATCCGAGTGACCGACAATATATTTGGTACCCGCCTGAATGGAAATGTCGATGTCATGGTCAAGCGCTTTAAACAGAATTCCCGCCGCCCAGGTGTTGTCGATCATCACCACCACATCCGGATTGACGGCACGCACCGATTTAACCATGGCGGGAATGTCCGGCACTTCCATGGTGATTGAACTTGGAGACTCAAGGAACACCACCTGGGTGTCCGGCGTCATCAGGCTGCCAAGCCCGGCACCTATCATCGGGTCGTAATACGTGGTGGTAATGCCCATATCATGCAAGATGGTGTCGCAAAACGCCTGGGTTGGCTCATACGCGCCACCGGACATCAGCACATGACCACCAGTTTTGACAAAAGAGAGAATGCTGTTGGCGATAGCGGCGGCACCACATGGATAAAGCACACAGCCTGCACCGCCTTCCAGCTCAGTCATCGCATCCTGAAACGCGAAATGGGTCAGCGTGCCGCGGCGACCGTAAAAAAGCTCACGCTCACCGCGGTGTTTGGTGGCATGTTTCTTCTGTTCAACCGATTCAAAAACGATGGAAGAGGCACGCTGGATAACTGTGTTCACACTGCCATTGCAGTATTTCTTTTTCCTTCCGGCGGTCACCAGCGTGGTGTTCAATTTTTCTGACGACATGAAAGCTCCTTTTTCTTTAGCGCGGGTTCGTCTGCGCCTGGCATTTGCCGAATTCGATAGTTCATTCCCGATGCCCAAGAGTAACGCACTTCCCCCTAAATTACAGCGCTGTTCCTGCCTGTTTTCCCTTCACTATTTTCATTCCGGCCAATATCCGCAAACCACAAAATACTGTGCGCCATCTTTTGGCTGACGATGAAATCAGGCGCAAAAGAGCAACGCTGTACTATAGTTAAGAAAATGTTTCACATCAGGAAATATTTGCAATGAGATCAATAGTTAAACGCCACATTGTTACCTCTTTCCGGCATCTGTTGCTTATCGCTGCGTTTGGCGCAGCCATTGCCGTCTCCAACGCCTTTGCCCATGCCGGTAACCATGATGATGAAACACAGCTACTGGTATTCGGTGTCGTCCCCCAACAGTCGTCTGCCAAACTCATCCGCGACTGGAGCCCAGTACTGAAAAAAGTCAGTGAGATTTCTGGCCTTAAAATCCGCTTTGCCACAGCGCCCAACATCCCTGAATTTGAAAAGCGCCTGGCTGCCGGGGAATATGATGTGGCTTACATGAACCCTTACCACTTCACCGTGTACAACCAGTCTCCCGGCTATAAGGCATTCGCTCATGCCAAAGGCAAACGCATCAAAGGGATCCTTGTCGTTAACAAAAGTTCTGACATCAAATCAGTCAGCGATCTCCAGGGCAAAAATCTCGCTTTCCCGGCTCCGGCTGCATTCGCGGCAACCTTGCTCACTCAAGCCACGCTGAAAAATCAGGGGATCTTATTTACGCCACACTATGTTGGCTCCCACGACTCTGCCTACCTTGCCGTTGCAGACGGACTGTTTGACGGCGGGGGCGGCATTGTCCGAACCCTTGGTGCTGCCCCACCTGAAGCCAAAAGCAAGCTGCGGGTACTGTTTACCACCGAGGGATTCACCCCGCACGCCATAGCGACCCATCCTTCCGTCTCAGAGGATGCCCGTATACGTCTGCAAAATGCGTTTGTCACATTATCCGACAGCAACGAGGGAGAGATGGCACTGAAAGCGCTCAACATAAAGGCATTCGAGCAAGCGGAAGACAAGGACTGGGACGACGTGCGGGCACTGCAGATTTCGGTACTTAACGTGGACTAGCCAAGGGGACACACTGCCTATGTCATTTCGTCTCAAAACCATACTGGGGATTGCGTTTATCGAGTTGATACTGCTCGCGATCCTCATTGTGTCCGGGATTGGATGGCTTCGGGATTCCAACGAGCAGCAAATCATCAATAACGGCGAGCGCCTTTCCCGCACATTTGCGATTGCGGTGCGTGATGCCGTGATCTCCACCGACCTGGCTAACCTGCGCGCGTTCACCCGCGAGGCCGTCCAGCACAGCGACATTGCCTATATCCGCATTAGAAGTGATCAGGGTAAAACGCTGGCAGAAGAGTCCCTGTTACCGAAAGACTCTCCACCACCCAACTACGACGAAACCCCTTCTTTGTCATCAGACGGGATTTACGATATCCGCAGCAATGTGATGATTGATGACTTCAACATCGGACAAATCGAAGTGGGTCTTGATGTCAGCGCGTTCAGCCAGTTAATCAACGACGCGCAGAAGTACGCGGTGTCGCTGGCATTGCTGGAAATGGGCCTGGTCGCCCTGTTTTCACTCCTTTTCGGCTCCCTGCTCACCAAGCAACTTTTGGAGCTCCGGCAAAGCGCCCTGCGCATTCAGGAAAACGGCCCGGGCGAGACAGTACCCATCAAAGGTAAAGATGAAGTCGCACAGGTAGCGGAAGCGTTCAACAGCATGTCTGTCGCCCTGTCACATAGCTACAAGGAAATTTCCTGGGAAAAAGACCGCTTCAAGCAGTTGGCAAAGCAGAACAAACTGCTGGCAGAGATTGTTGAGCAATCACACGAAGCCTATCTGGTGACCGACCTTTCCGGTGTGGTTTCCAATGCCAACCAGGCGTTGTTTGAGCTGACCGGTTACGACGAGAGAAATGCCACCGGGATTCACTTCCAGACCCTGCTGTTCGGCGAACACACCGCAGAGGAAGCCGCTTACCGTTTGAGTGATGCAATGGCACAGGGGCAGAGTATCACAGTCCGCGCAACCTGCCTGACGCGCAGCAATGCCAGCCTGCGCGCTGAAATTACGGTTATTCCCATCCATGGCGGCAGTGGCAATGTCGAACGGTTTGCATTGATCGTGCGGGATGTCCGTGAGCACTACGCACTGGAATTGAAACTTCGTGAAGCAGCCGATATCGCCCAGCAGGCCACAAGAGCTAAATCCGTTTTTCTTGCCAACATGAGCCATGCTATCCGCACTCCCATGAACGGCATTATCGGATTGTCTGAATTGTTGAAAGATTCACCCTTGAGCAAGGAGCAGGCGGATTTCGCCACGATCATCAACAACTCGGCCAATGAATTGCTGCAACTGATGAATGACCTGCTCGACTTTTCCAAGCTGGAAGCCAACCAGTTGACGCTGGAGCAGGTTGTATTCTCTATTCAGGATGTGGTGGAGGAAACGGCGACCCTCGCTTCGGTGACCGCTGCAGAGAAAGAGTTGCTGGTAGTGATTGATATTCCGCCTGAACTCAATACCTGGGTGTTGGGGGATGAAACCCGGTTGCGCCAGGTGCTCTATAACCTTCTCAGCAATGCCGTGAAATTTACGCCCCACGGTTACATCAAGGTGGTGGTTCGCGGAGCCCCCAGCGATGACCCAACAACATCCGCTTTCTCGGTTTCCGTCGAAGACACCGGTGTCGGTATCGGCACCGATAAAATTGACGAACTTACCCATTCTTTCGACAGCAACGATGCCTTTGATAGCCGCAGGTACAGCGGAACAGGCCTCGGGCTTTCCATTACCCGCAGCCTTCTGGAGCTGTTTGACAGCCAGTTGGAATTGGAGTCCGAACCCGGCAAAGGCAGCAAATTCTCTTTTTCCCTCTGCCTGCCGCACTGCCAGCCTGAGCACGACCACCTAAGCGTGTTCAAAGGACGTAACATTGCCGTGGTCAATGCCGACCCGCTCCACCGCCCTTTGCTGGACCGATACCTGAACCACTGGCAGGCAGAAACTACCTATCTGAACAGCCTCGAGCACCCTTCGCTGGCATCCCAGCAATTTGATGTTGCCATTGTGATGGCGGGGCAAATCGAAGATCTCAACCCAACGCCTCATTGCCCTTGGGTTGGCGTCGTGGCCAAAATGCGTCAGCTTAATCTTGAAGCTACAGACCGCGACCGCCGTTTGATAGCCAAGCCCCTTCGCATGAACCAGTTACTGCAGGAGTTGCAGCTGGCCATGCAAAGCGAGCCCCAGCTTGTGCGCGTCGCCCCTCAAAATGCAGCTGCCGAGCTTTCCACGCTGAATAACTTCGCTGTCGCTATCGTCGATGATATGGAATATGACCGCGAGATAATCCGCCTCTACATCGAAGGAATGACGGAAAACATCACCTTCTTTTCCAGCGGCGCCGAGGCCATTGCCCACTATCGGCGTAACCTGTTCGACATTTTGATCACCGATGTGACCATGCCGGAAATGGACGGCTATGAGCTGACGCAGAAAATACGGAAGTTTGAGGAGGAACACCAGTTGCCCTCGGTGTTCGTTATTGGCCTGTCAGCCCATGCCGGTCAGGAAGATTCCGCACGCGCTTTTGCCGCTGGCATGAACAGTTACCTTACCAAACCGGTTAGCAGGTCAAGACTGCAGAAAACGTTACAGGAAGCAGCGAAAACGCGCCTGGCTAAGCTAACCAGTGAATAAAAAATCGCCCAAGCAGAGCGATTTTCTATTGTTCGGCTACTGATAACCCGTTCAGTTCTGAATAAAGCGTTCCAGACTTTCCAAATCCGGCAGTGCTGTCATCGCCCCTTTTTGAGTGGTCGATAACGCCCCGCAGGCATTCGCCCACACCACTGCCTGCTTCGCTACGTCTTGCTGCTGCCAGTCATCAACCCGTGACAGATAAGCCAGCAACCCGCCAACAAAAGCGTCACCCGCGCCTGTGGTATCAACTGGCGAGACTGATTTTCCAGTGACCAACGCTTTATTGTCTCCCATTACCAACCATGCACCCCGTGCGCCCTGCGTAATGAGGATCATAGGTATGTTGAGCGGTTTGACCGCATCAAGGGCAGCGTCCAAATCATTGGTACCCGTCAAGAACAGCAATTCATCGTCAGAAAATTTCACCACATCCGCCATCGCCACGGCACGCATTACGGTTGCACGAATTTCATCCGGATTTTGCCACACTTCTTCCCGCAGGTTGGGATCAAAACTGATGAAGCCACCCGCGGCTTTGATCGCTTCCATTGCGCCAAATGTGCTTCTGCGGCTAGGTTCATTCGCCAGCGAAATTGAGCAGGTATGAAGCCACTCGCCGGCTGAGAAAGCTGGAATATCCTGCGGTTGCAGGAACTGGTCGGCGCTGGGTTTCACCATAAAGGTAAAACTGCGCTCGCCATGGGCATCCAGTTCCACAACCACGGTGGAGGTGCGGTGGTCAGCATCCAGTACCAGATGCCCAGTGCCGACGTTTTCCTTGTTCAGGGTTTCTTTCAAAAAACGGCCAAATGGATCGCCACCCACACGGCCAAAGAAGCCAACGTCCCCGCCTAAACGCGCCACACCTACCGCCACATTGGCAGGCGCACCGCCCGGACATTTCAGATAGGTCATTTCCGTATCTGGGATCAGGTCTACAACCGCATCACCTGTCAACCACACTTTCTTCATTAAACGTATTCCTTTTTAGGCTTGCAGGCCGTCAATTGACGGCCTGCAGGTTGCTATCAGTTTGCGCTGTTTACCACTGGATTATAGATCCGGGTAAGGATAAAGGAGGTTGAAAACGCCGCCGCTATCACTGCCACATACATGGCTAAATCAAACAATGAGCTGGTATAAAGCAGCAGGCCCGGGATAAAGGTAATGCCCATGCCAGAGGCGCTGACATTGAAGATATAGGCAACCATACCGCCAACCGCACCGCCACTCATACCAATCAAAAAGGCTTTACCGTATTGCAGGTTTACGCCAAACAGCAGTGGCTCTGTAATACCGAACAGGGTCGACATAGAGGCGCTGTAGGCATTGGCTTTCTTCACTTTGTCTTTGAGCAGGGTCGCAATCGCAATGGCTGCGCCAAACTGGCCGGCCATGGACGCTGTGATGAGCGGGTTAAGCGGGTTACTCCCACGCTCATTAATCAGGCCAATTTCAATGACGCCGAGCGCATGGTGCAGGCCGGAGATGGTGATCAATTGCTGCAGCGCACCAACCAATACGTAACCGATGCCAAAAGGCAGTTCCAGACCCAGCACCACCAGCTGGGTGATTTGATGTTCAATCACCTGGAGGATCGGGCCGACGACCAGCAGGATAACCGCAATGGAAAACAGGATGGTCATAAACGGTGTTACCACCAGATCCATGACCGCTGGAACAAAGGTTCTCAAACGTTTTTCAACCAGTGACAGGAACCAGCCTGCGAAAATCGCGGGCAGAACTGTCCCCTGATAACCCACCAGCGGGATAGTGATACCCAGCAATGAGATTGTCATCGGGTCGGCATTTCCACCGGCGACCACCCATGCATTGGGCAGTTGTGGGGCAACCATCATCAAACCCACCACGATGCCGAGAACCGGGTTACCGCCAAAACGCTTGACCGCAGAATAGGTGATAAGAACAGGCAGGAAAGCAAACGCGGTATCCGTCAGCATACTGAACAGCGCCAGTCCGTTCTCACTGAAAGGTACGCCCAGCTGTAACATCAGCCCGCGCAGACCCATCAACAGACCCGTGGTAACCAGAACAGGGATCAGAGGGATCAGAATGTCTGCAAAGGTACGCACCACTTTTTGGCCTGTGGTCATGTTGGCATACGCATCTTGTTTGAAGTTGGATCCTGACGCGGTTTCCTCGCCGCCATTGCCCATCAGTTTCTTCACTTCTTCAAACACATGGGTGACCTTGCCCGTACCGATAATAAACTGGTGCTGTCCGGACTGGGCGAAATAGCCACTGATTTCAGAAATGCCTTTGGCCGCATCCACGTCCACTTGCCCGGCATCAGCCAGCACCAGTCGCAAACGTGTCGCACAATGCTCCGCATTTTTTATGTTTTGTAAGCCCCCTACAGAGGCAACGATTTTCTTAGCAATAGCTGGATAGTCCATACATGAATCCTGATCGTTTTATTTTGATAAGACGTCTGCCGAAATTGGTGCAGTGTTTACGGAAGATTTCAAAAGGTGCGTCGCACATTGATATTGCGCTGATGCCGAGCCGAGCAGCCGTATATCGCCTGTTGCGCCTGCTGGGAAAACCCTCGCAGTCATCGCAGCACGTCCCCCATCAAGGAAGATTTCAACGATGCTGCCGTCCACCAGAACATCAACCTGAACGGAGTTACCGAGCGGGTAATCCAAGTCTCGTTGCTCGCCCCAGGCAGTGGCAAAGCGGTGCTGCATTTTGCTGCGGTCAAGGGTGACGCGGCCTTTTGCCCTGTCGAGAAGCAGGTTGAGCGATTCCCTTTCGTCTGCAAGCAGCTGTAGTTCCAGCGTTTCATCAGACAGGTTGGAGAGTGTCAGGGTAAGGCGATAGCGGTGGGGAATATTGCCCGTTATCACCTCAATGCCCTTTACCTCTCCGCAGCCGGACTGGCTACTGAGGTAGAGCTTTTCAATGGCAGGTATAGGACGTTGGCAGAGCTGGTTTTCCTGAATGTAAAGTTCACGTGGGAACGTCAGGCAGTTTGACCAGCCTTCCACATCGCTCGGAAATTCAGGGTCTCCACAACCGGCCCACGCACAAAGCACCCGTTTCCCGTCCGGGTTGTTTTCCATTGTCTGCGGCGCATAAAAATCAAAGCCGCGGTCAAACTCCTCAACCGTGTCGACTCGGAAAGTCAGTGCATTCCAGTCCGCTTTGCCAAGGCAATACACTACGTTGAACTGGTTGTGGAAACGGGCGCCTTGCGGTTCAATTCCTTGTGGTGAGAAGACCAACACATCGTGACCATCGAGTACGAAGTAATCCGGACACTCCCACATGTAGCCACCAATTTCCTGCCCAGCCGGAAAAGCCACTTCCAGCTGTCCCAACAGTGTCCAGTTGAATGCATCATCGCTGCGATACACCAGAACACAGCCCTTGTCGCCAAGTGTTTGCGCACCAAGCAACATGCGATAACCGTCTTCTACAACAATTACTTTCGGGTCACGGACATGACCACTTAAGCCCTCAGGTACATGAGGAATAAGCGGGTTGTTGGCATTTTTGGTGACCTTGCCATCTGCAAACAGGGTTGCCACGCACTGAGTCGCATCCCGTTTGTCACCCTCATATTTCAGGTTACCGGTGAAATAGAGCAGCATTTGGTTATCAACAGGATGAAGGAACGCCGCGCCGGAATACACGCCACGTGGGTCATAACCGGAATCAGGCGTCATCGCCAGTGAAGGGGCTGACCAGTTAACCAAATCGTTGGAGCGCACGTGCGCCCAGTGTTTCATGCCATGGGCGATGCCAAACGGAAACCACTGGTAGAACAGGTGGTACTCACCGGCGAAATAGCAAAAGCCGTTCGGATCATTCAAAAGACCCGCCACCGGAGACAGGTGAAATGCCGGGCGCCAATGGCTCGCCTTCACCTGATGCTGGTAGGCGTCATAGCGGGGCCAGGTTTGCGCATTCAAAGCGACATATTTCGGATCAGACAGGAGTTTCAACGTCATTCTCTCTGGAACAAAAGGTTGTTGGTGTGCAATGGCGACAGAATAATCCATCGTCTTGTACTTGCTCAGGGGGTAGGCTCATGGGTGAAGGCAATTCGCCCTCATTTTCCCCTGTCTTCAAATTGAACTGTGATGTAACAAATGAATTTTGTTACATTGATATCCTTCTTATTCTTTTGGGCTTCACCATGAGTAACGTTCGGGACATTGCAAAGCTGGCGGGAGTTTCGATCGCCACAGTATCCAGGGTGGTAAATACGCCGGAAAAGGTGTCGCCGGAAGCAAGGGCACGGGTGGAAGCGGTGATGAATGAGATCGGTTACCAACCGCATCAACGCAAACGTGCCAAACCCACAGAGCTTTTCGGCGTTATCGTGCCAGACATCACCAACCCTTTCTTCAGCCAGTTTTTGGATGTGCTTGAAAAGCAGGCTTACTTGCACGGCCGCAGTATTCTATTTTTCAACAGCCGCCATGACAGGCATAAAGAGCGGTTGTATCTGGAAGAATGTGCAAGGCACAAAGTTGACGGCGTTTTTTTGTTGCCACTGAATTGTGCGCCGGCCTACTTAAAACAGCTGCAAGAACTGCCTTATCCGGTCGTTGTGCTGACGCGCACCTCACCACTGATTACCAGTTTCGGTGTCGACCATGCTATGGGTGGAATGCTCGCGGCTAAGCACCTGGTTGACAGCGGGCACACCCGAATCGGTTTTATCGGCGTCACCGGCAGTTCGGAAAACAAGTTTATCGGGTTCCGGCAGCATTTAGCTGAACGCGGTTTCCCGCTGAAGGAGACCGATTGCTTTGATGTGAAAAAAGAGCCTGATCTTGTGGCCTTTCTGAAGCAATGCTTTGAACAGCCCAAACCACCAACTGCTTTTTTCTGCATGAATGATGTGACGGCCGACAAGCTGCTCAGGGAACTGGAAAAGCAAGGCATTTACGGGATTGATGTGGTGGGTTTCGACGACAGTATGACAGCGCGTTTAATGGTTTTTTCCAGTATCGCGCAGCCTATCAATGAGATGGCCTACCGTGGGTTCGAAGAAATGCTGGTACTGGTGAATGAAAAAGGCGGAAAACACGGCTGTTATACCAGCATACGTTTTCCGCCTCGATTGGTAGTGCGTTGACCGTTATTGGGACAAATTAGGCTCTGGTGTGGGCTCAACCGTGAATCTACCCACATCCACTGCCACCACTTTAACCATTGACCCTGCCGGTAAAATCGCATCACGGTGGGGCGCTGCCAATACCAGTTTCCAGCTCACACCGGAATATTTTACTGTCACTGGGTGAGCGGCATCCATGTCAGCGTCAAGTTGGAACTCCAGCCCAATTAAATCGCTGTGGATGTTGAACTCACGACGCGGTGATTTCTGGGATTTTTTCAGCGGCTTCCACAATACTGCGGTAAGGACACCCGCCCCGATCCCAGACGTAGCAATCAGTGCAGTGAGGGTTTCAGGCACCACACCAATCAACGCCAGAACGCCAGTGATAACAGCGGCAACACCCAGCGCCAGCAGAACAATTGTCGACAGCCCAAGCAACCACACTTCAATGATCAGCAAAATCAGGCCAATAATGATGGTGGTTTGTGCCATGTTGTTTTGCAGGTACAGGGTTACATCCATATTTACTTCCTCGCGTTCAACGAGTTAATGATACTCATCGATTCTGCAACAATTGATGCGGCGCTGGACTGGCTGTCTGGCAGCAGTACAACCGAAGACTCTTTGGCAATTGCCTTTTTCGCCTCGATGGCTTTGTCAGCCAGATCCAGTTGGATTGCTTTCTGGCCTTCTTCCGTCGCCGCAGTGCGACCAACGATTTCTAACGCTTCCGCTTGCGCCTGTGCAACAGCCAAAATCGCCTGCGCTTCACCTTCTGCTTTCAGGATCTGCTCAGACTTTTCTGCCTCTGCAGCGAGGACACGTGCCTGTTTCTGACCTTCAGCCACGTTGATATCTGCCTGACGTGCACCTTCAGATTCAAGAACGACCGCACGCTTTTCACGCTCTGCCTTCATCTGGCGCTCCATGGCATCCAGTACAGAACGCGGCGGATCAATGTCTTTAATTTCGTAACGCAACACCTGCACACCCCAAGGCTGCGCCGCTTCGTTGATTGCCGACACAATAGCGGTGTTGAGGCTTTCACGCTCTTCGAAGGTTTTGTCCAGTTCCATACGACCGATTTCAGAACGCATCGACGTCTGCGCCAACTGGGTCACAGAGAAAATATAATCGTCAACGCCGTAACACGCCTTAACCGGATCCAATACCTTGATATACAACACACCGTCGACCACCAGCGAAATGTTGTCGCGGGTAATGGCTGACTGTGAAGGCACGTCGAAAGCTTGCTCTTTCAAGGTACGCACATAGGCGACCCTGTCGATAAAGGGAACCAGAACATTCAGGCCTGCTTCCATGGTTTTGTTGTACTTACCAAAGCGCTCAACGACATATGCCGTATTCTGCGGCACAAATTTCACTGCTGATCTCAGTACGATAACCACCAGGATAGCGAGAATGACCCAGATATTTACGATTGAAGGGAGTATTGACAGAAAGTCCATTTTGTTAGTCCTAACCTTTTGAAATTCTGCTCATCATAGCGAAAGCTGATTCTGGCTACTGGATCAATTGATGGAATTTGGGAGTAGAAGGGAATTAATTCAAGCTGTCCGCCAGATAAAAAACAGGGCACTTACGCACCCTGCTTCACTCTCGTTGCTCAACGGCTCTCTTACCAAAGCCTCGCCGCACCGCGCACGCCGCTGGAATCGCCGTACTTTGCTTTCACAATGGGGGTAGCACATTCGCCGCCCATCACCCACTGTCGCATCAGCACTGGAACGTTGGTATATAAGCGCTCGACATTCGACATACCGCCGCCCAGCACAATTACATCCGGATCCACCATATTTACAACTGATGCCAGCGCACGCGCCAGACGATCTTCGTAACGCGCAATACAGGCTTCTGCTTCCGCATCGCCCTTTGCCACCCGCGCCATAATGTCAGGGCCACGAAGCGTCTCACCATTCACCAGTTCAAAGTCTTTCCACAAACCGGTGCCTGAAATAAACACTTCCTGACAGCTTGGCTTGCCACAGTAGCAATGAATTTTTTCGGCGTGGCATCTGTCCTGCTCATTTTGCCATGGCAATGGATTGTGTCCCCATTCTCCGGCAACACCGTTGCCGCCGACATGGACTTTGCCATCAATAGCAATGCCACCGCCACAGCCTGTGCCAATGATAACGCCAAACACCATGTGCTTTCCGGCTGCCGCGCCGTCCACCGCTTCAGAAACCGCCAGACAGTTAGCGTCGTTGGCAATGCGAACTTCACGACCGAGCATACGTGCCAGGTCTTTATCCAGTGGCTGGCCATTGAGCCAGACAGAATTGGCGTTTTTGACCTTTCCGGTCACCGGCGACAGCGTTCCCGGAATCCCCAAACCTACTGTACAGGTGTGGTTAACCGCTGCTTCAGCTCTGTCCACCAGCCCTTTCAGGGCGTCTAACGTCCCTTGATAGTCATGCTGCGGCGTAGGAATGCGTTCTACATGAATTTGCTCGCCTTTAGCATTTAAAACCACGGCCTCGATCTTCGTGCCGCCAAGGTCAATTCCAATTTTCACCCAATGTCCTCCAGACTTCTTACTGCATCACTGCGCCTCAACAAGCCATGAATGGCTCGCTTCTCCGCATTTTTTTTAATTTTATTTTTTTATCGATAAGGCGTCAGTGACGGGAGCAGTACAACCGCATTTTCCTCGCTTGAACGAACAAACTTGCTGCTCACTGTTTTGACACACCCGTAGCATGTATGCTGCAAATCGCCCGCTAACTTGATGATTATTAGAATAAATACATCGTTTCTTGCTAAAATCGAGAGATGTCTCACTTTCTTTTCCATCAAATCGGACTATTTTTAAGAGGTGTACATTGTTGCATCAATTCTCGGCTTGGTTTCGTGAAGAGAGCTACAAAAAACACACGGTCAAACAGAGTTGTCATAATTTAACTATACAATTGGAAACTCTGTGGTACTATCGTTCGGCCTGGTTAATAGAGCTCTTTATGCTGCAATTGAAAACTTCGTTACACTACCTTCGCAAAAAGAAAGTTGTCCTGAAGCTATTCGCTACATTTGCCACCATAAGTGATTCATTAATAGGTCTTAATGCGTACGCGCAATGTTACAAATAGAAATACTTTCAGGAGACAACATGTCTAAATCTACCGGTACCGTGAAGTGGTTTAACGAAGAAAAAGGTTTTGGTTTCATTCAACAAGAAAATGGCCCAGACGTTTTTGTTCACTTCCGTGCTATCACTGGCGAAGGTTTCAAAACTCTGGCTGAAGGCCAAAAAGTAGTTTTCGAAATCGAACAAGGCCAAAAAGGTCCACAAGCTGCAAACGTAGAAAAAGCATAATTTTTCTATTCGCAGAGAATTGTAAAGGATGCCCAAAAGGCATCCTTTTTCTTTTGTTGCGGTAATATTCCCACATCGCAATTTTGTACAAAATTTCAACGCGCAGGTATCGTATACTGAGTTCGAATGAACAACAGGGTATGCAATGGAACGCGCCACGTTTGAATCCTCCCCCCTTCTGGGCGGGTTAGAACTTCTCCAAGCCAGTTACGAAAAACAGACTTTTTCGCGCCACACGCACGAAGGGTATACCGTGGGTGTTATCCGTCAGGGTGCGCAGCGCTTCTGGCGTCACGGCGGTTATCACATTGCGCCGCAGAACAGCATTATTCTGGTGAATGCCGACCAGATTCATGATGGCCATTCCGCCACAGAAGGCGGTTGGACCTATGAAGCGATGTATCCCACAGAGTCGCAGTTTAAAGCCGTCACCCAAGAACTTGGGCTGGCATCAGAGGTGCCCTATTTTCCCGAAGCGGTCGAACAGAACCCGCAACTTGCGCACCAACTGCTGACGCTATTTTCCCTGTTACGCGAAAACCAGGATCCCCTGCTGACAGAAACCTACACCCACCACACCCTCTTATCCCTGACTTGTCGCTTTAACAAACGGCCGCAAGCACCTGTTGAACTGGCCAAAAGTGGCAAGGAGATAGAATGGGTGCGGGACTATCTGCATCAGCATGCCACGGAAACCGTGTCCCTCGATACCCTGAGCCAGCTCAGTGGCATCAGCCCCTATCATCTGGTGCGGCAATTCAAAGCGCGATTTGGTTTACCGCCTCACGCCTATCAAATACAGCTGCGCGTCCGCCTTGCCCAGACCAAAATGAAAAATGGGATGACTATCGCTGATTGCGCGATCAGCAGCGGTTTTCACGATCAAAGCCACCTCCACCGCCACTTCCGCCGCATTATGGGCGTAACCCCAAGACAGTATCAAAAAGCAATTTCGTGCAATCTCTCTGCCTCCCTGCCAGCAGATACTTCAGGCATCTTGTACTAATCCGGATGAAAAAGATGGAAAAGGAACTTATTCAGTGCGCACCCAAGCGTGGAAGCTGGGTCACCCCTTGTTTAGATATGTTGCCGTTAAGCGTTGCGGTTTTACCCTGGGGGATATTGTGCGGATCGTTAGGTGTGCAGGCAGGCTTATCCCCCTTGCAAGCTCAGGCTATGTCTTTATTGGTATTTGCAGGCGCAGCCCAACTCTCCGGCGTCACCATGATGGGCGCAGGTATCCCGGGCAGTACCCTGTTTGGCACCACCTTTGTGATCAGTGCCCGTCACCTGCTCTACTCGGTAAACTTCCGCCAACACATACGGCCTTTACCGCTGCGATGGCGACTGGCGCTGGGCTTTTTATTGACCGATGAAATGTACGTGGTCAGTGCCGCTCATACGGAGAAAACCGGCTCTTTTTGTCGCTACTATGCCCTGGTCAGCGGTTTTTTCTTCTACGTCTGCTGGAACCTTGCCACCTTGCTGGGGGTGATTGGGGGCGCACAGCTCGATAACATTGAAACGTTGGGATTGGAATTTGCTATCGCCGCAACCTTTATCGCGCTAGTGATCCCGACGATAAAAGACAAGCCGATACTCATCAGTGTGATCATCACTGCCATCGCGTCAGTATTGCTGACAATGGCAAATTTCAGCAATGCCCTCATTGTCTCAGCCCTGATCGGCATGGTTGCCGGTTTTGTCAGTGAAAGCCTCTTTCCACCCAAAGATAAAACGGCCGCCAAGGAGAACGCGAAATGAATACATGGATTTTAATTCTGGGTATGGCAGCAATCACCTTCTCCGTGCGCTATTTCTTCTTGGCTAAAAGTGTCCCGTTTCGTGTTACGCCTGTAATGCAACGCGTGTTGAAATACAGCACACCGGCAGTGCTTACTGCCCTCACCGTCCCTATTTTGGTCTTCCCCACTGGCGAAATGATGCTGGATATCGATAACCCTTTTCTTATCGCTGGTATTTTTGCTTGTGTTCTCAGTCTGTTGTGTCTCCATACGCTTTTGACTGTGATCGCCTCCATGTTGTTCTTTTTGTGGATCAGGTAATCACTCTGAATTTCCTATTCAATCACCTTGAGATCTCACACAGGAAACATATGTTTCTTTTATTGAAAAATCAGCAATCTAGGCTATTTCTTAATTAGGGGAGTTGCGCGCAGCTGGAGACCTAGATGCTGGAAAAATGCCTGGTAGTTGATGACCATGAAATGATCCGTGAGACGATTGCCATCATGGCAAAGTCACTCGGCTTTAAAGAGGCCGTCATGGCGATAGATGGCGCGGATGCCATCTCAAAGCTCTATCACGAACGGCCTTCCATGATTATCACAGATTTACAGATGGAGCCCATTGATGGGCTGGAAATGCTGCGGCTGGTTCGCAGCGGCCGTTACGGATTGCCACACGATATTCCCATCATCATCCTCACTGCCAACGCTGCCGAGCACGTTATCGCACAGTGCATTGCGTTTGATGTCGATGCCTTTCTGGTCAAGCCGGTTAACCGTCACTCACTGGAAAGCCGTATCAATCAGCTAACCCAGCAAGCCAAGCCTAAAAAAACCGTCGAGCACTACTTTTCCATGTACCAGCAAGACCCAGCGAAATCGACGGCGTTTCAGGTTAATGGCACAGTCGCTTTCTCCGAGGAAGACCTGAAAGAAATCGATGCTCTGCTGCACGATCACCAGGCCGCTCAGGCCAAGCCGGATTTCACCGAATCAGCACCCGTCGTTGAAGAGGCTGCAGAGCCAGATAAGCATCACAACCGCAAAGAATTTATCAAGTGGCAGGACAGGTTCACAGTCGGTAATGACGAGCTTGATGCCAGCAACCGCGAACTGCTCAACATAATCAATGATACCTATGATCTTATCGTCAACCATCATGAAGGCCATGAGTTCGATGATGTGTCCAAACGCTTCCAGCATTACGTCAAGCAGCATTTCTTTACCGAAGAGAACCTGTTAGCTGAACGCCAGTACCCGCGCCTGAAAGTGCACAAAGACATTCATGATCGCCTTAGAAAACAGGCCGACTTTGTGATCCTGAAGTGTCAGGCAGACCCGAGTTTCTATAAAACGGATTTTTTCCGTTTACTCCGCTTTTGGTGGGTAAAACACGTGGTTCAGGAAGATACCAAGTACAAATCCGTGTTTGATTAAAGGATCGCTGATTTCGAATGTTTACACATCTGTTCCGCGCCAATGCTGAATCACGCCATACCATTCGCCAGTTGTTTTTCAGCGGCGGGATAGTTGTGGCGATCCTGCTGATCGCCTTTCTCTGGTATTACCGCTCTATCCACCAAGATACAGAAACCAAGCTTACCTACTTCCTTGCCGGAGAAATGGACAACCTCTCCGGTGCTGTCACTGACTGGTATACCCACCTGGAAAGTGATCTGAATATCATCGCCAACGACCGGATGCTGAAACAGTCACTCGTGCGCGGTGGCGCTTTTGACACTGCAACCCTGAGTAATCCTGATGTGATAAGGGAGAAGTTGCTGACCTACCGCGACTCCTTTTCCCTGTCAGACATGCAGCTGTACGCCCCGACAGGTGAAGTGCTGGTCAGCCTTGGTTCGACCAACAGCAGGTTTCTGGATGACGTATTTGCGCGCCTGCGCACCACAACCCTCGAGCGGCATATCTACATTGGGCTACCCGAAGTTGTAAACCAGGACAGTGGCCACACACTCATTCCCATGGCGGTCGCCATCCGGGGGCCGGAAGCAAAAGTAAATACCCCGTTACTTATCGCTACCATGGATGCAATTCTGTTCGACAAGCTTTTTATCAGCCACGATAAAGACGCTACGAGGCTGGCATTTGCGATCGACAAAAATGGCGAATTGATAGCGCCACAGGAAAGCCATACCGCCAGTCAGTTGCCCACAATCCTCAATGCCCAGGAGAGTGAAACACCAACCCCTTCAGATCTGCTGTTGTCTGAGAGTACAAAAGTCACCATCAATATCGATGGCTTCGCTGGTCACCTGCCTGAAGATGCCATCGGCATCTGGCGCTGGCATCCGCAATATCCCATTGGCCTTGTCATAGAATTTGATGCCGGGCGTGCCTTGAGCGCGGTGACCTACACCCGCCAATATCTGGCCGCCGCGTTTCTGATCGTGACCATTGCCTTCATTATCTTCCTGTTTAAACACGCCAATTCCGTCGTCAAAATCGGATTTAGTAAACGATATCTTGAGTCGATCCTCAGAAACTATGGTGATGGCGTGATTGTGGTCGACGGTGATGGATTCACAGCCACGGTGAATGATCGGGCCATTGAGTTATTGGCTCTGGCAAAAGCCCCGGACGAGAAGACATCGCTGGAACAACTGGTGACCGGACAGAATGATGGGCTATGTCAAACGTTGAAACAGACCTATGCCAGCGCCCTTGAACAGGGAGAAAGCAGTAGAGTATTCCAGTGGGGAGATGACGACGCCCGGCAAATTATTAACATCAAAGCCAAGCGGCAGCAGATCGATGAGACAGGCTATGTCGTGATTAACTTGCGGGATATCACCCAGCGTTCACTGGTCGAAGGCAAACTGAGCCGAAGTAACGCCCTCTATTCGGTGTTTAACACCGTTCAGGACATGTACATGACCACGGGCAACTCCGAGCGCTCATTCAAAAAAGCGCTGGTGGTGCTCGCCACCTTCACGGAAAGCAAACTTGCCGCCATGCTGATGATCAATGGCGGCACCCAGCAACTGCTGTTTAAACACCAGACCAGCAACCTCGAGCACCCTTTCGAAGCGCTCCCGACCCACTTATTACCCCATGCCAAATCAGCCATTGAGATGAAGCGGACTGAATACTCTTCCCTACACCGCGAGATAGAAGCCTCGGGCGGTGAACGGGAGTTCTTCAAGCACTATGTCTTCATTCCCCTTATCAACAAGGGGGAGGCTGTCGGTATCATCGTACTCGCTGGACGGGATAAGCCGTACTCGGAAGAGCAGGTAAACTGGATAGCCCCCGTCGTCAAAAGCATCTGCAGCATGATGTATTCCGACAAGCAGACCCAATTGAACCTTGAAGTGAACGAAGCACTTCGCCGCGCCAAGGAAGAAGCGGAACAGGCCAATGAAGCCAAATCCAACTTCCTTGCCATGATGAGCCATGAAATCCGCACACCTATCAACGGTATTATTGGCATGTCAGAAGTGCTCAATAACACCGAGCTTTCCTACGAGCAGCGCCATTACAATGAAACCATCTCGGTATCTGCCAACGCCCTGCTCGACATCATCAACGATGTGCTCGATCTGTCCAAAATCGAAGCCGGTAAAATGTCGGTGCGAGAAGAAACCTTCGCCCTTGATGAACTGATGGAAAACGTCACCAACATCGTCGCCCCGCGGGTTAAAGATAACGTCAGCTTCACCACCTATACCGACCCCAGACTGCCACGCCAGATCACCTCAGACTTTTCAAAGCTTCGGCAGATCCTAGTAAACATTGCCGGGAACGCAGCCAAATTCACAGACAGCGGGTATGTTGATGTGTCGATTACCCAAATCAGTGCGACTACCGCCTTGAGTGAGATTGAACTGAAAGTCACGGATACCGGGATCGGCATTGAACAGTCACAGCTCGATAAGGTCTTTGAGAATTTCTCCCAGATTGATAATTCCAGTAAGCGCCGCTATCAGGGGACAGGGCTTGGCCTTCCAATCTGCCGTAAGTTTGTCGAACTGCTCGGTGGCAGTATTGAGGCGAAAAGTGAGCCCGGTAATGGATCTGTTTTCACCACCCGCCTGCCCATCAAAATCCCGGAGGGAGTGGAAAGACAAGACAGCGGCCTGGGCGATTTAAGCCCGTACAAAGCCCTGTTGATTTCGCGCAATGTCAGCCAGATCTCCAATTTGCAGAAGTACCTGAACCATCTGAACATTGGCAGTACCGTTGCGCGGGATGAAAATACCGCCGCCATGTTGTTGCAGAGCGCATCCCCATTCACGGTTACCCTGCTCGACCACACCATATCACTTGAGGGGCTGCAACCTAGCCTGGCACCCAGCGAAAATACGCGCAGCGTCATTTACCTTGCCGATATTAAAGGGATCCTGACCCAGAACAGCTTTGCGATCTCTGCGGCTTTGACGGTGCCGTTTAACATCGAATCTCTCGGTAAAACCCTGGAGTCCGTCATTCATCTTGACGAGCAGGGCATGAGCCGGGAGAACGTATTTGCAAGAGTCATGCAGCAGGAACAGGTTGAAAAGCAACCGTCTGATACGTTGATCAAGCAAGGCCTCTCCGTTTTGGTGGCGGAAGACCATCCTGTCAATCAGGAGCTTATCAATACCGTATTGAACAAACTGGGTTGTCGCACCACCCTTGCAGACAACGGAGCGATTGCCTTTGAGCGCTATATGTCTAGCCGCTTTGACCTGATTTTAATGGATTGTCAGATGCCGGTGATGGACGGTTATGAAGCCACACACAAGATCCGTCAGCTCGAAGAGGAAAACCATCTGCCCCCTATCCCCATTGTTGCCATGACTGCAAATGCATTGTCCGGGGATCGAGAGCGTTGCCTTGAAGAAGGTATGTCAGACTACATTGCCAAACCTTTCCGGCAACAGGAATTGGTCAGCCTGATCAACCGTTTCTTCCCAGAGCAAAGCGAAGAAGCCGCAAACCTTGGTCACTCGCCACTGACTGCGCAACCTGCTCCCCAGCATGCAGCCAGTTCTTCTGGCACGCCGTCATCATCTCAAGAGGAGGCGACAAACCCGGAAAATGAGGTCGCCACAGCATGTATAGAGCCATTTGACTTCTCGTCATTGAAAGAGACAGCGGGTGATGACCCCGAGCTTATCGGCATGCTGGTAGAGCGCTATCTCAGCTCACAGGCGAATGATATGGCAGAACTCGCTACCGCGTGGGATGAAGCACGATACATCGATATCAAAAAGGTCGCGCACAAAATGAAAGGGGCAGCGCTAATGGTTGGAGCAGTAGACTTTGCCTCAGACTGTAAAATGCTGGAGCAGCATGATTTCAGCGTCGACCCCAGTCCCGATGTGCTGTATGAAAAAGTGGTGCATGGGTCTGAGATTTTATGCGAGAGAATGGCCGCTTCTAAGCCCTGACTTCAGCCTAATTAACTGCCACCTTATCGATTTATTGAACAAATCGTTTAAAAATTAACCTGTTAGTACACAAATCATGATCGCGCAAGTATAAAATAGTCGCTTTTTGCTCCCTTTATATTAAGAATGCAAACCGAGCTGCACTATCTTAAGGCACAGCTAGGCAAGTCAGCCAAATTTATCTAACTTATTAATCAAACAACAAAAAATACCTGTGTCAAAGACACCTACATATTTTTAAGAGAAACGCTATGCCGACAGTGATCCCATTCCCAACAGTAGGTACTGCGCCACCAGCGCCAGATACTTGCCACATTACAGAAATGATTCGGGAAGAACTCAGCCAGCTGAGCTCTAGTGAGTATATGGTTGAGTGTATCCTCGAACGAATGAAGCCATTTATTGCAACACTGGATTTTGACCTCGGACTCGACATTGAAGTGACCCCTGAAAATGAAGAAGCCATGATGCAGCTCATCCCTTCCATTCAGGCAATGCAGTCCCGGTTTGACGACATCATCTCCGAGATTATCTCCGAACGTATACTGCATGAGATCCACCTATTCCACATGCAGCGTCATTCCAAACCGTAAAAATAAGCTAACCGCAAAAAGGCGCATTAGCGCCTTTTTTTGTGGGTTAGTTTTCCTCTTTGATGGCGGTGACTACACCTACAAAGGAACGCCTCACCCACAACGCCAGCTAATCTCGCGGAATCCTGCATCTTCAGATACCAATATGATTCCTATTTTGCGAACCTGACGCTCTGTTCGTCACTGCAGATATGCCCATCCCTCTTACTGCTCGTCACTGACAAACGTCGCCCAACGTTCCACTAGTGTCTTTCCCTTGGTCATCAATTACTCATTTATCAATAAAATCAGCAATAAAGACGAACTTAGAGATACATACTAATATTGTTATCAATAAATATATCTCTCAATAAAGAGAAAATCGTCTCGTTGGCGCAACTTTTGCAGATTCCCTATATAAATGACCGTTTAGGGGGCGTTATGGGAGAAGCAGCGATCAGTACAGGTTCGATTCATACGTTCCAGTCACGTTCCGGGGCGCGTAAATTTCCGCGGGTAGAATTCCCTGCGCAGATCGAGATTGACGGCGTCCTGTACCCAACTAAAGAGTGGAGTGTTGGCGGGTTCTCCCTTGACGATGCCAAACTACCCGGAAAAAAAGGCGACAAGTACAACGGCCACCTCTGTTTTGAATTGCCCGTTGGGCGATTTTCCACCCCGGTGCAGTTTGAAGTGATGCGTGCCAGCGAAAACGGATATGCCCTTGGCTGCCAGTTTTACTCGCTCAACTCAGGTCACCGTAAAACCTTGCAATCCATTGTCGATACCTACCTGACCGGCGAAACCATTTCACTGGAAAGCGTGACCTCCTATGGTGTGAAAGCGCAGCTGCACGAAGAGGAAGTGAAACGCATGCAGCAAAACTGGTGGCGGTTTGCAGTCGTCGCCTTGGTGTCACTGTCACTCATCGTCGTGGCCGGTTTGATGGTGCAGGCGCGTATTTTGTCCATCACTTCCGAACACGCAGCCGTTAGCCAGCCAGTGCTGACCCAACGCAGCTACAACAACGGGATATTGCGCCTTGGCGACTACAAGCCCGGGCAGAAAGTGAACAAAGGCGAACTGCTGTTTACTGTCTTCACGGAAGAAGGCACGGATCTGATGGCGAAAAACCAGTTCGAGCTGAGCAATATCAACAGCGAAATTAACTACTATCAAACCTTGCTGCGCCAAAGCAAGGAAGCCGTCGCACGTTACAACACCCGTCTTTTCAATGAACTAAAGATCCTGACTGAGCGCAAAAAGCTGACAGAAGAAGAGCTTCAAACCCTCGAAAACATCCTCAGTCTCTATAACACAGGTGTGAAAAAAGGCTCTGTGGACGTTATTTCCCGTGAGCTGGCGCGTGTTGAGATTTTGGACATCAAACGTGACCTGTTGCAAATGGATGCCCAAAGCGAGTTTATCGAGAACCAACTCGACCAGATCCTTCTGGGCGTGCCGCCCCGTGAGGCTCAGGGTGATATGAAATCGCCTTTTGAAGTGCAAAGTAAACTCAGCATCCTGATTGCCAAAAAAGACAAAGTGCTGGAAGAAATTGAGAGGCAGAAAAATCGCGGACTCGCCTATGCGCCCTGTAATTGCTACATCGTGGCGATCAACGCCTCTGATGGCCAGGTCGTCCATACCGGCACTTCTATTTTCGAGCTTTCCCCTGTGGCTAAAGCTGACCGTACCGCACGTTCGATTCTGGCGCTGATGCCTCTTGAAGGCGCAGAACTCCTGAAAATTGGTATGCCAGTCGAGTATCGTCTCGCCAGTCACGACGCAAAGCTGCAGGGCACCATTGAGCAAATCCAGTTTTACAGCGCCGCCAACAGTGAGATTTTTAACGATGAAGGGGAATCTTTGAGTGGCTTGCCAAAAACACTGCCACGGCTTCAGCAATACACGCTGGTCAAAATCACCCCAAATGACGAAAACATCGACATGATGGTCAATGAACCTGCCACTGTCATCGCCACTGTCGGCTGGAAAGATGTCTTTAAAAACTGGTTCAACCTATGAATGTTGATCGCCTGTTCATCAAAAATTTCCACCGGCAGGATCCTATCCACATCACTATCTTGTGGTGGTTATCCCTGGTGGCGCTGCTTCTGTTGCTGTGGTTGCTTTACACCTTATTGCCCGAAACCGACATTCAGCAGGAGGTGCTCTATACCATAGGCATCATTGGCCTTTGGCGATACGGCTGGAAAACCATTCACCTGTTTCGTGGGCTGTATTACCAGTATGTGCGTTACCCGGTACTGGCAAGCCTTGCCGACATTACACAAAAGCCCAGTGAAATCCTGCTAGTGATCCCCTGCTACCGTACTACGCCAGAGATCAGCGCGCCGGTCTTCAAAGCGCTGGTCGACGAAATCGGCAATTTCGGTGTCGCTTGCCGGGCGGTCGCCTGTGTGACCGACGAAGCCGACCTCAGCATCATCGAATCACAATTCGAAAAGCTTAACCAGAAAGTGCCCGCCACCCTGTTTATCATCGATCAGGACGGCTCAGGTAAACGCAACACCATGGCCGATGCGCTGACCCTGCTCGCTGAAGACAAACCGGTATCCCGCGACAGCATTTTGATATTGATGGATGGCGACACTGTGTTGCCAGAAGGCATATTGTCAAAAGTCTCAGGCTTTTTGATGCGTTATCATGACCTTGGTGCATTGACCGTTCACAACAAACCTATCGTGAAAGGAAGCTCACTGACCCGACAATGGTATTGCCAGCGCATGGCGCAGCGTCACTTTTACATGAGTTCGTTAAGCCTCACCTATCGCGTTCTGGTATTGACCGGCCGCTTCTCCGCCTATCGCGCTTCTATGGCTCTCTCACCCGATTTCATCGAAAGCCTGCGTTATGATCATGTCTCTCATTGGCGGTATGGGCGCATCCGTATGCTCACCGGTGACGACAAAAGTACCTGGTTCTATGTACTGAAAGAGCGCTGGAAAATGCTCTACCTGCCCGACGTGTCAGTTACCTGTCTGGAAGACGCCCCGACCGGAAATTTCTTCAAAACCAGTGTTTCGTTGATGACCCGCTGGTATGGCAATATGCTTCGCAGTAATATCCGGGCGCTGAAACTGGGCCCAAAAAGAGCAGGTTGGTTCCTCTGGCTCTGTCTGCTTGATCAACGTATCAGCATGTGGACGACCCTGATTGGCCCTTCACTGGCGTTGGTAGTGGCTACCTACATGGGGCTGAAAGTGGTCATCGCTTACCTGTTTTGGGTTGTTTTGACACGCAGCATCAACGTGCTTTTGATTTCCGTTCAATCCGGCCAGTTCCACCCTACCTTTGTCGCCCTGCTTTGGTATGAGCAATTAGTCGGTTCACTGGTGAAGGTTTACCTCTTTTTCCACCCCAACCTGCAGCGCTGGACGCGGCAGGGAATTGGTCAAGGCGTGGAAGATCATTCTTGGTCCCATGAAATCAAGCGCTGGCTGCCCCATCTGGAAACCACGGCAGCATTCAGTGCCCTGCTTATCTTTGTCATGTGGTTGTACGGTTAAGCAACGATTAGCGTAAACCCACTTGCCCTGACCCCGATCTCCCCCTAAAATAATACTGTACATTTATACAGTATTATTTCTTATGCTAGATAACCTGCTCGCTCTACATTCCGGGATCTGGACGGCCAACCGTCTCTACCAGCCCCGCACTCATAGCCGCCCCAGCGGACACGCTGTGCTGGACGAAAAACTCGACGGTGGCTGGCCGGAATCCGGCGTGGTCGAGCTGCAATTGCCTTGTTTCGGCATTGGCGAATTGCGCCTTATCCTGCCTGCCGTTGCCCGCGGGCTGAAAGAGAGTGAGCTCACCGTCTTTGCCGCACCGCCGGGAGATCTAAACCCATTGGCACTGTGTCAGGCCGGGCTGGATCTGGAAAAGGTGATCGTGCTGGATACCCCGGCTTCCTCAAGCCTCTGGTGTGTTGAACAGGCCATGAAAAGCGGCTGTTGCCGCACCGCCGTGTTGTGGGGAGATGCCCTGTCAGTCACCCAGGCCAGAAGGCTTCAACTCGCCGCCACTGAAAACGACTGCCTGCTGTTTATGCTGACCCATCAAAAAAGCGTACAGGGACTGCCTGTAAGTTGTCGTTTATCGCTGACCCCAACCGACGAAGGCATTGCTGTGAATGTAGTCAAGCGTCGCGGATTGCCTGTGTTGCCCTTTACCGTGCCTTTGGCTTCCGTGGCACCTGCGTTTACCCTCAAAAGCAGAGTCAGTGGCAGTGATATTGCACACCTCGCCGCAGCATCTTCTGATCCAGCGCGGCCAGACTTAACACCTTCGAATGTGGTGCCACTGTTCCGATGATGCTGTGGCTCTATCTTCATTTTCCGGCGCTGCTGCTGGATACACTCGTCCGCGATAATGCGGTGAAAACGCCGCTGGTGGTACTTTCCCACGCCTCCGGCCAGGTCTGTCAGGCCAATACGCAAGCTCGGGAATTTGGTATTCAGACAGGTAATGATCTCGGCACCGCCAGTGCTTTGTGTCATGGGCTTCAGGTGGCAGATTATGACGAACAGGCCGAAACAG
The DNA here is from genome assembly GCF_019209835.1 of Enterovibrio paralichthyis. NCBI lineage: Bacteria > Pseudomonadati > Pseudomonadota > Gammaproteobacteria > Vibrionales > Vibrionaceae > Enterovibrio > Enterovibrio paralichthyis. The sequence continues at coordinate 203,320 of NZ_JAHUTS010000003.1, read as the reverse complement.
CACGTCTGCATCAACTGGCGACGCTTCTGTATCAGGTCAGTGCCGATATTTTCCCCTACCCGCCTGATGGCCTGCTGATCAAAGTCAGCCCTATGCTCAAACTTTATGGCTCTCTCGATAACTACTGGCATCACCTGTTGCCCGTATTGGCGGCGGAGTCTGTCGATTACCATTTTGCGTTGAGCCCATTTCCGGAAGCCGCCAGGCAACTTGCACGCGCCGGTGCCGATCGCGGTTTCCTGACCGCGGAAACCACAAAAGAAGCGCTTTCGGCATTAGGCGTTCACGGGCTGGGATTAACGCCAAAGCAGGTTTTGCAACTGGAACGCATGGGGATCCGTCAGGCCAGTCAGTTATTTTCGCTGCCGCTAGATTCGCTCGGCCAGCGTTTCGGCAAGCCACTGACAGCGCACCTGCGCGGGCTGACCGAAAGCATTACCGCGCAACAAACCAGCTTCAGACCCCCAGAGCATTTTCATCAGTCGCTGGAGTTAATGCATGAGATCGCCAACAGCCAGACCCTCTGTTTCCCGCTGCAGCGTATGCTCAAGGAAATGGAAAAGTTTCTGCATGTTCGCGAAGCGGTCACCCCCAGCATTGTGGTCGTACTGACCCAGCGCGAGCAGGAAGACAAGGTGTTGGAAATCAGCGCTGCGGCTCCGGAATCTGCCGCCAGCCGCTGGATGTCGCTGCTGCAATTGCATCTTGAAAAACTCAAACTGGATGCCCCGGTCACCCACCTTCGCCTTGACGCCAACATCCTGCTGCCCCGTCAGTCGCCAACGCAGGATTTGTTCGCAGGAAAGCGGGGGCAGTTAACCCCGGAGGAGCTGGTCAGCCTGATGCAGGCCAAAGCGGGAAAAGAAGGGGTATACAGCCTGACGCTGCAAAATGATCACAGGCCGGAGCGTGCCTTTCGTCGCCAGTTGCCGTTTGAACCTTGTCAGCAAACGCTCCCGACGCATCTGCCCGCGCGCCCTGCGGTTTTGCATACTGCGCCGCGCCCGCTGTTTTTCCGGCCGGAGTTGCTGACCCCGCCGGAGCGTATCAGCGGTGGCTGGTGGGATAAATCCCCCGTCCAGCGTGACTACTTTGTCGCCCGCAACAAACGGGGCCAACTCTGCTGGGTGTTCCGTACCGCCACCGGCGAATGGTTCGAACACGGCCTGTTTTGTTGATTTAGGGGGAACAGACCATGACAACCTCTTCCCTTTGGTTTGCCGAACTGCACTGCAAAACCAATTACAGTTTCTTGACCGGCGCTTCCCACCCGGAAGAGCTGGTCGTACGCGCCGCCTCCCTGGGATATCAGGCGCTTGCCATTACCGATGAGTGCTCATTAGCAGGCGTCGTGCGCGCGTACACTGCAAACCGCGACCAACAGCTTGGCCTGAAGCTGATCATTGGCTCAGAAATTACCTTTCAAGGTGAAAAGCTGGTGCTCTTGTGTCCGGATCGCGCTGCCTATGGCGAGTTGTCACGGCTGATTACCCAAGCCAGAATGCGCAGCGAAAAAGGCCACTATCAGGTATTCAGCGATGATTTCAGCCATATCTCCCGTTGCCTTTGCCTCTGGCTGCCGTCACTCCCACAAAGTGATAAACCGGTGAATGACGCTTTCCCCCACTGGCTCAAATCCACCTTTGAAGGGCGGCTCTGGATAACCGCAGAACGCCTGCTGCTACCCAACGAGGCTGCCTATCTTGAACATATCGACACCCTGGCAGAAATCCACAACCTTCCCGTGGTGTGCAGCAATGATGTGCTGATGCACCACACCCGGCGCCAGCCCTTGCTGGATGTAGTCACCGCTATCCGGCTCGGCAAACCACTGCAAGAATGTGGGCTTGAGCTGCCACGCAACGGCGAGCAGACCTTAAAACCGCTCGATAAACTGGAAAAGCTCTACCCTGCTGAGTGGCTGGCAGAGACCCAACGCATTGCCGAACGCTGCACGTTTTGCCTGAGTGAGTTGCGTTACGAATACCCCGCAGAGTTGGTACCGGACGGTTTCACCGCCAGCGGTTATCTTCGCCACTTGGTAGAAGAAGGCATCAAACGGCGTTTCCCTGACGGCATTCAGCCTTCTATCCGTGCCACCATTGAAAAAGAGTTGGTACTGATCGCTGAGCAAAAATACGAATACTTTTTCCTCACCATCTATGACATCGTGCAGTTCGCCAAATCGCAGGGGATTCTCTATCAGGGGCGAGGCTCAGCGGCGAACTCCGTTGTCTGTTATTGCCTTGAGATCACCGCCGTCAATCCGGAAAAAATCAATGTGCTGTTCGAGCGCTTTATCTCCAAAGAGCGGGATGAGCCGCCGGATATTGATGTGGACTTCGAGCACGAACGGCGCGAAGAAGTGTTCCGATACATTTACCAAAAATATGGCCGCCAACGTGCAGCGATTGCCGCTACCGTTATCACCTACCGCTTTAAAAGCGCGTTCCGTGACGTCGGTAAGGCGCTTGGCATCAAGGAATCCCAGCTCGATTTCTACATCAAAAACCTCAATCACCGCGATAAAGGGCTGGATAAAGGCGAACAACTGAAAGCGCTCGGGCTGGATATCGACTCCCACCTCGGGCGTTGGTTACTGGAGTTGGTAGAGGAAATCCGAGGCTTTCCACGCCACCTCAGCCAGCATGTGGGTGGATTCATTATTTCCGCAGGGCCACTTTACGAACTGGTGCCGGTGGAAAATGCCGCCATGGCAGAGCGCAGCGTGATCCAATGGGATAAAGACGATCTGGAATCTCTCGGTTTGCTTAAAGTCGACATCCTCGCCCTTGGCATGCTGAGCGCAATACGCAAGGCGTTTGCCATTATCCGCGAACAGCACCAGCGCCCGCTGTCGATTGCGGACATCACCGCCATGGGTGACGATCCGGTTATCTATGGTCAACTTCAGAAAGGCGACTCTGTCGGTGTATTTCAGGTGGAATCCCGCGCCCAGATGAGCATGTTGCCACGCCTGCGTCCGGCGAGTTATTACGATCTGGTGATCCAGATTGCCATTGTGCGCCCTGGCCCCATTCAGGGAGATATGGTGCACCCGTACCTCAAACGCCGTTGGGGGGAAGAGCAGGTATCCTATCCATCAAAGGAGGTAGAATCTGTGCTTTCACGCACCCTGGGCGTACCGATATTTCAGGAACAGGTGATCCAGCTGGCTATGGTGGCTGCCGGTTTTACCGGTGGGGAAGCCGATCAACTCCGCCGCGCCATGGCAGCCTGGAAACGCAACGGTAAACTGGCACCGTTTCGGGAAAAACTCATCAACGGCATGCAAGAGCGCGGCTATGACATTGCCTTTGCAGAGCAGATTTTCCGCCAGATCCAGGGCTTTGGCGAATACGGGTTTCCAGAATCCCACAGTGCATCGTTTGCAGTACTGGCTTACACCTCTGCATGGCTCAAGCATTACTATCCGGTCGCGTTTTACTGCGCCCTGCTCAACAGCCAGCCGATGGGGTTTTACAGCCCATCCCAGTTGCTGCAAGATGCATCCCGCCACGGTGTGCGCATTCTGCCCATCTGCGTCAACCACAGCGATTGGGATCACCGCCAGATTGTGCTCAGCGGAAAGCCAGCATTGCAACTGGGATTGCGTCTGGTAAAAGGCCTGTCAGAGCAGGGAGCAAAGCTGATGCTATCGCGCCGTCCACGGGAAGGTTTTTCCCATCTCAATACCCTGCGCCAATGCGGACTGAGCCGCGGCGACATGGAAGCGCTCGCCAGTGCCAATGCGACAAAGGTGCTGGCAGACAACCGTTTCGCTGCCCGCTGGCAAATGATGGACGACAGTCATAGCCTGCCGTTGTTTGCCCAGAGCCTGCCGGAGAGTTCAGACGCCAAAGCGATTTCCGCCCCCTCTGCGGTAGAAGATTTGATTGAGGATTATGCCGCGACCGGTATCACACTCGGAAAGCATCCCATTGCCTTGTTAGATGAAACAGGCAGCCTGGGACGCCATCGTTTGGCAAACGAACTGAACACCATCAAAACTGGCACTGCGGTCACTGTCGTCGGTGTTGTTACCGGCCGTCAACGCCCCGGCACCGCCAGTGGCGTAACCTTTGTCACCTTGGAAGATCAGACAGGAAACATCAACGTAGTCGTCTGGCTGGCAACCGCACGGGCGCAAAACACGCCGTTTGTCTCAGCCAAGATTTTAAAAGTGAAAGGGATTTTGGAGCGGGATGGCGATGTGGTGCATATCATTGCAGGACGTTTGATAGATATGACCCATACTCTGGATCAGCTACTTGTCCATTCGCGGGATTTTCATTGAAGAAGTCATGTGGACCTTAGCAAAGGGAAAAGACACTCTTCTTCTTAGAACGTCTGTCCCTGTTATTTTTTGCAGTCATCTACAAAGTAGGCAGAACACCCAGCATCAAATTAGAATCGGAAACAAAAATAAAAAATCCTACCCCTTCTTTATCTTTAACCTGTAAAACATTCACTTCTTTAACAGTGTCCTTTACTGCCAATGCTTGTTCGAGAATTGTGCGAAATGCATCTAAGTAAGAAATGTCACTGTTTTTCATCACATCTCTTTGAATATGAAACCGAGTCGAGTAAATAGATTCAAACTTATCTATGGGTAATGCAGCTAAACTCTTTAGTTCACTATCCTCTTGATTCAACAGGGTGGTAAGCCTACGGGTGTACTCTCGGTGAACCAATACGGCATCACAAATTTCATCAATCAATACACTTTTATCTACTGTCATTTTGATACTCATCAGTATGCGCTGGGAGAACATGACCATAGAAAATGAATGATAAATATAAGGGGACATACACTTTAAAATCCCTATTATTTTCGTTATTTCTTTTCACTTATTTCCAACTGGCGTAAACGTTTCATTTCTTCTAACTGTGTATCGAAATCACCCCATGTTTCAGGGGCAGCACTCTTTATATACTCATCATTTTCATCTGACGACATTAGCGCATCAATGAAACTGTCAAAGTCCCCGCTCAGGTGTATTTTATTAATATATTCTGCATTAAGAGATTCATGTTCCACAAAGAAAATCGCTCCGTTTCCATCCTTGCTCGCTGATATATCTAAACAAATATAATTTCCGAACGGATCGTCTGCAATTGGTAGTAACTTCAGAGTCTCCACAGAATATCTTTCGCCGACAAATTTTTGGTAACGTTGGCCGTCATCATCACACTCAAATCCAAAAAAATGGTGTATTCGACTCGAATCGCCATTACCTACTACGAAAAATCGTTTTTGGGGAAGTGTCCCATCAAAAGATAGAAGGAAGCGTTTGTAAGAATCGCTCAGCACGCCACCTACTTCCTCCTCTAGCTTTTTCACTTCTTCGTCAGAGTAACTTTTCATCCGGCTCAAATCTTAATCCTTTTCTTTTATTCAGTTTCGTTTACCCTTTTGCTGAACTAGGCTTTCAAATTGATAACATAAGGGGACAGACACTCCTCTTCTTATTAAAAGAATTCTTTTAGACTTGGTTTCCATTCCAATCTGTAGAGGCCGGCTCACCATTAGCTAACAACCAACGCTCTATGTATTTTTTGATTCCAGAGAACTCGGATTTAAGACTTTCTGCAAGTTTCTCCTTTTCACTCTCTAAACTCTTAAAAATCCCACCTGTATTAAGCTGGAACTTTTGTCCTCCTTTAAAAAATCCTTCATTGCTTGTCGAGATACACAACCTAGTTTTTAGGTTTGGTTGGACCAAATAGGCTATGCCATCCATACCATCCAGTTGCCCAACATCATCAATAGCTGGTTCAGGTTTAAAAATATTCAAATAAACCTGAATACGTTTGTCTCCTGAAGCGATATAGATATTGACTATTTCTAAGTAACCAACGTCAGAAACCCGACAAAGCTCATAAGAGCAGCCCCCCATGTTGTCACTTCCATACCAAGCATGGGAAAACGGAGATGGTCTGAAGCCTGCGTCTATGAGGGCAGGAAGACCCGCCCTCTTTAGTATCTCATCTCGAACTAGAACGAGTTCCTTTTCTGAAAGTTTGGTCACTGATCACCTTCTACTGAGGTCCCAATGCGAAGTGTACACCCCCGAAACATTCCAGAATCAGATGAAATAACTATTTCCAACTATTCTCCACCGCATCAAACAAGTCCTTTAACTCCTCAGATGACAGTTTCAAATTCAAGCTAAGATATGCTGATAAAATCATCAACCTTTGCTTGCGTGATTCAACAAATAAATTTGTATCTTCTTCACTGACTCCAGAAGCCAAAAGTCGGTTCAACGTAGACACGATTGGAGGAAAACCTGCTTTTTCATAGCTAATTGGAACTGAACTTTCATTCATCCTCTCAACTGCCTTAAGAAGTTTTTCTCTAGCTTGTTTGGTATTTGAGTATTCAAGTTGGCTATCAAATAAGAAACTAATAAGGCCTTTCTTTTTAAATACCCCTCCAAACTCCAATAAAAGTAACTTTAAAGCTTCCTCTCTTTGGATTTTATTTTTCCAACATGACAGGTTCTCTGGTGATAGTTCTCGACTTATTGCTTTCTCCAATATCTTTTTTAGTTTGGGCGGAAGAGGGATCTTCCGTTCAATACAGATTAGGCCAACTGAGATAATCTCATTGTCTGTAACGCTATCACCATGATCTACCGAAGTACCCCATGACCTTATAAAATTCTCTACAATGTTAGGGAACTCGAAACCTTCATCAGCCCATTTACCCCAGCGATATTCAACATCTTGCATTTCTTCAGTAATTAGTACTTGGAGCTGAGCTTTCATAATTTCCCTAACTATTGTTATTTCTATATCTGCCGCAAGGCGTACTATCGGGTCAGACACTTTTTGAATACGCTACCGCCATTGCTCAAACGCCTTGGCGTTGAACTACTCCTTTGGTTGAAAACCACATCGAACATCGAAGCTGGTAACATTGTCGGTACTGAAACCTCGATTAAGGCTGCCTTGCCTTTTCTTAAGCGTAGAAGAGCATCAGGCGTCCGTTTACCCGATAGCTAATCTACTCATTTATTTATATTTTCTTGTTATCAGGCCATTCCCTGATGCTTGTGCTGCTTGAAACTCAAATGACGCTTCGATTTCTTCGGACAATTTGATGATTGAGCGCAAAACATCCAACGTTTTCTTTTGGTTAGACGTTTAACAAAGAGGATAAAGACACTCTTCTTCTTAGAGTGTCTGTCCCAGTTATTGATTTAGGAATGAGAATACGAACAGAGTCTTCCTCTACCAGGCAATTGTTCTTCCCAATCGCATGCTGCGACGACACTGAACCCTAACTCACTGAGGGAAATCATGATTTTGCTTACTTCTTCAAGATACTCGCCAAGCTCGATATCAATAACACTAACGACTTCTACCGTATACCTATAGGTTAAGAATTCATCACCGCTATATGAAGAGGAAAGCCCTAGATCATTCCGTTTAACATCCAATTCGAGAGAGTTCGTCAAGACGGTATCAATCGATAAGATACCGCCTACGACCTCGCGAACATGTTCTATTAAGTCAGTAAGTTCTATTTTCGCATCAACAAAAATCTTAGTGTAAAACTCTTCCATACTTACGTTCACCTAATTTATTGGTATATATGGTCCATTATCAAAAGCACCACCAATACGAATAATTGAAATATCCACTGGCATTCCTAACTGCTCAGCTAACGTTCTTCGAAGCCCTCGCATTCCAGCTTCACCTGCTTGAATTTTACCAGTTTCCATCGCATGTAGCATTGTCCGCATTTTCGCAGAACCCGCGTTAGGAGATCCGAAACTCTGTGCGAGAAGCTCATTAAATCGTTCAGGAGAGACTCTTATTGCAATATCAATATCCGATGCTGCGGATGCTGTACCTGCTGCTCGACTGCCATGAACCGCAATGTCGTCGCTAAGATTCCCTACCTGCTGCCTGATTGTGCTGGACATAGCATCGTAGGCTTCTTGTGTTAAGCCTTGCGGTAGTTTCAATCCTGAGCGTAAGCCACTCACAACCCCAGAACCACCCTTAATTGCACCAAATGTTACAGCTCCAACGACACCATCAACGATCACATCTTCAGCTGTCGTTTCTTCACCTTCAATGGTCCGGGTGACCGTTCCTCCAACAATGCTGGAACCCACAGCGGCTGTTGCTTGAAGGCCCAAGCTAGCACCACAGGTTGTTCCTGCAATAGCCCCACTAGCAGCACCGCCAGCCGCGCCAGCGGTTACACTACCACCAGCCCACCAGGCAACACCTGCACCTATGATTCCTCCAACAACACCACCCACAAGTGTCCCCACACCTGCACAGTTGCCGTCAGGGTCGCTCAGAACTACCGGGCTGTTGAAGCTGTAAGAGTAAGCATTAATATTTCCGGGATTAAACATTCCGCCATTGGTCAATTCTTCGACGTTTGATCCCAAGTACTCCCCAAGTATCGGATCAGGACTCTGCCACACACTCGTCCTTGGGTCGTAATAACGCGCACCGAAGTAGTACAGCCCTGTCGTCTCATCCAGCTCTTTACCCGTGAAGTAGTATGGCGTTAGCTGGGTATTGCTCTTCTCGTGAACCCAGGTTTCACCGAATGGGAAGTACTCAAGGTGCTCGTACACTTCACCATCGATGTCCGTGATGTAGCTGGAGCTGCCAAGGTGATCGCCATGGTAGTAGAACTGTTTGGCTTCAAAATTGATGGAGCCATTACCGCCACCGCCGGAGCCGCCACCTGAACCACCGCCGTTACCACCCGGATCAAGTCCCGCATCGACCATTGCCTGATAAAGCGCGGCTTCTGCAGCTTCCAGATTGCTTTGGGCGACTTTCAGCGCATTGTGTGCTGCTTTCTTATCGCGGCCATGGGCATCTTTGAACGCTTGCAGTGATTGGTCATAAGCCGCTTGTGCCGCTTCTGCCGCCGCCTGCGCATCCAACACTTCCTGTGGCAGTGCTTCCGTTGTGGTGTCGGTTGTTGTGCCATCCGTTGAGGTGTCTGTAGTGGTCTCCGTGGTGCTCGTTTCTGTCGAGGTAGTGGACGTACTGTCAGTACCCGTTACCAAGGTGGAACTTTCGTTTTCCATCACTCGGGTGTGAATGCGCTGGCTACCGGCGTAGTAGTGCTTGGTGGCCACTTTGCCTGCACGTACCACCAGATACGCATTGATGTAGCGCGTTTCACCCTGACTGGTGGATTTGATCACCCGTTCTCCACCAGCATCATAGATATAGGTGCTGGTGTGGCCATTATCGGTCACGGTGCGGATACGGTTTTCTTCATCCCACACGATGTCACGGCGCGTACCGTTGTCATCGTTTGTCCAGCCTGTCTGGTTACCGTTGGCGTCATAGCTGAAGGTGCGGTTACCAATATTACTGGCGGCATGAGGCTGTGCAGATCCCGCGTAGTCGTATTGCCAGTTGTAGCTGGTACCTTGAAGGTCATTCCATCCTGAGCCATCGAGCGGCAAGCGTTCATGCAGCTGGTTCTTCGCCGTGATGTTATGGATGCTGTCATAGCTCATCGAGAGGCTGTAACGTTCCTGATGACCCTGACGGGATGTCCAGTCACCACTTGCACTGACGAGTTGATAGAGGTTGTCATAACCAAAGGTTTGGCTTGTTTCACCGCCAAACAAATTGCTGTCTACAGGCACTGATGCCACATTCGTCATGCTCAGAACATTGCTCATCGCTCCGTAGACGTAGCTGTTGTCCTGGAAGGTGCGGTTGCTGTTGGTCGCAGTCAACGCATCCAGTCGGCGACGTTCCGCTTCATAGCTGTACGTCATGACGGTGTCATTGCCGAACTGCATGTAGACACGTTGACCAAACTTGTCATACGTCAGCGCTTTGAGCGGCGCGTAGGTGTATTCACCTTTGGTGCTGCTCATGGCGTTCAGGCTACCGCCACTGTCGTACTCGTGGACCAACACCTCGCCATCCGGATACGTCAGCTCACGCAGACGGTTCCAGCTGTCGTATCGGTAGCTAGTCTGGTAGGTCTTCGGCGCGCTGCCCGTCAGCGTGGTGACAGTACGCTTAGTGTTGATGGTTTCCCCCAGTGCACCGTACTTATAGTACTCGGTGCCCGAAGCATCACTCACACGGGACAAACGACCCGCCGTGTTATCGGCAGCTCCCGGCTCACCATAGTAGTAGTTGACGTTGTTGACCGCATTGATGGGATAAGTGATGCCTGCAAGACGCTCAAAGTCGTAGGCGTAGTTAATCGCCATGCCCTGTGCGCTTAGATTGGCTGTGATTTTTTGCACCACATTGCTGGCGTTGTCGTACACGCTTTCGGTCAAACCCATATCAGGGCTGTCGATGTGAGTGCGGCGGCCTGCTAAGTCATAAATCACGCTAGTGACATTGTTAAGATCGTCCGTCACGCTCAGCAATTCGTTCACCGCGCTGTATTGGTAGCTGGTGAGAATGTTGGCGTGTCCACCAATCGGGTTGTGCTGTGCAACCGTCGTGATACGTCCACGCACATCTTTGTAGGTTTCAGACTCGTTGCCGTTGGCATCAATGCTTTGGTGCTCAAACTGCATCACACCGCTGCGGTCACTGCCAAAGCCATAGGCATTGGTCAGGGTGTTGCCATCCGGCAACGTGGTGACCAACACACGGCTCAACACATCATAGGACTTACGGGTTGGGTTAACCGAGTCGTACAGGCTATTGAAGGTGCCAGGTGTACCAACCGCTTCTTCAACCGGATACCACTGTGCAATGTCTCGGCCAAAGGCGTCGAAATGCACGCGGCCGGACGCCACCATCATCGGCGTACCCTGTCCGGTCTGCCCATTGTCGATTTCTATGTCTTTTTTGGTCTGGATAACACGCATCAGACCATCGACGAAGGTCACGGTATCGATGGTGTCAGACTTGCCTTCATCGAAATGCGCAGTGGTCGCATACGGCACTGTGGCATCCGGGAAGTAGGCAAAATCAATGGTCGTTACACCGTTTTCAATCTCATACGGGGCAGCGACGGTCTCGATGCGGCCTTTGGCATCAAGGGTGAAATGGATTTGCTGGGCATTAGTGTCGGTGTTGCTCAGTGCCGCACCAAAGCGATAGTCGTAGGTGCTGGATGAGGTATATCCGAAGCTGTCGCTCACGCTTGCCACATAGGTTTGCACCGCATCGTCCATCACGTAGCTCAGGACATAGCGCTCACCTTTGTAGTTTTCAGGGAGGGTGACAGTTTCAAGGTTACCGTAGATGTCGTAAGTGATATCGGTCGTCAGCGCAGTGGTCGCATCGGCGTAAACCCGCACCTGCTCCACACTGCCCTGCGCATTGATATCGGCTTCACGCTGACGAAGCACATTGCCTGCCGCATCGCGCAGCACAATCGATCTCGGCGCAGACACAATCCAGTCACTGACCATCTCGTGGTAAACCACTGTGGCTGTCCAGTCGTCAGATGTCCCGACATCACCGTGATCGGTTTGCACCACCACGTTGCCGTAGTCATCGTACTGGTAGTCGATGCGGGTTTGTTTCTCAGCAGTGTCAGTCCCTTCATAGAAGAAGGTTTGCGTGGTCACCAGTTGCGGGAAGGCAGACGTAAAGTCGTTCTCTTTGCCTGCCGCATCCAGAACCGCGCCACTGAATATGTCTTCGGTCTGGTAGCTGTTCACGGTCTCGGTGTAGGTGTTACCGCTGCCGTCTTTCATCACGCTGTAGCGTGCCAGCCCTTTTTCGTAGTAGTTGTCGTTGATGTAGTCCGTCGACACATAACGGTAGATAGCATCACCGTTGGTGGTATCCAGTTCCAGCGTGGTGACGTTGGCAAAGCCATAGAAATCACGCTCACGACGGTCGTGATAACCGTTCGAATACACGAAGCGCTGTTTCATGGTATCCGCACCGTCGCCGGCAAAGCCATCGTGGGTAACCACATTGCTCAGCACCCAGCGGTTTTGCGGCATATCGAAGGTGTTACCTTCACGGTGATAATCGACAGTGAAGCTCGCCCCCAACGGACGCTGAACCGATTTCAGCAGGTTGGTGCGGCCAATGGTGCTCTTCTTCACGCGCAGATCGGTTTCTGCGGTGGATTGCATTACGTCTGGGTAGCCGTCGCCGTTAACGTCGTTAAGCGAGTAGTTTTCCTGCGATTCACCATCTGATGCGAACGCGCCCGCATTCATACAGATTTTCATCACAATAAACGGTGGCACCAGAGGGATACAGACAGTGAACGAGCCGTTGATTGACGTGGACTCACTGCTGCTGACCTGAATTTCATTCGCGCCGGTCCAGTTTGTCCAGCCCGCGAAACTGCCGCCTTTGTTGATGCGGACTTGGATGTCTGAACCTGTGAATTTGACCTCATCCAGCAAGCCATCGCCGTTGACGTCGTAAAGCGTGTGCAGTTGGTGGGTTTCATTGGCGTTTTTACTGATACCGACCTTGATACTGGTCGCGCCGATATTGATACCCAAACCGCCGCCCTGGGCTTCACTTTCCCCTTCTTTGACCTGGGCGAATCCCCAGTTTTCGGGGTCAGCAAATGTGTAGCCCAAGTTGATTTGCGCGGTACCGTTGTCGTAAACGCGGTCAGGCAAACCATCGGCGTTAATATCACGCCAACTCACATTGGCATGGTCTTGGGTTTTTCCGCTGGTACCGGAAATGCCTGCGCCCGGCATGGTTGTGTTGGCTTCCACAAACGCTTCTTTGAAGGTCTTGGTGGTTTGGTTGTTTGCCGCGCCACTGCTACCAAAGCTGAAGTTACCGCCGAGTGTGACACCCTTGTTTTCCGACTGGGACGTACTTGGATGACCCAGGCCGTTATTTTTGGTGCCGGATTCCAGCGCACCCAGCATGTCGGTGTACTGCACTTGCGATTGGCCGACGATATCCGGATAGCGGTCGCCGTTCATGTCGCTGAAATCCGTCAGGATACGGATATCCTGATCGGTTTCGCTGTAGCTGCCACTGGCACCAAAACCGCCCAGCGGTACACCGCCGCCAATGGAGTACCCACTAAAGGACACTTCCGTCAGCTTGTTAATTGCGCGGATAGCCTGACTGCCATCAGAGCCTGCTGGAATAGCGGTGGAAGGTGCGTATTCATCTTCACCAAAACGCGAGCTCGACATATTGGTGGCGTTAAGCAACGAAAGTTCGTCGTAGCCGCGCCAGGCATCAACCTGCGCGATAGGCAGCATCATGATGAAAATGCTGTTGGTTGGATCGTAAGCGTTTTCAGCCAGATTGTTCTGGTCAATATTAGTCAGATCTGGCGGCGAATTGAGCGCGTCTGTCAGCGCATCATCCAGCTTAAGCTCAGACTCGATGATTGGCTGCTCTGCGCGGGCACCATTACCGTTGTAAACGAACTGCCCCCAACCACGGTACTCAGGCCCGAAAATGAAGGTGTAGGAGTAGGTGTAAATGCCGGCATTCCACGCCGTGACAACGCCCTGATCTTCAATTTCCACGCCTGCATCCAGTGCGAGCAAATCGGCAATCGCCGGGGTGTCGGTGTGGTATTCGATAAACAGGACATCCCCCATCAGCACATCGAGTGAAATGTCTGCGGGTGCAGCGCTCAAGTTGCCGTTTATCACCTCAAACGTCTGTTTCGCCAGGAGCGTATTCTCTTTTTTCACCGTAAAGGTGACAGTGCCGGATTCTGTGCCCAAAGGTGCAGTGATCATCGGCGTGATCAGCACTGTGCCATCTGCATCGGCAATCCAGCGCTGCGTAACCCGGCTTGTTTCGTTAAAGATGTTGAGTGAAGCGACAGTCTTAAATGCCAGAACGGCAGAGCCATCCTGGATTTGGTCATTGGTGGTGGGGTCGTCAGCGGCGGTGTACGTCGCGACTGGCTGCCAATCAAACGCAGCCCAATCCACGTTGGTATCAGCATCGATTTCAAATCGGTAAGTGTCACCGGCGCTGACATCCAGGGTTAAGCCAATACTCTGCTGCGCCGCAGCCAAACCATAATTGGTCTGCCACACGGCTGTCTCAGTTGTATTGGTACCATCGAAGGTGACCTTAACCACTTTGGCGGTGACATTGTCGCTGGTTTGCGGTTTGGTCAACACGCCACTGATTTGCACTGTGCCATCAATTGGCATGCCCAGCTCACCACCCGCCAGCACGTAATCATCTGCGATCGAAGCGCTGTATACGGGAAGCCCGTTAGCATCGGTTTCTGCTGCTCTATCGGTGTAGGTAATAACCGGTGCCCAGGCAACTTCATCGTAATTACCGTCGAAAATCGACTGGACACGGAAGTAGAGGCGGTCGCCTTTGTTGACGTTCACCGCGTTGACACCCGTCGGTGTTTTCACGCCGTAGTCGTCGGCATCAATCGTGGTCGCCCAAAGCTCTGAAGCTGCGTGCTGAATGGCAACACGCACACCATCGGCCTGGGTATAAGCCTGACGGTCTGCACTGGTATCCTCCACCAGACTGACCGGCGCATTGATGCTAACCACACCGTTATAAGGGGCTTTCCACGTGCGCACCGTATCGTGCAGTGGGTTTTCCGCTTCAAAGTTCGCCAGTTCATTCGGGTCGGTCTCAAACCAACCGTCAGTGACCAGAGTGCCAGATTCATTGATGGGGTTGGGTGTGTTTGCACTCGACAAGACAAAGTGCGGTACCGTGGCGTTTGTGCGCTGGTTATAAAGCACACGGCCATTCGCCACGATATCCGTCAGGCCATCGCCATTCACATCACTGAAGTAAATGTCGTTGACGGTAGTGCCGCCACCACTGGTGATCCCCAGATCGCCACTGAAGCTACACGCTCCGATAACCGCTTGGAATCCAGAGTTCTTATTCTTTCCTCTGTCGTGATAGAAAGCGTCAGCCGACCCGGTAAAGGCCTGGAACGAGGCAAAGCTTTCCCCTTCACCCGGCCCTGACAGGTTTTTCTGGTAACCGATAACGCCGCCGCTGATCAGCACTTTATCTGCAAGGCCATCGCCATCGATGTCCGACATAGCCAGAATGCCATCACTCTCTGATTTACTTGAGCCACGCTGGAAGCCGATGGTCATGGATTTACAGGTGAGGTTCCCGTCGAAAATACCGAAGCTGACACCAAAGTGATTACCGCTGCCGTCTGTCACGGTGCCGCTCAGCGAACTTGCACCATTGCCGGCAAAGGAATCCGCCGCCGCGGTGGCAGCCAAACGCTCAACCGTGGCTTCCGGAGAGAGATCCTGATTCGCAAGCTGGGTATCACTGCTTTGTGCAGACATGGCAGCATTAGCCAGCTGCGCATTCAGTGCATCGATATCCCCCGATGAGGTTTGGGTTGAACCATCTGCTGAAGCGATTGGCAGAGAGGAATCCACATCCGCCACCGGCGTAAAGCCTGAATTCGCCAGCGTGTTGTTTGCTGCCGGTTTCAGTGCCGACGCATCAATCGGCTCGCCCGGCAAGGATTGAGAGCTGTCGTAGAGGAAGTTACCCCACTGACGGTAGAGCTGCTTGTTGGCATCATCACTGTTGATATGCAGACCTGCAGTTGCATCTACGCCTAGCTCCACGACAGAAACATTGGGTGTCCAGGCGCTCACTACTGTTTGGTCAATATCCTGCGGAAGGTGGTATTCAAAGTAGACAGGTTCACCGGCCGTCACATCCAGTGCCACCGTGTTAAAGGCATTACCGGTGGAAAGATCCAGCGTTTCTTTGACCAGCGTCTGGTTACTGCCTTTGGCGGTAAAAGTCACGATTCCGGAAGCAGGCAGACCGGCTGGCAGGTTAGGTTGGAGCGTGACTGTGCCACTTTCATTAGCCACCACACTGCTTTGAACCGCATAACCATACAGCCCCATTTCAGGGTTTAAGGTGTACTCAAAGCGTGGCGTGCCGTCGCTGAGATAGAGCATGTCCGCAGTGATGTCGTCATCATTGGCTGAGACATAATTGACGTTCAGCTCACCCGACAGCCCTGCCCAATCCACGTTGGTGTCACTGCTGATCACCAGACGCAGGTTGTCGTTCGCTGAGACAGTGATATTGCCTACCGCAATGGTGCTGGCCGTCAAACCGTCACCCGCCGCATAGCTTTGCTGCCATACCACAGACTCACTGCCGTCAGCGGCAGTTTTAACCACAGTTGCGGTGAGATTGTCGGACGTTGCTGACTTGGTCAGCGTGCCGCTCACCGCCACTGTACCGCTGAACGGCACTACTAATTGCGTGCTGTTTGACGAGACAAAGTCAGAAGAAGATTGATAAACGTTGAGCCGCAATGCGTTGGCATCCAACTCGTCAGAGGCGCGGTCGGTGTAGCGGACCTTCGGATCCCACATCACCTGATCGTTTGCGCCATCCTCCAGCGAATTAACGCGGAACATCACCAGATCGCCTTCATTGACGGCAACCGAATCAAGCGCGGTTGGGGATTTGGCGGTGTAATCATTCGCCGCGATTTGTGTGGCCCAAAGCTCACTGTTTTGGTGCTGAACCGAGACGCGAACGCCGTCGCTACCGCTGTAATCACCTGAGCCTGCGACCAGTGACACCGGCGCATCCACTTTCACTGTGCCCGTAAAAGGTGCTTTCCAGACACGCACGCTGTCGAGATTAGCAAACGCATTTGCCACATTGCTGCTGTCGGTGAACACAAAGCCGTTTTGCGCATCACCCGAGCCGAGGAAAATATTGTCGAGGTAGACCAGATCGGCAATGCCGTCACCGTTAACGTCAGTCACCGCTAAACGTGCTTTCTGGCCGGCAATCATCTCCGGCGAGGCTTTGCAATCGCCGTTAGTGTTGTAGAAAGCATCCTGAGCCGACACCATCAACTGTGCCGCGCCATAGCTGACCGAATCATCTGAACTGACTGAGGCTGCACGGTAGCTGATGCCATCTGAATCGACGCTGAGTTTATCGATCAGGCCGTCACCATTGATGTCAGCCATCGCCAGCAGGGTGGGCGCGGTATTCACATAACATGCCTGCGTACCATCGGCATTGAGCGTGGTAGGCGATGAGGTGGTGTCGGTGGTAGCCGCATTGGTTTGCTGAACGGTCGTTGATTCAACGGAGCGGGTGCCCAGGCTGTCTGCCATGCTGTAGGCATCACTCATGCTCCACGCTTGTGTGGCGGTAAATGGTTGATAGTTACCATTGGCATCGCGCACATCGTCGTAGTAGCTCAGGGAGTGGGTGTTGAAGAGCTGACCATCGGCGTCAAATTGTTGGATAGACGCCAGCAGGGTTTTATGGAATACACCCTCGGTGTAGTTGAATTCGTAGGAGCGAACAGCCTGCCCCTGGAAGCTGATATCAATCTTGCGGAGCAAATCGGCGGTGACCCGCTTGAAGCCAGTACGCGCATCGATCATCACGTCCTGACGGCGGGATTCATTGAGATCGCGGTCGCGGGTAAAGTCGACCGTATAGGCACCCGACGCGCTGTTGAATCCGGTGTAATTGATGGATTGGATATAAAGCTGCTGACCCTGCACTCCACCTGTGCCATTGCCAATACCGGCATCGAACACTTTTTCGTAGTTGTAGGTAACGGTGTTGCCATAGGTGTCGATGGTTTTCACCAGCGCCCAATCGGAGATATTGCCGTCGGCGGTTGCTAATGTCGCAGCTGGCAACATGCTCACGCCATCACCGCCGAAGAAATGGCGGGTACCGTTCTTGTTGGTCACTTCCCACCAGTAATTGGTCGGGCTGGTACCATGACGGACAATGCGGTTAAAGCTGCCTTCCACACGTGGGTAGAAACGTTTCTCACTGGTTCGGGCAACCGGTGTGGCTCGGTGAGCCACAGGTGCCAGTTGCTCACCGGCAAACAGATACGTTTCGGTTTCTGTCGCACCGTCGTAGCGCGGCACACCCCAGCGGGTATCAAGAGAAACCGTTGGTAGACTGAGGTTCCAGCCCATGCCCATCCAGCCATTACCCGCGGATGAGCTGTAGCTCACCTGCAGTTGTGGCGCCATTCCCTGACGGCCACCTGGCAGTTCGATGGGGTAGCTGGTGCGGGCATCACCCATGGCATTGGCTTTGGGCGCTTGAATCAAGTTGACTGACGCGCCCGGATTGGCCGCTTTCATGTCTTTGAGTTGAGTAGTGCCGAACGCCTGTGTTTCCGGAGAATCCGGAGTTTGAATAACGGCGTTGATCATGTCGGTGAAGTGATCGGTTTTCGAGACGATCACGCCATCTTTGGTCACCACTTCATTGCGCGCCAACTGCACCCAGCGGTTGGTTTCGTCGTCATAGAAAAAGGTGTGAACGTCTTTCTCGGAATAGCCTTCAGGGATTTTGTTTTTGTCGTAGCCGAGCGTGAGTTCGTTTTCCTGATTGAACTTGATGCCATGAGGCAGGAAACGGTAAGCCGCAGCATCACCGCGTGTCACGTTCACCATGCCTTGGTTGAGCGCGGGAATATCTCGCTCATCCAGTGTGAAGACTTCGATATCGCGCTCTGCTGATAACGAGGTTTTCAGCACATTCAGTGACGCATCTTTGACCCCGACAAGGGTGTCGTTTTCAGTGGTCGCAAGGTGTCGGGCATAGCCGCGTTCTGGCAAGGCATTGTCGCCTTGCATCGCTTTCACACCGGCAGCAGTGATCAATACACCTTGATCACTGACGTTCTCTTTTGGCGCGAAAGTGAGTGTTTGACTCAGCGTTTTACCGCTTTCAAGCACCGCCTCAACCTGAACGGAATCACCTTGCACGGGTACCAGCGTTTCAAAGCTGCCATTGACGGTTTGAACGACGTTGTCGCCAATCTGGAAGGTAACCGAATCATTACCCTCGCCTTGCACAAAGCCGCGCAGGTAAGCGTGTCCTTGATAGCGGATATCAGGCTGTGGCTCAAACACATGCAGAGAAGGCTCTGCGCTGTTCGCATCATTCAATTCGAAAGAAAGGCGCAGGTTTTCAACCTGATATTTAAGGTGGGAATCCGAATCTGCAAACGGGGTAAAGCGAATCAGGTTTTTCCCCGCTTTCAGCGCGTCGATATCAACCGGCTCGCTGACCGATGCCAAGCCTGCCTGATCCGCCTGAATCAACAACCCCCCTTGCGAGAACTCATCGTTGACCATACGAATAGTACTGGCCGCGCCCGACAGGCCTTTCACGTCATAACTCAGCGTCGCAGATTTCAGCTGCTCAGGGCGGTAAGGCAGGTAAACATCGAACTGGTTGTCATACTTGGCATCGCGATACTTTCCGGGTGCCGCGCCAAGCAAGGCTTTTTGGTTATCAGACGCCGCGACGTTTTGGGAAAATGCCAGTTCAACAGGTGGATTAATCAAATGGGAGGTCAGAACGGCATTTTGTTCGTTCAGGAAGCGAATTTCGCTGGCAGCTTTCGGGTTAGCATTCAGGGCAATAAGCTGGATGCGCACAGCACCGGTGACCATGCCTTCGTTTACAGGCAAGGTATTCCATTGCCCTTCTGGCAAAGACGCCAGATCAACGCCCGTCAATGCGGGAATTTGCGTCCAAAGGTTATTAATTTTCTGCTCTACGGAAAGTTGGTATCCCGCACTGCCGTAAATCTGGATGGCACTAACCGGAGAAACATTTTCAAAGTAGCGTTCAACAAGGAGGGATGAGGGATTATTGAAACCGGAGGCAACCGATTTATCGAATAGCCGTTCTTGCTGGGGATAGGCCGTTTTAATTGCCCTTTCTAATTCATGATTTTTCAACGATGAAATATCAAAATAATTTGTCGATATTTCATTGGTATTTCCAGATGAAGACAAGAGTGCAATGTTGTGTATTGCCAGCGCACTGTTCGAGAAAATCATGGAACCAATAACAACGGACGTAACAACCGGTGAAACACGGTGAATAGAAAGGTCCATAGCCAACCCATCCCTTTGGTTTATAGGTTTTTAATCTTATGTGGTGCGCAAATGGCACATAAAAAAACAGAACAGAAGCGCAATATACCCAGCAACCTGATGATGCAGGTCGTTTGGGCATACTTATATTCCATCTGTTTCACTACTCGTTATTGCGCAATCGAATTAATTTTCTTCAATTAATTCCACCTTGCATAAAAAATAGAAAATAAAAAAGATTAATTCGGGATGAATTGGGTACTAATAGAAGATGGTTCTTAGTTGAATACCGTCCTGTTTCTGACTTGAAACACCGTTAGTAAAATAATTAAAATCTGGAATATAAAAGATATATAATCCACACTTTCTTAATGATTGGCTGAAATCCCAAGCTAAAGCTTAATGCTTTTTCTTCATTTTTTTATGAATGGGGAGAGCGGTAAGAGGAGTGCGGAAAGATACCCAGTCAGCCTTGCCTATGAGACTGTCTGGGTATGTATACAATGGTTTCGGGCTTACGCCGCGAATCAGAAGAGCTGTGGCCAGGACGATAAGGTGACATTCAACCATGTTTATAATCAATATTTTAGATACATACAGGGATCATATAATGACATTTTTAGTCACCATAAGGTGACATTTCCCAAGATGCCCGAGATTTCTTGAAAAGCAGATGTAAGTAATTTTCTTTCAATTTTTATCTGAATTTCTAGCTCAAAATGGTCGGAGACGGCACTTGGCAACAAGTGTCGTCCACCCGACAAAGGTGATTTAGGCAACCGAGAAGGATTTCTTCCTAGTTGACAGCACAGAAAAGGGCAAAAACGTGCCAGAATAAGTCGGTCTGGCACGATAGAGGTCGTTTATTTAGCTGTCTTTGAAGCAGGGTATCCCATGTTCTGAGTACCAACGCTTGAGTTCAGTGACAATAGCTTCTGGTGAGTCTTCTATGCCAACCATCGTTGGGTGGGTGAGAAGTGCACTTCCTTTAGGGTGCACTGTACTCTTGTTGAAAAAGTAAACCAGCTTATCTAAGTCGTCATCAGGAAAGTCATCATCTTCTGTGCTCAACAACAACTCCAGAAACTCCTTTTCCGTATAATCTGACAAGCTACTTTTCATTTGAATGAATCCTTATGTGGTTCTCTGGTGTGTTGATTCTCAAGTTATCAATATCATAGACAGGCCCACCATGCTGAATCTGTTCAACATGGTGGATTTCGTAACGCCCCCGATCTCCTACATGGTGTTCGGGCAAGGTATAAGGGGCATTACCTTTTTTAATTTGCTTTTTGTTTATTTTATCAAACTGTTCAAATAGATCTGGATTGTTAGCGACCTCTTTCCAGATGGCGCTTTTTAGGTCAGAAAAACGATTGAATTCTTTGCCTCTAAGGGCATCGGCAATTTTCGTTGGGATGTATTGCCCCTGTCCTGAATTAGCATCTTGCCCTAACCAGTATCCATCAGACCAGTTAACGTCTTTACCTTTTCCAGTCACTCCACCTGGCTTATTCCTCGGTGAGCTAAACACTAGGTAAAGCGGCGGTATGCCGCTGTCTGCCGGAAAGGAGACGATCAGTTCAATGTGTTCGGCTTCTGGGTTGGGGTAGACAAGGGTAGTCAACTCTTGTCCGTCATCTTCTATTGGGCGCACCAGAATGTTACTGATTTCTAACCCACTGGTATCGGGAAAAGAGGTGCCAGCGGTGAGCACCTTGTCACTGTTGTCTGGGTACCAAGTCAGCGTGATCTCTTCATCGACTTTTGCTTCGAATCTGTCTTCGACTGCTTCTGCAGTGATTCGTTTTACGGTATCGCCGTAAGGGCTACCTTCGCCGGTGTGTATGCCGATCGCCTGCGGGTTGCCGTGCTCGTCTTGATAGAGTCGGAAACGGACACGAGTGGTGGCTTCCGGCAGTTGTGCAAGCTCTTCGTCTATGTAGAGAGTGCCGTCTCCCAGTTGTGCAGGCCAAAACGCCAGGACGAGAAAGTTTGCACGTTTGGCTGCGCTTTTGGTTATTTCGCCTGCGAGTGACCAGTTCAGCGGCATACGTGATGTGGTGCCAGTGAGCTTTGTTAGGGGCAATCGCCCACTGGCGTCTAATGCCTGAGCCGGTGCCATGGCCGCCATCACACCAAAGTTAGGGGCTTTCAATGTCTCTTCGCATGCCTGTGTGTCACCATAGGGACGCGTGCAGGATTTGGCGAAGACTTTGCTGGCTTGGGCTGGCTTTGAAAAATTGTCTGAAATGACTGTTGGTTGTATCGGTTTCGGTGGCGGTTCTTTTACCACGGGCTCTGGTGAATAATTTGCCTCTGAGAACGAGACAAAATCATCGGTTTTCGTTGGTTTAGATGCACCAAAGCTAGTCTTTTTAGACAAGAACCGTTGATTTACCTCAGAGAAGGCTTGGTCAGTGATAGAAATTTGATTGCTGGTATTGGCGACTAACTTTCCATTTGATGACGTGAAAAGAGGAACCGCTGGGGTATCAGAAAGTACAACGAGTTCACCACGCGCTAGGGATGATTTGAGCGATATTCCGCTTGCGCCTGGTGGCAACATTCCTTCCAGCTCTGAATCACTAAAGCGCAAAATGTTTCCTTCAATCCGGATGGCTTCCCCGCTGGATAAGCTATCCAATCTGACAATCTTTCCCATTCCTTGGCAAATCCAACATTAAAACACCAAGGTATACAGCAAAAATCGTACCTCATATATCGCCTGGTTTTTACTTGGCTTGCCCACTATCCCAAAGAAAACAAGCAATTTTCCGCTCTATCTTGAGCAAAATCTCGCCCAAAAGGCAATAAATTGCCCGACGAGCATAGCCGGAGTATCTCGCAACCAGACAACCGACAGTATTGAGAAAATGCTTACTATATCCTCTATTTGTGTATGTATTTCGGATTAGAAATTGTAGGGATCACTGGCAAAGTGATATTCGAGAACTATGATTTTTCCAAGAAGGAATGGGGCATAAGCCGGTCATCTTGATGTCACTAAAAAGAAGCCAAAACAACAAAACCACCAAAGCGGTGGTCAGACTGCTGACAAAGCCCTAGCCATTTGGCTGGGGCTTTGATCTAATAAGGGGTAAGCAAATCAATCACGGATTGGATGACATGCTTAAAGACCCTGGCCCTCAGCAATATGAACTCGAGATGGTGACACTCGAACAGTTGGTCCCTAAAAACCATCTCGTTCGTAAAATAGATGCCGCCATCGACTTTGAATTCATCCGCGACGAAGTGGCCCATCTTTACTGCCACAACAATGGCCGTCCTGCGATAGACCCCGTTCGCCTGTTCAAAATCCTGCTTCTTGGCTTTCTATTCGGCGTCAAAAGTGAACGTCAGCTCGTCAAAGACATCGAGGTCAACGTCGCTTACCGTTGGTTCCTTCGGATGTCACTCACTGAAAAGGTGATTGATGCGTCTACTTTGAGCCAGAACCGCCGCCGTCGCTTCAACGATACCGATGTGTTCGAGCGCATCTTCATCCGCATCGTCGAGCAAGCGATGAACAAAGGCATGGTCGATGGGCGCGTCTTATTTACCGACAGCACTCACCTGAAAGCTAATGCCAACAAGCGTAAGTACACCAACGAACTGGCCAAGCAAAACGCCAATGCTTATGCCGAGCTACTGGATGAGGCGGTGGAGTCTGACCGTGCAGCAGAAGGGAAACGCCCGCTTAAGCCGAAAGAGACGCACATAGAGCGAAACACCAAAGTCAGCACCACCGACCCAGAAAGCGGGTTCATGACACGGGATCAAAAGCCACAGGGCTTCTTCTACCTTGACCACCGCACCGTCGATGGCAAACACGGCATCATCCTCGACACGCATGTCACGCCTGGCAATGTGAATGACGCCCAACCGTATATCGCCCGTCTGGATGTCACATTAGAACGCTTTAAGCTCTCGCCCATCGCCGCCGGACTTGATGCAGGTTACTTCACCGCGACTATCTGTCATGAACTGGAGCAACGCCAAATGCTGCCGGTGATGGGATACCGCCGGCCTCACCGCACCAAGAATGCCATTAAGAAAAAGCACTTTAGTTACGACAAAGAGACTGACCGCTATCTCTGCCCTATGGGACAGGAGCTGGTCTATAAAACCACCAACCGACAAGCTTATCGTGAATATCACTCAAACCCGCAGACATGCAAAACTTGTCCGCTGCGCGATGATTGCACCAGAAGCAAAAACCACAAACGGGTGATAACCCGGCATCTGTTCGAGAAATCAGTTGAGAATGCCAATGCCCTGAGGCTGACAGCGTGGGGCAAGAAAGTGTACCGACGACGGGCAGAGACAGTGGAGCGAAGCTTCGCAGATGCCAAACAACATCATGGCCATCGCTATGCGAGGTTCCGCGGCCTGCTGAAAGTACAAATCCAATGCTGGTTGGCGGCAGCAGCGCAAAACATCAAGAAGATAGCCCTGCTGGAGGCTTATCTTCGCAAAATTGGGCTCAATACACGGCAAATAACCCGGGTAGTGACGCAATTTAGTCTCTATGGGCTAAAAGCTGCTTGAACCTAAAAATATGGAAAAATAGCGCGATCGCGGCCTTCGGCCGCTAACAAAAGAAAACCCCGCTTGAAAAAGCGGGGTTAGTCAGCAATCTGACCACCAAAGCGGTGGTCTTATTGTTTCTCTGCCTTTTCGGCGGTTCAATTCATCTACTTCCATAACTTTGGATCGATTAACATTCCTAGCTGCCTATGCGGCGGTTCACGTCAATATCGGCGCAACCGAATGGCTATCTCCTTTCCTAGCTGCCTATGCGGCGGTTCACCGTTAATTATAGACCCAGACACCTCGTCTATTCGGGCGTTAGGGCGATTTTCCTTGAAAAACCCTTTTTTGAGACACCTTTGTAACCTCCTGATTTTTCTTTACTGGGATTTGCCCTCAAAGAAAAGGGTCATAACGCGATTAGCGGTACTGTTCCTCGCCAATCGACGTTGGTGGCGAGGCCATACATGTTGTAGCCACCATCGTTTGGCCTCTCCTCATCTTCAACCTGAACCTGAAGAACGAAGTCTTTTCCTGATGATTTGCTTCCCATTGGGATGCTGTGAAATGGCAAGAACGTTCTTTCTTCTTCAGAGACGGGGGTAAAGTCTCTGCCTGCCTCTATTGCGCGTTTTTCAGCGCGCCTTAACCGGCGTCTTTTTGAGTCAAGAAAGCTCTTGTCGATAGTTTGGTTTCTGACAAACCTGACCTCTGGTGCTGCTTCGGGGACCGTTTTTACCGGTGATATCTCGAACAATCCTTCTGAACGCATCAGCGTGAAGTAGGGTTGATAAGAAAGTCCCGTTAGCGCCGTTTCATCGTGGCAAACAAACCCAATTGCACTCCCGATGTTTCTGTCATTCCACTTGGGGAAGCAAATACCAACTTTGTTTGCCGCAGCTTCATTGACTGCCATGAACCCGTGCAGAGTCTTAATGCATCGCCCGGCAAGGAGAGCGCAGTCTGCTTGAGCAGGAAGAAACTTGATAGTGAAGAAATATCGATAACTCATGGTTCTACCCCTTTTTCTTTGGCTGACCGTTATTAAACAAACCACCTTTGACCACTACAGCTAACAGGTAGTGAACCTCATCAGGAATCTTGTCGGTGTCAGTTAACTTCTCCAGCCACAGGTCTGCGTCTTTAAGTAATGCGTAGAAATCCTGTTTAGTGCTCGGGTGGCGGCGGGATGTTCCGTATTCACGATGCGCACCATATTCATTGATGCGTATTACGACGTCCGCATCAGGTGCCCACCAATCATCAATGCTCTGAATGGCTGCTCCAATTTTTTGAGCATGGAAAGAGGCGGTTTGCTGCCCTTCAGGGAGAAGAGTTTTCGCTAACTGCTTGCTTGGTTTGCCCTCGACCTTTTCATCTAAGTATTCTTGGCTAGGGAAAAGTTCATCTCCCCACCCCACAGAGACCTTTGCTATTACATCCATATAGTAACTGTCTGACTTATCGCTTAGGCCTTTGCTGATATATTTGGTCAGCGTTTTCAAGGCACTTTGCGCCTCTTTGGGCCACTTTTCAGCCCAACGCAAACGATGCGCTCGATTGACAGAAAGAACGGAATCGTCGCCGCACTTCACTTCGATTTCAACGTTTCGAAAATCGCGGTTTCGCCAGAGCCATGTTCCCATTAAGAGGTTCTTGGCATACCTTTCCGCCAGCTCATTAAAGCCCCCAGACTTGCTGTATTGCTTTGAGAGCGCTTCAAGTACCTGCCGAGCTGAGTCGTTTGAACATTCATTTGGTTTCAAGGTGTTGGCTTGGACGCGCAAAGAGAATCTGCAGTAGATGTCATCTGCTCCGACGGGAACATAGCAGGCTTCAATATACTGAGGGTTGCCATACCCAAATTCTTTCGCAGAACTTAGCTTGGGGGTGTAATCGGATTTGTATCCCTTTTTGAAGTCTGAGTGTTGCCCAAGAATACGTGTTGGATCCACTTTGATGGGTAACATTCGTCCGTCTCCATCAAGTATGTAGAAGCACGCTTTTCCTGATGAAAGTGAACGCATATAAGATAAATGTTCACACCGTTCCATAGCTAGTCCTCCTTTACACTTTCAATCAGAATAGCTGCGTCGTTTTCTGTCAGTGTCCAGAAGGCAAGACGAAAGAAGTTATCCTGCTTGCTCCAACGAACCTCAATGGGGTTTAAGCGCTTCCCTAAACCAATCACATTGTCCGCATAGCAATGAAGCTCTGTCAGGCTGTTGAAACGCACTTTGGGGTTTTCCAAAAACGCATATCCGCAATGCAAAGGAAGTTGACTATGGTCAGAGCTCAGGCAATCATCCAGTTCAGGCAATGTTTGAGGGTTTTCCTTAGCAGGTATTAGCCAACAACCACTGCTCGGTAAACGGCTAACGCGGTGTAAAAGAGATGTTCTATCGGGATACGATGAAAGCCAGTCTCGAGAAATATCAAGCTCTGGAGGGAACAAGCCCCCACCTGCAAAGTTGATGGGCAGAGCGGCTTTGAGTGCCTGAATATAATCTGAAACCCGAGCCTCAGATTTCACCTTGATCACCATATCAAACTCGAGATCAGCCACATGCTCTGAGCGAAGGGTTGTTCGTTTGATGGGGGAAACTTTTCTTTTATGGAGGGGTTTCGAAAGCTCAGTAAGCTTGGCCGTGTAATGCTGAGATTCAGTTCGAAAGAAGATCGCGAAGCTTTCAAACAGGCAATCTTGGTTGGGCTCAAGTAGTTCTCTAAACCGATGCTGATAAGCATGCATAAATCCCCAAATAGCAGTCAGGGATGGCGATCCGGCGAGATAAGGTGAGCCCATCATTGAGGCATCAAACACCCGCATTCTCGAAAGGTAAATGTACTGCTCATCGTGAGTTGCTTCAGTACCATCCTGTGATTGAATAAGCCTTCTGAGTATCCACCGCAACTGTCTTTTCATTAGCGGCATCAGCTTTTGATGATAAGCATATCTCCAGCCAAACTTGCTCTCCTGCAATGTCAGTTGAAGCTGCTGGTTTAACCCAGATGCTAGTGCTTCGAGCTCAGAGATACCACCGAAAATGAACGCACTCACCAATGCATCTTCTGTCTCGAACGACTCACCACTTTCCTCGATGTGGTCTCTAAACTCGACTAACGGCATCAGCCAAACACCAATCTGACGCCGAAGAGCCCGAATTTGATATCGCCTTACCTGCATTTGCTTTTTTGGCGTAGCAAGAGGCGACTCTCCGGATAACCGACGAAGCAAGTCACCAGTCTTTTTGTTCACCATGGCAAAGTCGTCAAAGAAACGATGTGTTTTTTCCCGGCTCGACGATAACGTTCTTTTTGAATGAGGACGAACACTCAATGGATAGTTGAGTAGCCGCATGTTTCCACCCAAAGCACCTGCCAGACTCCCTATTGCAGAAGGGGTCGGCAGCAACAATCTTGCGGTGCTGAGTCTGTTTTCTGGTGAGCGAACATAACGCTCTAACGCCATTTGGAAGCCGTGATTAACAACCGGTGTGATCGTGAGTTCTTCACCTTTCCATGGGAAACGTAGTTTCTTTGAGATTGAGTGAACTGAGTCAGGAAAGAACGATTGAGATAGCGTTTCTTCCAGTGTTTTTTTGAATAAAGACGCCCTCTTTTTGGTGAGTCCAAGCTTGGCCAGTAAGGGCATCCAGGTCGGGTCGTTTTCTCTAATCAAATTGAGCAAGGAGGTCACTTCTCCCTGCCAGATAAAGCTCAATAACAGCCAAAGGCAGTGTTTATACTCTTTGCTATCATGCGCCCACCCGAACTCAATGGTAGACGCGTAATTACTCACCAAGTTTGCGTATTGGCTAGGCAGTAAACTCAGCACTTTTTGGTCTTTTACTCTGCAATCTGGATACTTGAGGTTATGGGTATGAAACCAAGAAATCTCGTTAAGTGAACGACAAATATTGTCATCATGCTTGAGGTATTGCTTTGCGGTTTCTGGGTCTAAATAGTCCTCACACTTTGCGTTCAACAAAGTGAGATTGAGCAGTATCACCGCGGTTTGCTCTTCAAAGCCATCAACGCGTATCGGCGCGGTATAAGGCATAAACGCTTTTTTGATATGCGCATTTCTCGCCTTGAGGTTTTCTTCAGATAACAGAGATTGCAGCGTTTCCATGCTTACCACTCCGGTAAAAAGACATTGAGACCATTGGTTGAAGATTGCATGTGTGTGAGCCTAAGCGTCATCAAGTCACGCAAACGGTAAATAGGCTTATAAGATTCGATTTTCTGGTGCAACTTCAGTCGGAAAGCCGTCTGAAGGTAACCATGCTCGTTCAGGCGGTTTACTTCATCTATTGTGCAGCCTAAAAGCGTTGATGCCTCTAACGTACTAACCAGCATATTGGAAGGGTTATCAGCGTGTTGACCAGCATGCTCATTAACGAGCGTTGAAAGGTAAGCAACAATGGCTTTAAGAATGGGGTTCCGGCTCACATCACGACTCGGCAGGTTACGGGCCTCTTTTACGAGGTTGCCATATACCACTGACAGTGGCGTTTTATTCCAAGGTTGAACTCGTACCGCTTCACCTTTTTGCAAAGCCTGATCCAGCTCCGTATAAAGTGGTTCAGGCCAGGCTTTGAAATAGGTAAAGCACTCGGCTAAGTCAACGTGTTCCTCGTCTCCATAGCGATGCGTATACCAAAGCAGTACCCCGTATCGCTCAGAAATACCCAGCGGGAAAGCAAGTATCCCTTCTTCGGCAATGTGCTCACCCAGTAACCATTGGCTGAGCGTCACCAAATCATCCTCTGCTTTGGTCGTTTTGGCAGTTGTAAGGTCAAAATCGCATTCGCAATAGGTTATGGACTCTGAAGATTGATAATCGAGCTGGACACAACAGGAAGGGCAATGGGTAAGTAACCGCACTTGGTGTCGGTGACATACTTGATGCGGCAGGAACTGCCAGTGCTGGCGAATATAAGGGCTTTCAGCTAAACACTCGGGGCAAACAGGCGTGTGCTCTTTTCGAAGCAGCGTAAACGGGTAATCGACACCGTCTCGGAATGCCGCTTTGTAGTTGGGGGAGAATTCGGTTTTGGAATGCATCAACGCCAGTTTAAGTAGCTCTGACTCTTCGACGCCTCTTTGCCTTCCAATGAACAATAGCCCCTGCGCCCGAAGTTTGCTGGCGACCTTTGCGTGGCAGATGTTGGCTTGATGGAGAGATAGCGGGTAGCTGCCGAAAGCATCAGGTGTACTTTCAACGAGTAGTGCCCAAATTTCTTCTGCAAAGTCAGCATACTCTAGGAAACCAAGATGATCGCTCAATCGCAGCAGATAGCTTTCAAGCGCTTCGTCTTGATAGGGGGAAGGTGTGTTTATCCAGTCCATTGAGCACTCATAAACTTAGAATTACTAAGTTTATGAGTTTGGTACAGAATGATGTGTTGTCAAATTATTGGGTAGTTCAATTAGAGCTTTTCTACTTCAATACCGTATTTTCCAACGCACTCAATCAAATTGGTGATTGTTTCTAGCTTCCACTGATTAGAAATGGCAATAACTTCGCCAGAAGTAAGCTCGATCAAGTCTTCTTCGTCAGTGTGATAGCGCTTACGCTGCTTGTCTGAGAGACTTTCAGCCAGCATAGCAATGCGGCGTCGAATATTGTTGTCGAACACCTTCAGCAGAGCCTCCAATGAAGAAGGTTGATGAGTTGCTATCCAGTCGGTCATCAGTGCAAGAGCCAAATTGCGCTTGTTATATATTTGCTCGTTGTAGCGATATTTACTGTAGTCTCTTACTACAGACAAACTACTTCTTTGCTCAGCACGCTTTTCCCTAAACCTAACTTGGTATTCTTCAACCTCAGGCACAGGAATGATCTGCTCTGCGTTAATCAACACATCGTCTTTATAACGATAAGGGGTGAGGCGGACACAGCTGATATCAATGCCCTTGTCACGGAGCCAAAGGACAGATGTTGTCAGCTCTTTGCCAAAGTCAGCAGATGCGAGCACGATTCGCACATCGTTACCGAAATCATCAAGGCTGTTTTCATCTAAATCGACGAACTCAAGAATGATTTCGCGTGCATTGATTTCCAGCCCTTCCTTATCAATGTACTGCTCGAAGTACTCACAGGCTTTATCGAACGTCATGGTAGAGATCATGGCCGCATAGCGAAGCGCTTGAAGCTCCATGTGTGCGCCGATTTCATCGCGCTTTAGCTCAATAACCACCAAGTTGGCGTTGCGGTCAATTGCCAATAAATCAATACGACGACGGCTGTCTTCCCAGTCGGAAAACTCTTCAGAGATCACCAGGCAGTCTGGGGCAATGGCGTCGATGCAACCTTTAAGGGCTTCTTGTAAATCCTGCCGCTCTTGCAGCCCTTCGGCTGCAAAAGTGGTTTGGGTTAACGCGGTTAGGTTTTTGTTTGAGATGTTGTAGAGACTCAAATTTTCACCATCCAGAGCTACTTGTTTGTTGAACCAATAAGCTTCTCAATTTCACAAACGTAACGTTCCCAATGTTCGACAAGGCCTCGGGTTACTTCAAACTCAGAGCGATTGTAGTCGTTAGACTTAAACCAAGCTTTAGTGTGGTCAGCGATGCGATCTTTATAGCCAGATCCTTTTCCCCACTCGTTGTATGCTTTGTTCCAGAAATGACTATCAGCTTTGATTTTATCTTCGTAGATTGAGCGCCCTTTGTTTAGTGCAAGTTGAGAAATATTATTGAGACGGACATCAGTCGTGTTTTTAAGCTGCTTTAACAGCGAAGCGCTTGGCTTCAACTCTTCCTGAGACAGCATATTGTTAATCAATACGGTCAACTCATCGCGTAATGGCGTAATTTTAGCCATACACTGAGCGCGTGATGCAACTGCTAGTTCCTGATAATAGTTCAGGTTGTGCCAGTTACCATCGCGGTTCACGCTGGCACGCACACTCGCAGCATAGGTTCCTTTGGAACGGATAGAGGCAATCAATGGTACAAAATACTCACTCAACGTTGGCGTGCATGCTTTCGACTTTTTTAGCCATGGCTCCAGAGTCAGTTTTACTTGGTTAATAGCAAGAGAAGCAGACTGAGATTTGATTTCATCTTCCATCTCGCAGATTGATTGCTCGATCTCTACCAAACGCTGCTCATGGGCTTTTCGTAAAGAACGCACTTTGCCAACAAGCATCTCAAAAAGTTCTTCTGGGGCATCTTGCTTGGCATCAAAAAACTCGACATCGAGACCACGCACAGCGTACTTTTGGCAAAGCTCGCTGCTCACTTGCTCCGCTTTAATGTCACGACCATCTTCTTTATCTCCTACTGCTTCGTCGTAATCCATCACATCTTCAGCTTCACCAGCTCGATCCAGGATAAGAAGAACTGACTCATCGTTCAAACGAGGCTTCAATCCGGCTTGAATAGCACTGTCGATCATTTTCGAACAAGTCTGGTCAGGCGCATCATTGAAGCGTGAGCAAAACACGCTAACAGTTTTGTCGTTGGTCAGACACTGATCCAGATCCACACGGTTGACTGTTTGATCGACACCTTTGGTATCAACAAAAGTAATTGAAAAAGAGTCTTCCGTGTGACGAAGTGAAGGAACATATAGGGTAATGCGTTTGGCCAAGCCCACGTTAGGGTGCGTAGCGCTGTTGACTAGCTTAAATGTTTCATGAAGCCACGCCATGTCAGGTTGCCCATCGACATTTTCAAATACAGTTTTGGTACGCTGAGCAAGGTTTACACGTTGGATAAACTCTTCACAAAGCATATCTACCGATGAAAGTTGATCAGCAAAAACCTTTGCATAATCAGTAGCAGTGCGTTTACCGTCCACTTTTTTTCGAACGACTTTCAGTTCAAGCATGTTGCGAAGTGCTCGTTCAACTTCGGCACTCAACTTAAAACCTTCTTGGTCGTTATCGGCATCATCTGACTTCAGATAGAGTGCAAAGTCCGAAAGATAGCTACGCACTTCCTCTTCGGTGTACGGAAGCACCTCGATCTTCGCCTCTGACGCTTTTTTGATGTGTACTTCGCAAAGCGTAGTTCGCCCCGAACCAGTGCTAAGAACAGAATTCTGCTCGTTTACCAACCCTAACAAATGACAGATAGATGTCGTTTTGCCTGCTCCTACGTTCCCGATAAGGGCAATATAATGCTCTTTGTCCGCAAGGTATGACTCGCTGAGCTTGTACATTTCTTTATGGTTTTCAAGTTGGGAGCGCAAAGGGCTTTGAATTGGCATGCATGCCAGCAAATCTTCGATGGTCTTTGAGAATTCAGTGTTCATTTTTAGGTACTTGCCGCTAAGTCGTTGGTTTAAAATAAGCGCCAGAATGCGAGGTGTCCTTTGGAAAAGGCACTTATTTTCTAAAAAATCGGGTGACAGTATTTCAGCATGTAAAACTGGACAATGATGTTGGTCAATATCTGTTTTTATGCGGATAAAATATACTCAATGGCGTAGAGAAGCTGATTTCTAGCAAGATAAACTGAAAAGAACGTAGCGATATGAGACGGTTGAATTGAAATCAACATTAACTTCAAGTTATTGATTTTTATATGAAGTGAAACCTACTATGCGAGCTTCGGTTCCTTGGTTTCTCAATCCTAGTTCATTGCAAATTATCTTGTAGATTCCAGGAGGGAAGCCACCATCAAAATTCCACACATCATAGCCATTTGTCATCTTTGCGATGCCTGAGATAGTCGGATATCTATTTCCCAGTTTATTGACTACGATGTGGTTCGAAAGCTCTTTGCTGGTACGAAAATGATAGGGTCGCATTTCCTTCAAAAGCAGTTCCATTTCTCTGGCTTCTTCATCGCTGAGTCGATACTTGGATTGCAAAGGGAGGTTCTCAAACTCACTCATTTTTTCAGCGACAATGGCGGCCAACGATGATTTATGTGTGACCGGTTTTGAGAGGTTCCGTTCTTCACAATTTGTCTGTTTGGTAACAGATAACCGGCCATCCGCATACAATTTTTGCAGAAAGGTGAGTTGTGCTTCTAGTGTGTTTGTAGATGTTGAGTGGGTGAATAAGTAAGTGCCTTTAGGTGTCTTTTTTACTCGGTCATACGTCAGGTTGCGGATAATAAGCGTTGTGTTAGTGCTTTCCATAGAATCGAGAATAGTTTTGAGTGACTGCATTTAAATCACTAATTCCAAAGTTGTTATTTTTCAATGATGATTGGGTTTCTCAAAAACGGCAGCCTTGTGGCTGCCGTTTTGGTGATGCGAAGGAGATACTACAATGCCTGCTCAACAATCGCATCAGTCAGCAGAAGTTGGGTTTGTTGGCTGTCACGAAGGCATTGCTGAAGCTCGTTGCAAATAGATAATAACGTCTCTACCTTCTCAACAATCAATTGTTGTTCTGCTAACGGCGGTAAAGCGAGTGGCATTTTCCTGAAGTCACCTACATTTACACCAGGTAACGCAACACCCTTTGTTTCCCCTTTCATAAAGCTTTGACCAATAGGCGAATCAATGATTAGTCGAACAAACTCTCTATTGAGAAATGGAGATATAGAAAAGCGAAGAACGTGCTGAGTGATGTTCCCTCCCACCAATTCGGGAGGAACAAATGCTGTTTTGCCTAAAGTTGCTCCATCTTTTGCAATTAGCAAGTCTCCTTCAACTAGTGTGGTCTTATCGAACTTACTCGCTCTTTCAGGGCAACAGTAAACAATATTCCTAAGCTCAAGACTTCCATTAACCATGTCTTTTATACGTGCAGTTGGTACACCCTTATCTTTCCAAACTGGTTTCAAAATTCCATAGGTAATTGTTGTTTCAGGCCTTGCTGCGTCTGCACATTGAATCCACTCCCACCCTTTTGGCAGTTCAAACGGCTTTTCATCCTCAGCTATCGGCGGCAGGGCTTTTTGCTTTTTGATTTTCTTCTCTTTCACCAACTGCGCTTTTTCTTCCGCGATGCGCTCTAGCAGTTTTGTTGCTGGTTCATCATTCGGGTCTTGCGGTACCAGCTTACCCATGACCGCCAGTTGCAGGATGGTTTGTTTTAGCTGATCGATGCTTTGTTCTGTGGTGAACAGGGTGTAGAAGTGTTCGCTGATGCGTGCCCAGTTTGCCATCAGTTCGGTGGCGTTTTGGCTGTTGGTGAGCGTTGCTAGCAGGGTTTCTACCAATACCTGATGGGCATCAAGGCTGGCTTCGGTTTGCTGCTCCAGTTGGTCGCACAGCGCCATTAGCTCGTCGACTTTAGCGACGATGCGGTGTTGTTCTGGTAATGGTGGAACAGCAATCAAAAAAGGTTCAAGGTTGGCCGCAGTAACCTGAGGCTGCGCGCTACCAGTAACGATTTTTTCCTTGTCAGCAATCGTTAGTGAGTAATAGAAATAACGTAATACCAAGTGCTTCCATGTTGACTGCATGACCAATGAGTTGCTTGTTACGAAGCAAAATTTAGGCGAAATATTTGGCTTGCCGCTATATGCGCCTCGGCATGACACGAGTAACTGAGCCTCTTCATAAAGGTAAGACGTGTATTTTCCTATGATCCCGTTTGCACCAAATACGTCATAACCTTCTTCTGTGAGCTTGGAGTTCGGCATCCCTTTGCCATATACAATATCAAAAAGCATTCCGAGCCTTGCCCACTCCCAGCCCTGCGACAACGAAAACGGCTTTTCCTCGTCACGGATGGGCGGCAGCGACTTCTGTCTTTTTATTTTCTTCTGTTTGACCAACTCAGCCATCTCAGCTGTAATCCGCTCAAGCAACACAGAAGCAGGTTCATCTGTAGGATCTTGCGGCACCAACTTACCGCGCACCGCCAATTCCAAAATCAGCTCACGCAGTTTTTTGATGCCATAAAGCTCGCGCTTTTTGCTGCTGCCGCGACCAGAGGCTGATTTGGACTGTACTGCCGACGTCCAAATGTCGATATGGTCAGTGATCAGTTTTTCCGCAGACATTACTTCACCTCATCCGCAGCTTGCGATGATGCTGTTTGCGACGAAGAGAGGGCGTTCCCCAGAATGTCTTTCAATTGGTTACGTAGCTCGGTGATTTCTTGCTGTTGCGTCTGGTAGCTTTGCAGCAGTTCATCTGGGTCATGGCTGACCACTTCGCCTTGATATGGGTTTTTAATATCTAGGTTGAAGTTGCGGGCGATGATCTCATCAATCGAGACTTTCCACGCGTGGTTGTTCTCTACGCGGCTGGCAAAACCGTCTTCTTCGTTGCCCCACCAGTCGATTTCAGACTGAAACTCTTCAAACTTCATCGGCTTGGTTTTGCTGTAGTTCTTCACGCCCTCTGGGTATGGGTGCTCGTAGAACCATACTTCTTTGGTTGGTTTGCCTTTGGTGAAGAACAGAATGTTGGTCTTAATGCCCGTGTAAGGGTTAAACACGCCGTTTGGCAGGCGCACAATGGTGTGCAGGTTACATTCTTCGGTAAGCAGCTTTTTGATTTTGGTTTTTACACCTTCACCAAACAAAGTGCCATCTGGCAACACCACACCCGCACGACCATTTGCAGGGTCCAACACCTCAATAATCAATTGCAGGAACAAATCCGCCGTTTCACGAGTTTGCATTTCGGCTGGGAAGTTCTTTTCAATCCCGTCTTCTTCCGTGCCGCCAAACGGTGGGTTGGTCGCAATCACGTTAATGTTGCTGTCCCAGTTAGAAAGCGGTTTGTTCAGCGTGTTGTCGTGTTTGATTTGCGATGGCACTTCAATGCCATGCAGCATCATGTTGGTGATACACAGCAGGTGCGGCAGCTGTTTCTTCTCAACGCCATGGAATTGCTTCTGGAACGTCGCGTATTGCTCGCTGGTTTCAGGCTTGTCGTGTTCCTGAATGTGGTTGATGGAGCAGGTTAAGAAGCCGCCCGTACCACATGATGGGTCAAATACGTTCTCGCCCAGTTTTGGGTCAAGACGGTCAACGATAAAACGGGTCACCGCACGTGGGGTATAGAATTCACCTGCATTACCGGCGCTTTGTAGGTCACGCAAGATTTGCTCGTAGATATCACCAAACAGGTGGCGTTCCTGCGTGTCAGTAAAGTCGATTTCATTGAGCTTGTTGATCACCTGACGCAGCAAGGTGCCATTTTTCATGTAGTTGTAGGCATCGCTGAACGCTTCTTTCACCACATAGCCACGTGGGTTAGTGTCCACTGGCGCTGGCATGTTTTTCAGGTTGTGGAATAGGTCGTCGTTAACAAACTCCAGCAGTTTGTCACCGGTAATGCCTTGTGCATCTGCCGCCCAGTTGCGCCACAGGTATTTTTCATTGATTGGCGCTTTGTAATCATCCAACTCCAGCTCTAATTCTTCTTCCTGCGCATCGAAGACTTTGAGGAACAACAACCAGGAAAGTTGCCCAAGGCGCTGTGCATCGCCGTCGACACCGGCATCTTTACGCATGATGTCTTGAATGGATTTGATTACGGAGCTGATAGACATGATTTAACTGCTTTTGAAATGCGAAAAATTGCGGGAATTATAGCGGATTTGCTGCCGTTTATTGAGCAGAAGTTTACGTTGATGAGCGTTGAGTGGGGAGAATGTAGACAGCCCACCATGAAACTGGGCTGTCTGGTTTTATCGGCTTGAATGTATTAACTAAACGCGGATTCGGTGGTGGTGTTTTCACTGCACTGTTTGGTTCTCAACCAGCGGTATAAACCCTGTGTGATGATGGCATCAAACGTCATCCCTAAGCCAAACATTACGGCAATGCTTTCCAGCGTCGGTTCAAACCAACCCAATTGATAGGCCATAAAAGCAGAACCATAGAAAAGTGTATTTACGGCCAAAGACTGATAAA
This sequence comes from Enterovibrio paralichthyis, assembly GCF_019209835.1. Taxonomy (NCBI): domain Bacteria; kingdom Pseudomonadati; phylum Pseudomonadota; class Gammaproteobacteria; order Vibrionales; family Vibrionaceae; genus Enterovibrio; species Enterovibrio paralichthyis. The sequence continues at coordinate 166,187 of NZ_JAHUTS010000003.1, read as the reverse complement.
GCATTAAGTCAGTGCGTCCAATACCGTAGAAGTAACTGTCAATGACGTTGTTGAACGCAAATACCACATAAAAACCCAGCACCAAAAGAACCAAATCAGTCACTTGCTGATGGTCACTGACACCCATAATGTGTGCGATGAAATCATCCCAGATTGGTATGGATAGCAGCCAGCACATGGCAATTAGGCTCGTGATTTTGAAATACGCATTGACCTTTTCGACTGAAAGGCCATTTGAGCAGGCGGCATCACGCTTAATTAACTGTCCCAATGCCATGACAGGGAGCAGCAGCCATCCCCAGATAAATTGGTTGGATACCCAAAAGACACCCGCTTGCTGAACCTGATTGACCAACTGCAAGATCATCACGATAAATGCCGTATTACGAACGAATGACTCCAATCCGGATTTTGCACCTATCTTTGCCCATTCTTTGAACCATGATAGTGAATGGAATGCTAATTTCGGATTGAACAACCCTTCTCTGTGAAACCAGCAAAGTACAGCGACGAACAAAAGACTGTTTACGATGATGTTGGTGTAAGCGACACCGTTCACGCCTAACTGAAGTGAAAAGGACAGCTGGCTGACGAATAAGCTGTCAAAGCTGACTATCAGCAGAGATTTCAAAGCGATAAATGCATACAACTTTCTCTGTTCATCGCGCAAAACGAGAACCAGAAGGCAAAGCTCCACCACGCTTGAGATGAGAATGGCGATAGACTCAAGGCGAATGTAACTCGTCGTTTTGTCCACCAGTTCAGCACTTTGCTGCATCGCTTGAGTCAGTTCAGGCGCAAGCAAGATCACACTGAATGTTATGGCAGCGTACACAGTGATAATAGCTGCCATCGCACCATTCAAACGCCCCGTAAATGCGACCTTGTCGGTTGTGATTACCTGGCCAAGAACGTAAGCAAGAGGGATGAGCATAGCTTCATTGATAACTTCATAGCCGACATTTAACCAGGCCACCTGAGCAGCGATGCTAAAGGCCCATGTGTCAGGAATACTGCCAAGAAAGTAAACTCGGGACGTGGAGTAAATCGCGGGTATAAGTCCAGAAAGTATGAGAATGAACAGCAGGTTGTAGTTGACCGCTTTCGGGAGAGGAAACATCAAATCTCCATATTGAGTTGCTCTGTGATGAAAAAGGGCTGCTTGTCGCCAAGCAGCCCAAAAGAAAAACTGGGAGGTTATGCCGTCTGGTAAATTTCTGATTCCAGTTCGTTGACGGCTTTCAGGTAGGCTTCTTTGTCTCCGAAACCTTTTTTTATGATCTCGAGCGGACGGCCAATTTCATTGAACGGCGCAACTTTCAGTACCGTCATGTTTTCAATTTCAGTGACGCCCGCATCGGCATATTTCTCAAGAAGATTGCTCAAAACTTCCTGCGCGACATCACCATATTTGGTGAAGTAGTTACGCTTCTTCACATTGTCAGCACGCTCCTTGCGGGTTAGAGGTGGTTGGTCATACACCACATGGCAGATCATATCGAAGGGGTCCATGTCTTTGCCCACTTCCTGTTCCAGCGCTTCCCAGATAATCCCGATCTCCGCAAGCTCATCAATAATGGCCTGTTTGCGGTCAGCATCGTTCCACTTGCGTGTGAAGTCATCCATAGAGGTAAACTGCGTCGCCATGGCTTTGCGGGTGTAGTCTTTGAACGATTCGGTCACCAGTTTGCCGTCGCTGTCGTAGTACTGCACTCGCTCGGCAATCTTTTTCACTTCGACGCCAGAAACATGGAATTTTCGAACCTCTTCCTGAATAGGCTCATCTGGGCCAGAGCCAAACGTATCGTCGCCTGAAGTTGTGTAAGGTGGTGTTGGCTCTAGAATCGTATCTGGGTCGATGTCATCACCAAACGGTGATTCTCCATCAATAGCCGCTTCGCCGTTTTCGTCTTCAGGCATACCATCGACAATATCATCAAGGTCATCTGGATTTTCAAAATCTTCCGGCTTGGTGACTTTTACCCGCTCTGGGGTACCATCAAAACGTTCGTCCGCGAAAAGCTCGGTGGCCTTTTTAAAGTCGAGGATAGAGAACCAGAGTTTGCCGAACTTGTCATCGATACGGGTGCCGCGACCGATGATCTGCTTGAACTTGGTCATGGATTTGATGGTGGAATCCAGCACTACCAATTTGCAGGTTTTGGCATCTACGCCCGTGGTCATCAGTTCTGAAGTGGTTGCGATAACCGGATAAGCTTTCTTAGGGTTGATGAAGTTGTCCAGCTGCGCTTTGCCAATTTCATCATCGCCGGTGATTTTCATCACGTATTTTTCGTTCTTCGCCATTTGCTCTGGGTTGCAGTTGGCAAGGGCTCGGCGCATACGTTCTGCGTGGTCGATGTCGTTACAGAACACAATGGTTTTCGCCATCGAGTCTGTGCGTTTCAGGTAGTTGGTAATGGTTTGGGCAACAAGCTCGGTGCGCTCATCAATCACCATGGTTCGGTCAAAGTCGCTCTGGTTGTAAATGCGATCTGTGATGACTTCGCCATGTTTGTCTACCTGGCCTTTGGTTGGTCGCCAGCCTTGAAGATCAACGTCGATATCCACGCGCACGACTTTGTAAGGTGCAAGGAATCCATCTTCAATACCTTGCTTGAGCGAGTAGGTGTAAACGGGCTCACCGAAGTATTCGATGTTGGAGACTTCATCTGTTTCTTTTGGCGTTGCGGTTAATCCCACCTGGGTCGCTGAGCTGAAGTACTCCAGTATTTCGCGCCATGCGCTGTCTTCAGATGCGCTGCCTCGGTGGCATTCGTCCACTACGATCAAGTCGAAGAAATCCGGACGGACGTTTTTGAAGATTTTCTTTTCTTCTTCCTGCCCCGTCATGGCCTGATAAAGACCTAAGTGGATTTCAAAAGCGGGGTCGATGGTGCGATTGCCAATTTTGGTCATCGCCGTGCCAAAAGGCTGGAAGTCGTTGTTTTTGGTTTGGTCGACAAGGATATTGCGATCTGCTAAGAACAGGATGCGCTTCTTGGCACCTGATTTCCACAACCGCCAGATGATTTGAAAAGCGGTGTAGGTTTTACCTGTGCCTGTCGCCATCACAAGCAGCACACGATCTTGCCCTTTGGAGACCGCTTCAATGGTTTTGTTAATGGCGTTGAGCTGGTAGTAACGCGGTGATTTACCACTACCATCATCGTAGTAATCTTGGGTGATCAGCGGCAGTTGGTCGTCGCTATATCCTTTCCACTGACAATACTTCTCCCACAGCATGGCTGGGGATGGGAAATCCTCAAGGTGGATTTCAGTCTCGATCTGAGTCGGGTTTGTTTTATCGTGGAAGACATAACCATCGCCATTGGTGGCAAACACAAATGGCACATCAAGCAAGGAGGCATAATCCAACCCTTGTTGCATCCCTTTGCCCACTTCGTGCTTATTGGCTTTGGCCTCTACCACCGCCAGCGGCATGCTGGGTTTGTGGTAAAGCACGATGTCTGCCGATTTCACTTTTTTACGTGCCGCAATTTGTCCACGTACGACGACTTTACCGTCTCGGAGTTTAACCTCCTGACGGATTTGAGTCATGCGATCCCAACCGGCATCTTCAATGCTGGGAAGAACGAATTTGCTGATGATATCGGCTTCAGTGAGCTTAGATTTGTTGATGGTGGAGGTCATAGTGCCAACTGTACAACTAACTGGATGTTGGCATTATAACTGAGTTTATATTGCTGGGGAGATGCATGTTCCTCATTGTATTGACTAACTCACTAATACCTTTAGATAAAGTGTGAGAGAACCCGCTGTTTGAAGTTACCTAAAACCAGCAACTCCCGAGACTGGTAGCCGTGCCAGCCAATATCATCTGCATGTACCTCATCAAATACGACTTCACTGTAATGAGTCGTCTCACTGTGGTTTCGCGTATCTGTAGCCTCAAGCCTTGGAAGAGGCTGAGTCTCGTCAATGCTTCGTTTAGGAGTATCAATGACCAGAGTGCTCTCTGGCACGTCGAGGGTTAACTGCTCAGCGAAACTCACCAAGTTGGGCTCTGCAAGGGTGTAGAGCCAAGCATCTGCATCCAGCTGTTCCCGCTTGCGCAGAATTCTCCCGAGTACCTGTCGGAAATGCAGTTCTGTTTTGACACGACTTAGATGGCAACAAACCTGAAGTCTTGGGATATCCGTCCCTTCACTGATCATGCCGACGCTGACTATCCATGGTTGTTTGGCCGTTTTGAATGATTCAATTATCCCGTTTGCGTTGTCATGTCTATAGGTGACAACCACGGACGCTTGCTGAAAATTCGCTCTGAGCATCGACGCAATTTGTTCGGCGTGCTGAACGGTTGATGCTACAACCAGCCCTGCAGCATCTGGGACGCTGAGCCGAACGTCATTGAGCTTTTGGCAAGCCAATTTAAGCACGTGCAAGAGAACGCTCTCACTATTCAGCAGAGAACCATAGGGCTCACCAGAACCTGAGAGATATTCAGAGACGGATGGATAGGTATCCCTTGAGCCATCATAGTTTGAAGCGACCAGCTCTTCGTTATCAACCAGCACCACATTAGGCCTTCGACAAACCTGATCGGCGACAGCCTCGGCAAGGCCATAGCTATAGTCACAGTGAATATTGCCTTCCACCGAATAGGCCGCGAAAGCAATCTGCGTCGCGTTAGATCGCCAAGGTGTCCCTGTTAGGGCTAGTGTGAATGCTGCCAGTGCCTGGATTCTAGATATAAGTAACTGCCCCCAAGCATTGGGCTTTTCTCCTCCGGCGCAATGATGGATTTCATCGAACACGACGAGGAGCCGAATTGTCTGTAGCGACGCCCAAAATTCGTCACTGAGGCTTGATAGACTCTGGTAAGTCAGAGATATACCTTTGTCGCCCATTCCTCCTTTAAAGGGGCATTTCAATCTGCGCGAAAACGTCCTTTTAATACCGCCTGCAATCGTAATTGAAGGGGAAAAGCAAAGCACACCGTCAATCATCCCTTTGTCAAAAAGGGTAGCGGCTAATTCGGCCGCCATGATGGTTTTCCCAGCCCCAGGGGTAGCAAGGCAAAGAAAATGGGGCTGACCCTGAATGTAGTGTTCGATTGCCAAATCTACGCATTCGCTTTGCCATTTCCTCAGCATTGCAATGACTCCAACTTACTCAGGGCGTTAATTCTTCCCAGTAACTCTGCAGAGTACTCTTTAGATTTGTCATATAGCGGCTGGATAAGCGCTGATTGCTTGGGAAAGTGAGCGAGTACACGCTTATATTCTTCCACTTCGCCTAGTACAATCCGGAGCTCAGCTTCCGATTGAGCCTTCTCTCGGGAGATGTGGCTAAGAAATGGCTGTTCATTGCTTTCCCGCCTGTGCTTTTTTAATGACGGAAGTACTGTGCGTTTTGCCGGAATAAACGCCACACTGCCAAATCTGTCCGATTTGAAGTAGCAGGGTTCATTGTCTGCTTCTCCGCTTCGTTTTTCCAGATAACCCCGATCAACCAGTTTATAAATCTGGCGATAAAGCATTTTGCGAAGTTCGTGCTTGTCAAGTTGACCTGCGGTTTCTTCCAGCAGGCTATTCCTTATTTCCAACACCGAGAAGCCATCCATTTCTTTCTCTATCAATGCTTTATACAGCCATTGGTTAAGGGGAACTTTTCGGTTCATTTCACTTTTTTCTTTCACCAAAAACTTAGGATTGCTAAGTATACAGAATTCAGTAAAACTTAGACAATCTAAGTCGACATAGGTCTACCAGATATGGCTCAGTGCAAAAAGACAACCCAATCCCAACGAGGCTCAAAGAAGCCCGTAAAAAAGCCGGTCTCACCCAGAAAGATCTGGGTATAAAAATTGGTATGGAACCAAGCTCAGCGAGTGGGCGAATGAACCACTATGAGAAAGGCCGCCACACACCGGATATCGGCACGCTCCGGCGCATGGCCGATGAGCTTGGTGTACCTTTGAATTACTTTTTCTGTGAGAGTGAGTTGAGTGCGGAGTTAGCCTGCCTGGTGGACAAGCTAAGCGATGAAGACAAGGCGGCGCTGATTGCGAAGCTATGTGGGGGTGGTGAGAGCTAGCGTTTACTGAGTAGATTCCTCATCGGTATTGGCTTTAAAGCAGTAAAGGCACGATCAAACCTCTCTCTTCTTCCTGTCCTGTCATCCAATTCAAAGCGTGTGTACTGCTGAATCGTTTGAACTTCAATGACGTTTGCTTTGTCATCAAAAGGATTGTTTTTTGGGGTGGTAAGCTCGGCAGCTTCTTTTAAATGGTTTCTAGTCAGAGTTTCTGCACCTTCAAGCAATGCAAGCTCTAGAGCATCAGCCAACAAATCTTTCAGCGCTCTCATTTCTCCCCTAGAGTAAGCCAAAAGTGGAAAACTCAACTTGGGCAGTTCTAATTCAGGGCGCTTCGAAAAGGGCATCAAATTGGAGATTGCTTTCAAACTCAGAGCAAACCGCTTCATTTCCTCTTTGTTGTTACTGCCATCATCGTTGATCACTTTGAAATAAGGGATCTCCCTTACGATGCGAATTCTAGACTCCCACTGACTATCTCTAGCAATTTCCTTTGACCAAGGCATACCGACAAACACCATTGAGACGGAAGCTTCTTCACTGATCATTTTTAATCGATTACTGATGTCTTTTTTCTCGTCGCCTGAACGAATTTCCACAAACTCCTGACACTCATCAATAATCACCATACCTATATTCGACTGTTTCAACTCTCGGATTACCATATCTGTTAAGCCGATTTCAGAAGCCTTTTTTATAAATCGATCGTTTTTTCGGTGTGGGTTCAAATCGTGAAGAGTCCAGGTAAGTGTTTCTTGCAGTGATGGCCGGACTCTCGTCCTTAGTACCTTTGGGCCCGTTTTTGTCTGGCTTGATTTGGTGAAATGCTCAAGCAATGCTGATTTACCCGCACCTGTGTCACCGAAAACCAACATTGAGGATTTAAAGCCAGCTCTCGCACTTTTAATACGTAACTTTTCAAGGTCGCCAAGAATCGCGTCAAAGGGCGGAAACAATGCAAAAGACTGATTGAAATTAGAGACGAGCAGCTCTACCTCATTCATGCTGCTATTCGTCATCTAACTCTCCAAGTATCTCTTCCCATTCGTCCAAAAATTCAGCCGCTTTCTTCAATTCTTCATCTTTGCTGTTTTTCGGTGCTTTTTCCTTTTGAGTCGGAGGCTTAGACTCAATTTCTGCACTGCTAATGCCTGAAAATTCTGCCATCTTTTTCATATTTTTAGGTGGCTTACGCTTCCTTTTAAAAGTGCGTAGATCTTCGGTTTCTTCTTCCATTCGAGCCGCCAATGCCAGCCGAGCTTTGGCCAGCGAAAGCGTGTCTACATGTCCTTTTATGTATAATTTATGAGCACGTTTGATAATGAGATGTTCATGAAGCGAAAGGTGCTTGGTGTAGCCGACGGGATCATCACAGGGCACTTCAATATAGCCATCAAGTTCCTCTAGAAAAACGAAAATTCTCGACATGTCATCTGGGTCGACTTTGATGGTTTTCATCGCAGATTCTTTCGTCTGTGGAAACCTTGCGCGGTAATCAGCGAGTGCTTGGCTGCGATAGAATAAGTCTTCATATTGCAAGCCTTTCTCTGTCAGTTTCCGCTTATCTAAAAGCCCCATGATAATAGAAAGTTGCTTGCTGTCCTTCACAGGGAGGCGGGGAGGCGGAAGCGTTTTCACGCTTTGACGCCAATATAAATTGGGCAAGCGATTGTTTCTAGAATCGGCCTTCGCGTTGTGAACATCGATAATCCATCGATGCAGTTCTTCAACAAACGTGGAAAACTTCATAACCGCCTTGTTGGCAGCGTCATAGTCACCTTTTTCCAGGACATTTGAAAACGTCTTTCCCGGAATGGTGTCGAGTAAAGTTTGATTCAGAATACCGAATGACCTTTCTATGAAAGGTTTTAACCAAGGCTTTTTTACAGGATTGTATTGGACTGCAATGTTGAGTTCTTTACAGGCATCATCGATACTTTTTGACCAAAATTCAGCCCCATTGTCCATCACCAACCTTTCGATTTTTCCCTCGCAAAGCCACTGGTTGTTAAGCTCAATCGGTAAGTCTTTAACGTAATCTTTAGGCTTCATGGCATTAAGTAACGCCTTAGCAACTGTTGCATATCCGGGGGCATGAAAACCGAGATGGAAACCAATGATGCAGCCACTAAAGACATCGATAAGCATGGTTAAACAAGGGCGCCCAATAGGGACAAGGTACTCATCATGGAGCAGCATCAAATCGAGCTGTGTATGATCGATTTCAACGCGTTCTAACACTCGCGTCGGCGGTTTATGTTTAGCATTATGGCGATACCAGAGATCTGCGAAGTACTTGCCATGCCTTTGCAGGGCAACAGCATAAGGTGGGAGCTGTTTGAGCCGTCTTGAGAACGTTTTATAGCTGACGCAGGGTATTTTCCCGGCAACAATGTTTTCATTGGCGACATCAATAGAGTCTGAGTAGCGTTCATAGGCTTTAGAAATTTTTGGCCTTTCCGCCTCAAGCCAACTTTGGACGGCTAAATCGAAGTAATATTCATCGCCAACGACCTTGGGTTTTCGGTTGCCCTTAGCATGATTTCTAACGATTAGAGACTTCAAATCGCCGTCGCTTCTCTCGTAACGTTCCCTCCAGCGCAAAACCGTTCTTGGGCTGGGTGTAGGAATCGAAATGTCATCTTTGTGCTTTTCGATTAACGCTTTTACTTGGTCTAACGGCCAAGGCCCGTTGAGTTCTTTTCCTATGAGTGACAACAGCTTAAATCGCTCTAGGGCTTCTTGTTTCCGTTCTTCTGGGAAGCTATCTAAATCTCGCTCGTAAACCGTTACAGCATTCAGTGGCCGGTAACTAAGTTCTGAGTCTTCCTTAGAAACATCATCAGGAAGACTCTCTTTGTTACTTACCAGTTCACGTCTAGATTCGTCATCGAATGGGCCGATATCGCTCATTCTTTCACCCATAGTTCCGTGTCTTCATTAAACAGAGAGTTTTCAAGATGGGCCTTAACTAAACCAAGGCTCATGAGCTCCAATAACTCTCGGTTCATAAAACCAATGGACTTGCCGAAAACGCAGACAAGCTTGCCAGGTGTCGACAGCCCCTGATTCTGAATAACTTCAATCACTGACTTTTTAAAATCACAAATATGTTTTGAGCCTGCATATCGATGAATCAATTTAAGGTTGTCTAAGATGAATCCTTTACGAATTTGTCGCTCGGTGACGAGGTGAAGAGGAAACCCAATAGCCTCGCTACCTTTTTGCATGGCTTCGAAAATATGGATGTATTCAGGGGTTAGGCAGAACTTTGAATCTTTGATTTCTTGCAGTGACTTATGACCACTATTGAGTGTAACTAGGAAATCTGGCGTGTAGCTGTGAGGTCTGTCCTCTAACTGGTAGTTAAAGCAGAAGGGTTGGCTTTCAAATGAAACGACGTTGGGGTGGTATTCGAGATGAAAACAGGCATCAAACTCGAGCGATGATTCGCACGTGATGATGGCGCTATTTTTAACGCTAATGAATTTGAAGACATTTTTCTTAGCGTGCGGCTTTTTGATGGTATGTGGATACATGGCCTACCCCAAGTTGTAAATTTACAACCTAAAAGTAGACCATGACAACTTAGCTGTCCAAAATGACACTTACTATGTCCCAAATGCCATCTTATGGTTCCAGCCACAAGAGCGATGCTATCTGACGTCTGAGAAAACGACAGACGTTATGAGAATACCTCTTCGACGTCGATCACCTTGGAGCGGTTTACTGTTATTTTCCAACGCTGGACAGTAAAGCTGCCATCCTGGTTTTTCTGCTTGGATACCAGATTGAACTGGTGACGTTTGTCGATAGACTCGTGGGAGACCTGACCGTCATTCAAGGCGTAGAAACGTTGCTTACCACGAGCCATCAAGCGGGAAAACGGTCTGAAATCAACACGCCATACTTCCCGGGTCATGTCATAACCGCTGAGGAATTTGGTGGTCGACATATTGGTAACCATCTTGATTCGGACAACCGATTCTTCCCGCTGACGCAGCTTGCCTTTACGGATTTTCTTTACGTCTTCCGGGATCTTGTCAAACGGGATGTAATCCAGCCATTCAAGCTGGTTACCTATGGTCTGTCCTGAAGTTGGATCCGTAAAGACCTTGCGCCACTTCGGGCGGCCTTTACGTAGCCAGCGCCACAGTACTTCGCGCAAATCGTCTTTGAATATTTCGCGCATGGCATACAGGCCTGCCATCGCCATGACAAACGAAAGGGTAATTTCACCAAGGAAACTGCGCATACGGATAATGGCGAAGGTAACGAAAATCATCACCAGACCGGCGGCGGCACCCTTTACGATTTTGTTGAGGTTTTGCCCAAGCAACACGTCTTTTTGACGAATGGTAACCGGGTATTCAATCAGGCGACGGGCAAGGCGCATCTTGTTGACCATTCGCGTCGGGTCACGCTGCGCTTTGACGGAGTTGTAGTTTTGCTCAATCCGGTAGGCAGCTTCTGACTCACAGAACGCTATCAATTGCTCGCGGATGGGTTTGAACGCAGCACTTCTTGGCATGTGAGCCACCAGCGAAAGGAATCGCTGCTCGGTTAACCATGACAGGTAGTTATCGACGTTGTTGTAGTATTTGATCAAGCCTTCGTCTTTCGGCACGTAACGACGCAAACGACGGAGGATCTCCACCGCCATGTCGGTGATGACTTCAAGCTGCTCTACCGCCTCTTCCTCTTCAACATCAGCAACGGTGTCAAAGAACCTGTGGGTGGTTTTTTCCAGTGAGAGTGCATATTGATAGGCGTACAAACTCAAGCTGACGCGGTATTTGTCAGACGGCAGTTTGTCCCGGCTCGCCAGACGTGAATGTACCAGCGGCAAGTGATATTGCGACGAAAAGTAAGTGCGGGTATTGGAAAGAACCTGATTATAAAACCCGTCTTCACTAAGCACATTGTTAGAGAAGTTAAGTTCACCGGGAACAAACAGGTAGAATTCGACATCCTGTCGTTTTATCTCTTCGTTTATCAGCGCGATCCGTGCGGTTAATCCCTCATATTTTTCAACAGAGATCAATTATGTACTCCAAACCATGACGAGCCATTTCATATACCCAAGCAATCTGTTCCAGTAGAAATCTTGGGTATATGCCGGGCTAGTTTATAACGAATTTTTTTATCATGCAGTCATCTTCCACACCCCGCCCACACTAAGTGGACGCTTTTTGACCAGCAAATTCGATTTTGGGGATCCCCGCAGTAAAATGGGGCAAACGGGGATTTTCTTACCGGGTGATTAACCGGGTTATCCACAGAAAAAGTGCATAACTCTAATTTTTCTTCAAGCGCTTAGGGTAATCCAGCCACATCACTTGTTTGCTGCCTTCACGCCAATCGCGCCAGCTTCTACTTTCCAGCCTGATCACCACCACGCCACAGGTTGGCAGGTTATCAAGCTCAAAAGGCACCTGTGCCAGAAAGTGGTTCAAAGCCGGGTTATGCCCTACCAACATGGCACTCTGGTATTCCTCATCCAAATCTTCAATCACAGCGGCAATGTCTTCCCAATCTTCGGTATACAGGCTTGGAAACACCAATAAACGGGGAGAATGAGTAAACTGTTCTGCGACAAGACCAGCGGTGTCTTGCGCCCTCGTCGCACTGCTGCTCACAATCACGTCTGGCATCCCCTGCCAAGCCGCCAACCTTTTTCCCATTTGGGGCGCATCTTTCTTCCCACGATGATTGAGTGGTCTATCGTGGTCGTTCAGCGTCGGGTCGTCCCAACAGGATTTCGCATGGCGTGTCAGAAAGAGAAATTTCACAGCAATTCCCAGGGTCTGTTGACCTTTGGTGGTTGTCGTCACCTGCATGAAGCGACGTCGTTGTCAGGTGCGGACGGCAAGCCTACGGTGTACGGAAAAGTGATGGGGAAGATGGTGAGGTTGGGCATGAATTTCTCTGCCCAACCTGCCGCAGACCTATTTTTCCAGTCGTTCGCGCATGTGGGTTTGAACAACATCAACCAGCAAATCTGGCTGGAATTTGGAGACAAAGCGGTTACAGCCCACTTTTTCCACCATGGCTTCGTTAAAACTGCCACTGAGCGAAGTATTCAGTGCAATGTAAAGGTTGCTCATACGGCTGTCTGCACGGATTTCAGAGGTCAGCTTATAACCGTCCATTTCCGGCATTTCCGCATCGGTGATCATCAACAGGATTTCATCAGTGACAGTTTTTCCTTCGTCACACCAGCCTTTAAGCAATCTCAATGCCTGCGCACCGTTTTTCATCTCGATACATTCGATGCCAAGCTGGCCAAGGGTTTCTGAAACCTGCTTGCGCGCCGTTGATGAATCGTCCACCACCAGCACTTTTTGTCCCACCAGATGATTGGTCAGTTGGTCGTCCAGCACACCATCTGAAATGTCGATGTCGTAGGAAACAATCTCTGCCAACACTTTCTCAACGTCGATGATTTCCACCAGCTTGTTTTGATTTTCATGTTCAAGCTTGGTGATGGCGGTAAGGTAATTAGAACGGCCAGTGCTTGGAGGCTCCATGATTTCATCCCAGCCCATGTTTTTGATGTACACCACTTTACCGGCCAAAAATGCCTGTACGGTGCGGTTGTACTCCGTCACGATGAGGTTGGTTTCCTGATCTTTCTCAAGCGGGCGCATGCCAATGGACTGGCGCATATCAATCACAGGGATAGAGTGGCCGCGGATGGTCGCAACGCCACAAATTTTGGGGTGCGATCCCGGCATTTGGTTAAGGTGCGGGACTTTGAGCACTTCCCGAACCTTGAAAACGTTGATAGCAAACAGTTGGCGGGTCCCAAGCTGGAATATAAGCAGCTCAAGCCGGTTTTCCCCCACCAGGCGGGTACGTGAGTCTACTGAATCTAAAATACTTGTCATGAGGTCTTTAACCGCCCTGTGATCACATCACTCTGTGATTTCTCATTTTTTCTTGTGCAGAACCCAGTAAACCACATACAAAACCACGTCGGTATACGGTGTACTGATTTAGCGCGTAGTTTATCAATTCTTATTAATAGTAGAAAAAGTCCTTGAAGAAAGCGAAATTCAACAATAACCCTTTTCGATTTTGCTCTTTGGACAGAACAAGATATTCACCATTTCGTTGAAATATCAAAGGCCATTCACACTGCAAATGGAAAATAACCTTTCACTCGCCTTGTGTCATGCCTCGCAGAGAAAGTTAAGCTTCTAAACGCAGAAAAACCCAAGAACAGAGGTGTTATCCCCGATATGAAACGCTACACTTACCTGAAAAAGCATTATACCCGCGGTACCTGAACTGTCTGAAATTAAAGGTACTTGGGGTGTAAAAGGCACACCAGACACCACAGGCGCGATATGAAAAGCAAAGCCAATGAATCTCAGGGAATGCTGCTGTTTAGATTGTCTGCAACGCAGATGTTTGCGATCGGCACGCTTAAGGTTCGTGAAATCGTCCCTTTTCGCCATCTCACTGCGCTGCCCGGCTCTCACCACACTGTGATCGGCACTGCCAATATCCGCGGAATCACCACCCCGGTGATTGATATGGCAAAGGCCATTGGATATATGCCCGTCAGTAAAGAAGAGTATGAAAGCTGCTTCATTATCATCACCGATTGCCAACGCAAGGTTGTCGGTTTTTTGGTGCGTGGAATAGAAAAGATCAGTGAGTGTGACTGGCGGAATATCACCCCGCCACCGGAAACGCTGGGTACACGCGCATTCCTCACTGGCGTGATGAACGTCGACAATAAACTGGTTCAGTTGCTCGACGTAGAATTGGTTATGTCGAAAATCTTCCCAATGCCGCAGGACAAACTGCACCCTATCCTCGCCGATGTAGATCGGGAAAAACTCAAACCGATGCACATCCTGCTGGTTGATGACAGTAGCCTTGCACGGCGACAACTGTCAGAGGCGCTCGACAGTATCAACATACCCTATGTCGTCAGTTCAAATGGTCTCGATGCATTGGAAAAGATGAAAACATCTGCCCGTGAAGGACGTCCATTCGATATTGTCGTGAGCGATATTGAAATGCCTGGCATCGATGGCTATGAACTGGCTTTCGAAATCCGCAGCAATGAACCCCTGTCTGAGGCTTACCTTATCCTGCATACCTCATTGTCGAGCGCCATCAGCGTTGATCGCGCCAAGCAGGTAGGTGCCCACGAAGCCCTGACCAAGTTCGATGCAACCGAGTTGGTCAATGCCATGCTCAGGGGCGCGAAACTTAAACTTGAAGGTGAGCACGTCCGGCTTGAAGGCGCAGTCGAGTAACTTACTTTCATTTTTGCCAAAACGGCGCGGTTTATTGTCGCGCCGTTTTTACTTTTCCCAGCCTAAAAACCCGCCATTCACCCCGCCGCCACTGCCAAATTTTTCGCCAACCGTCGCCTTATTCGTGGCCAGTGATTGGTCATTAAACCTTCTTTGAAAATAGTCACTTTTCCTTGATCAAAAGACTGTTTCCGCAGCTATCAATGTGGTTTAATTTCGTCAGGATCACACACAGAAGGTTATAAACCTATGAACAATGTATTCGAGATCGTTAAGTTCTCTCGTCGCAAAAACAAACTGAAGCGGGAAATTCAGGACAACGAAAAGAAAATCCGCGACAACCAAAAGCGCGTTACCCTGCTTGAGAACCTGCTTGACTACATTCAGCCAGAAATGACTCACGAAGAAATCGTTGAGATCGTCAAGAACATGAAAGCAGACTACGAAGACCGTGTAGATGACCACATCATCAAGAGCGCGGAAATTTCGAAGGAGCGTCGCGAAATTTCACGTCAAATCAAAGAATTGACTCGCCTAGATAAAGAAGGTAAGAAGTAATTCTACCCTCTCCTGCAGCTGAGTTTTCAACTTAGGCTGCAATGTTATGGCCTACTCCAAGTTGAAAATGTACAACGTCGGGTAGGCCATTATTTTATCCAAAGCACTCCCACTACCTCCCTCTGGAATCCCCAAACCCATAGCACTGTGTCGGAACTGAAACGAGCATTGTAATATGCCTTGGATTCTCTGCTCCTTACGACTGAGAAGGTATTAATATAGGCATTTGGAAAATACCGAAAAAATTCATTGGCTGCGTCACCTCCTCTTTGTCCTTTCGTTTCTTATGTGAGGATCTCACCACTTCTCTGACATCCAATCTGGCCACCTGAATGGCTTCAGCCCGTCCCTTCCGACCGCTTGATGTATCAAGCAAGTGTTGACGATTTCGAACCTCTGTTTGGTACTTTTCTACTGCGATCCATCGTTTTCCTGATCTCCCGTCCCCGTCGTTTCATCAGTGAGACCTAAAGTAGCCTTAACCCATCTAGGATTTTCTGGGCGGTGGGTTTTCTCGCAGCACGGCCAAATAACAATGACATATCAGGACAGAGGGCAAGAACATGGCATATGTAATTGGTACTAATGACAGCGAAACATTGGAAGGTACAGCTTCAAACGACTGTATATACGCCTATGACGGTGATGATCTCATTCGGACCGGTGACGGGCTGAATTATGTCTATGCCGGCGGTGGTCACGATACCGTTTTTGGTGGTGCAAACTGTGATGTCGTTTACGGTGGTTGGGGCAACGACCAAATCTATGGTTACGGCGGTAACGACTGGCTCTACGGACAAGATGGCAACGACCGTATTGATGGTGGTGACGGTAATGACGTGATTTACGGCGGCTGCGGCGATGATTTGCTGATCGGCGGTAACGGCTGCGATTACCTTGATGGGGGCTATGGCAATGACCGTCTGTTTGGCGGCGCAGATAACGACACCCTGCTGGGTGGATGTGGCGACGACATCATCCATGGTGAAGGCGGTGATGATTACATCGATGGCGGTGCCGGGGCTGACTACATCTGGGGTTGGGATGGCAAAGACACCATTCTGGGTGGTTCCGGTGATGATACGGCATTCGGTCATGGTGGCGATGACTGCATGTGGGGCGGCGATGGCAACGACATGCTATTTGGTCAGGAAGGCAATGACACCTTAGCGGGCGGTTGCGGCAACGATAAACTGGAAGGTGGTGAAGGCTGCGACAAACTCTGGGGCGAATATGGCGATGATGACATCTGGGCGGGTGCCGGTGATGACTGGCTGATTGGCGGTTGTGGTAACGATGTTTTGGCTGCTTCTGCCGGTAACGACCTTCTGTGGGGCGGTTCTGGTTATGACCTGTTCTACTTTGACCACACCGATGGCAGCAATGTGATCAAGGATTTTTGTTGGTCGCAGGACACTATCCAGATCCACCAGAGCCTCGCAACTTCAGCTGCGGATATCAATGTCACCATCAATTCCTATGGCACCACGCTGGGATTTGCCGATGGCACAGAAGTGACACTGGAGTGCTGGTACCACGGCCTGAACTATGTCGATGTGGACTTTGTGACCAGCTTGATGGTTTAAACCCTTCTCCAAAGCAAAGAAAAGAAAAGGGAGCCATTTTCGGCTCCCTTTGCTTCAGTAACAGCCCTTAGCTGTTGTAGGTAGTCGACACAGTGTCGCCGCCTTTACCGGTCCAGTTGGTGTGGAAGAACTCACCACGTGGACGGTCAGTGCGCTCGTAAGTGTGCGCACCGAAGTAGTCGCGCTGTGCTTGCAGCATGTTCGCTGGCAGACGCGCGGTGGTATAACCGTCAAGGAAGGTCAGCGCTGAAGACAGACCTGGCGATGGCAGACCGATTTCGAATGTCTTCGCCACCACCTTACGCCATGAACCCATGCAATCTTCCAGAATGTTCTTGAAGTACTCGTCTGAGCCCAGGAATTTCAGATCTGGGTTTGCTTCGTATGCATCGCGGATGTTGCCCAGGAATGCACTGCGGATGATACAACCACCACGCCACAGCAGCGCCACGTTGCCGTAGTTCAGTTCCCAGTTGTATTGCTCTGATGCTTCACGCAGCAGCATAAAGCCTTGTGCGTAAGAGATGATCTTCGCTGCCAGCAGCGCTTTACGCAGAGCTTCCAGCCACACTTCGCGGTCTCCTTCTACTGCACCAATCTTGTGTTGGAACAGTGCCGCCGCTTCTTCACGCTCTTCTTTGCGTGCAGACAGTGCGCGTGCAAAAACAGATTCAGTGATCAGGGTCAGTGGAATACCGAAGTCCAGTGCATTGATGCCTGTCCATTTACCGGTACCTTTCTGGCCTGCAGTATCCAGGATTTTCTCCAGCACGATTTCGCCGTTTTCGTCGCGGTAACCCACGATCTCAGCACTGATTTCCATCAGGTAGCTGTCGAGTTCGGTTTTGTTCCATGCAGTCATCGTCGCCTGCATTTCATCATGGTTCATGCCCAGACCTTCTTTCATGAAGTGGTAAGCTTCACTGATCAGCTGCATGTCGCCGTATTCAATACCATTGTGAACCATCTTCACGAAGTGGCCAGCACCTTCACGACCAACCCAGTCACAGCACGCTTCGCCGCTGTCAGTCTTGGCAGAAATTGCCTGGAAGATTGGCTTAACCGCAGGCCAGCCTGCTGGGTTACCACCTGGCATGATTGATGGTCCGAAGCGCGCGCCTTCTTCACCACCGGAAACACCCGCACCGATGAAGATCAGGCCTTTCTCTTCCAGTGATTTCATGCGGCGTGTGCTGTCTGGGTAGTTAGAGTTACCACCGTCAATGATGATATCGCCTTCATCCAGCAGTGGCGTCAGTGCGTCGATGAACTGATCAACAACATCACCCGCGCGCACCATCAGCATCACTTTGCGTGGTTTTTCAAGCTTCTCTACCAGATCTTCCAGTGAGTATGCGCCAACAATGTTAGTGCCTTTCGCAGCGCCTTCCAGGAACTCGTCTACTTTTGACGTAGTGCGGTTGTAAGCAACCACTTTGAAGCCGTTGTCGTTCATGTTCAGGATAAGGTTTTGGCCCATTACTGCCAGACCAATTACACCGATATCGCCTTTCATTTTTAACTCCTTATTACCTGATGACTGGCGTATTCCCCATCTGGGCAATCATCAGGATATTTAATCGCGGCAAGTTCGTGACGAAAAATGCCCTAAAAAGTCGCTTATGCCAATGTCTTTGCGGCAGCAGCGTCCAAATACCATTCCGTTATGCCGTGCGCAGAAGCAATGTGCGCGGCGGGATACGGCAAACCCGCCTTTGCGTTTTTACCGTGGATCGCTTCAATCATTTCCGCTTTGCCCGCGCCCAGCACCAGATAGCTGATGCGGTCGGCATTATTCAGCAGGCGCGCACTTTTCGACACGCGAAGCTGACCAGATTGTGGATGCGCTGCAACCAGAGTAAGCGCAGGCTCATCGTAGTCAGTCTGACCCGGGAACAGCGACGCTGTGTGGCCGTCATCACCCATGCCAAGCAAAATCCAGTCAAAAGCTGGCAGGCCATTTTTCTCAGGCACTTCTGCCTTGATTTCGTCGGCCAGTCGTTTTGCCTCTTGCTGTGCATCATCTTCACCACGGATGCGGTGAATGTTCTCAGCCGGAATCGCAATTTGACTGAACAGCAGGGCATTGGCTTCGCCGTAATTGCTTTCGGCATCGTCCGGTGCCACGCAGCGCTCGTCACCCCACCAGAAGTGCAGGTTTTGCCACTGGATGCTGTTCGCCCATTCCGGTTGCGCCAGCAGTTTGAACAGCAGTTTTGGTGTGCTGCCGCCAGAAAGAGAGATGTGAACCGGGCGTCCTTGCTCACTCAGGCTTTTCATTGACGCCGCCAGTTCAAGAACGACAGCGTCAGCGTTGTCTAGAATACGAAATTCCTTCATATCACAGCTCGCAGTATTCGGTGTTGGTTAGGTTTTTACACGGATAACGCCATTCGCGTCCATCACGTTTCAACAGTTCATCCGCTTTTTCCGGGCCCCAGGTGCCTGCGGCATAACCGAACAGGGAATCTGGGTCTTCTTTGTAGCGCAGAATAGGCTCAACAAATTCCCAGCATGCTTTCACCGCATCGGAGCGCGCAAACAGGGTGGAATCGCCTTTGATGGCATCCAGCAGCAGGCGCTCATAAGCGGTCAGCAGTTGCGCTTCTTCCAGGTTCTGGTAGTGGAACTGCATCGCCACTTCTTTGGCTTCAAACCCTGCGCCCGGCTTTTTCAGGCCAAAGCTCATCAGGATACCTTCATCAGGCTGGATACGGATCACCAGTTTGTTTTCCGGCGCATTGGCACCAAACACAGGATGCGGCGTTTTCTTGAAGTGAATGACCACTTCCGTCACTCGTGTTGGCAAACGTTTACCTGTGCGGACGTAGAAAGGCACGCCATTCCAGCGCCAGGTATCCACGAACATTTTCAGGCCAACGTAAGTTTCGGTGCGCGAGTCTTCCGCAACGCCCGGCTCTTCACGGTAACCCGGCAGGGTTTCACCGCGCACGGTCGAGCCTGTGTATTGTCCCAGAACCAGGTTGTTCTTCAGATCGTCATCGCTGATTGGGCGGAAGCTTTGCATCACTTTGGTGACTTCATCACGGATGGAGTCAGAGCGGATTGCCGCCGGTGGCTCCATCGCCACCATGCCCAGCACCTGAAGCAGGTGATTCTGGAACATGTCGCGCACAGCGCCTGATCCGTCGTAGTAGCCACCACGGCCTTCTACACCAAGGAATTCAGCGCCGGTGATCTCAACGTAGTCAATGAAGTTGCGGTTCCAGAGCGGCTCAAACATACCGTTGGAGAAGCGGAATACCAGCAGGTTTTGTACCGTCTCTTTACCCAGATAATGGTCGATACGGTAGAGCTGGTTTTCATCAAATTGATCGTGCAGTTTTTTATCCAGCGCTTCGGCTGATGCGGTGTCATAGCCAAACGGCTTCTCGACAATCAGGCGTTTCCAGCCATTTGATTGGTCGTGGAGGTTGTGGTTGGCAAGGCATTCTGGGATCACGCCGTAAAGGCTTGGCGGTGTCGCCAGATAGTAAAGGTTATTGTGCCCGGTGTTGTGCTTTTCACTGAGCGCATCCAGACGAACAGCCAATTGGTCGTAATTTGCCGAATCAGCCGGATCGAGCGGGAGGTAGTAGAGATGCTGACAGAAACGCTCCAGCGTCTCTTCATTTACTTTTTCATTTGCTTTCAGGAACGCTGACAGCTTTTCGCGGAAAGCGTCATCGGAATATTCGGTGCGGCTGACGCCAAGAATCGCGAAATTCTCTGGCATCATGCCGTTTGCATACAGGTGATAAAAGGCTGGGATCAGCTTACGTTTTGTAAGATCGCCGGATGCACCAAAAATCACGATATTGTTGTTTTCTTTCGCCATGTGGATTTCCCTGAGATGGGCGATAAACCGGATTTAAATCGACAAAAGTGTCCAAGGTCGATGACCTTTATAGGGTCGCTATAAAGTAACAGCATTTTACATTGCGTTTAATTGGTTCTACCTATCTTTCTGATAGGTAAGACCACCATCTGGCGATATTTCGTCCGGATTGCAGCCCATTCATTGTGTGCCTTTCGAAGGCTTGTGTAGTTACTGTACAAAACCTTCGGACTTCTTGGTGAGCCGGAAGGGAGAATCGCAGGGTGTATGTTGAGCAAGGGCTGAGTTTAGAGGCTGGAGATTGGAGATTGGAGATTGGAGATTGGAGATTGGAGATTGGAGATTGGAGATTGGAGATTGGAAGAATAAAAAGAAGCTGAAAGAGAAAGCAAGAACAACAAAGCCCAGCGCTTGGCTGGGCTTTAAAGACAGTATGAAGTTTATGCGTGTTAGGCGGTGTGATTACCAGTAAACACGTGCACCGATAGCGTATTTCGCTTCGCTGTCGACTGCGCTTGGCGCAACCGCAAAACCTTCATTTTTGTTGTTTGAGTAACCGGCAGTGACACCGTCCGAGTAACCCATTTCAGCCCACAGACGGAAGTACTGGTTAAACTTGTGTACCGCACCGACGTACAGGTTAGTGAAGTCATCCTGGACAACAACATTCAGCGGTTTGGCATCAATTTCAAATTCGGAATATTCGTAGCCACCGTAAACCGTTGACTTGTCAGACAAGCCGTAAGACAACGCCAGTGTGTAACCGTCGCGGTCGACGTCTACTGCCAGTGCGTCACTTTCAATGTTGCTCGATGCATACTGAACGCCCACAGTCAGATCGCCAAATGAACGCTCTGCCCAAACGGTGTAGTAAAGGTCGTCAAATGAGCCAGCTTTTACATCTACGGTGTCGATCTTGAATGCTTTGTGGTCTTGAGAGGCGTGTGAAACACCCGCTGTTACAGAAAAGCCCGCAATCTCTTTGCTCAGGAACAGTTCAAAAACCTCGGCCGCAGAGCCATCTTCCGGCAAGCCGTAGCTCGCATCGATGTTGACGAAGTCGGTAGAAACCATGTAGCGGATTGCGTTTTCATGTTTCGCACCAGAAACGGTACCTTCAACGATGTGGCTGCCGCCAAACCAGTATGAGTTATCAACGCCCCACAGGTCGTCAGCAGTCAGGTATTGTTTACCAATCTGAACCTGGCCGAAGTCACCGGAGAAACCAAAAAAGCCCAAGCGGTTTTTCATTGCATCTGCGTCCCAGTCCAGGCTGTATTCCAGCGTAGCCAGTACGTTGATGTTATCTGTCAGAGAGTAAAGTGCGTTAACACCGGTGCGGGAGCCTACATCATCAAGCACCAGGTCTTGATTAGGGCTTTTCATCAGGTTGGCGCGAAGTTGACCATAAACTTCAACTGAACCGGCATCACCACTGTATGCCTCAAATGCGTTTGCGTTGCCTGCTAAAAGTACTGCCGGAATAGCGACTGCTAAAAATTTCTTATTCATAGAATACGTTCCTGTATTTCTTATACATTCCATTTGTAATGTTGTTGCACTACAAAAATTAACATCCAAGAAACACGGGAAACAACGATATATTTTTTAACAAAAATAACAATTGACAGCACAATTGACTAACTGTTGACCACAAAGCGGAAGGCGTGAAAATGAGGGATTTACGCAAGAATTGTCATTAAATAGTTACTAATGACTCATTTTAGTGACATACCATTCATCATACTGTATTCGTCATCAGCGGAATTACCCTGTTTACCACGTGCGCTCATTAACCAGTACAGACAGAAAACTGGAGGGCAATTTTGCGAGTCATTTCAATTATATGAAAATATTTTTATAGCAATTATGATCCATTTGAACTAGTGAAGCACAGTTAATTCGCATAACAGCACGCTAACATTTCAAACAATGTGTTCAATTATCAAGGCAATTTAAGCGGGTTATTTCAATCCAAGGGATCTCAGGCGTTTGTAGACGGTGTTTCGACTCACACCTGAAATTTCAGCGATTCGGGTGATATTTCCATCCGTAGAGGAATAAAGGGATGGCAGGCTTTCCCGCCAGTGTGATTGAACATTCGAGAGGGTGTGCTCTCTCTTTTCTTTCACTGGTAACACCGCGTTCTGATCCAGATCGAGAAAAAAGTCATCCGGCAGGTGCTGTTTATAGACGGTTCGCTGCGCAGACAGTGCCAGCGCTACCCTAAGCACATTCTGCAACTGGCGTATGTTGCCTGGCCAGGTATGACGGACAAACAGGGCTTGAACATCACTGCTTATCGCAACCGACGTACCTGATGCCAATTCAGAGAGCAATGTCTGCACCAGGGACGGAATATCCTTACGTTCACGCAGTGCCGGGAGAAACAGTGTCAGCCCATTAATACGGTAATAAAGGTCATCCCTGAACCGTTTTTCTGCCACTGCCTGCCGCAGCGGTTGGTGCGTCGCGCAAATAACACGGAAATCGACCGGATAACTTTCTGTGCTGCCAAGAGGCGTCACGGTTTTCTCCTGCAGTACGCGCAATAACCTTGCCTGTACGCGCAAGGGCATATCGCCAATTTCATCCAGTAACAAAGTGCCGCCATCTGCCTGGCGGATATACCCCATGCTTCCTTTATTGCTCGCACCGGTAAATGCGCCTTTCACATAACCAAACAGCTCGGACTCCACCAGCTCTGACGGAATGGCTGCGCAGTTTACCGCCACAAATTTGGCTCCTGCCCTGTCAGAAGAGGTGTGAACCGCCTTGGCGAACACTTCTTTACCCACACCGGTTTCGCCCTGTATCACCAGGGGAATATCGCTGTTTACCACGCTCAACGCCTGCTTGATGGCTTTCTGCATTTTCGGGTCGCCTAAATCAAGCTGGTGTAACCCTTTTTTCTGGGGTGAAACCGGCTGCACTTTGGGAGATGCAGGGGCACGCGCGGCGACAGGCGCGCGGATCACCGTTTCCATCGGCCGTTTGATGGTGCCAAACAGGCGGTAATTGGACAGGCCGACAAAAGAGAGGGTCTGGTTTTCCGGGTGTGCGGAAAGCTGCAACATGGCTATACCTGTCACCGCTTCGATATTCAGACCAACCAGGGTATGGCCGACAAGAAGATCAGCACGGCGGTTGGCTGCCACCACCTGCCCCGCAGCATCAAACACTACCAACCCCGCCCACTGGCTGGTGTGGTTGTCCACGCCGGTGTTGAAGACCAGCATGTAGTGTTGGTGGCGATAAGTCGCCATGATGAGTTGGTTTTCGACCGACTGGGTCATCACCTTGACCATCCCATCGACATGGGAAGTCGGCAAATAAGCATCGGACGAGATATTCAACACCCCGACCAGTTCACGTTCACAGTTGTAAATGGGGGCGGCAGACGCCGCCATGTAGCGGTTGGCAATCAGGTAATGTTCGTCTCGCCCCACCACCACAGATTGCCCCGTTTGCAGCGCCGTCCCTACCGCATTGGTTCCGTTGAAACGTTCCTGCCAGCTGGTGCCGGGTTCAAACAAATGGCTTTCCATCTGGTTTACGAAACCCGGCCTGCCCCAGCGGCTTAACAGGTTGCCGTCCCGGTCTGCAAGCAGCACCAGACTGTTGCTGTTCACCAGAATATTTTCGTAGAAAGGCAGCACCTGCTCCTGGGTGGTCACGATCAGTTCTTTGGACTTGTCCTGGGCATCCTGCCAGTCACCCCTGTTTAGCTGGACTATAGACGGCGCGCTTTTCGGATTTAGACCAAACGATCGGCACCGCTGCCAAGAAGCCTCAATAACTGCTTTATGAGTGTGAGCTAGATCGCTCATTTCGCTACCCTTCCATGCGCGTTCGACCGCCAGTATGAGCGTTAAGCATTGTTCACATTCTGTTAACAGTCAACAATCCGGTTGACACTTTTTACACAGCTGAACAGTGCACACTTTCTTATAGTCACTCAAAATCAATGCCTTAACATTTATTTAACCTTTGGCACGGTTCTCGCGTATGTCATCCAGATTGTGACGAAGATGCGCATTCGCGCGCTCGGTCAAGTGTCCTAGTGAAGGATGACACCTATTACCGAACAGGGAGTATTCATGTCGCTCGAATTAGAGAAGGTCACACGAATAAGCAATAACGAAGTCTGGCTGGACGACATCAACCTGCGGATTGAGCCCGGCTCTTTTAATGTCTTGCTCGGCAGGACGCTGGCAGGAAAAACCAGCCTGATGCGCCTGATGGCAGGGCTGGACAAACCCACATCAGGACGGGTGCTGTTTAACGGACAGGACGTTACCGGCATTCCGGTGCGCAAACGTAACGTTTCCATGGTCTACCAGCAGTTTATTAACTACCCCAACCTCACCGTTTTCGAAAATATCGCCTCACCGCTGCGCCTTGAAAAACAGCCGGAGGATCTGATCCGCGAAAAAGTGCAGGAAACGGCCAAGATGCTGCACATCGAGCAGTACCTCAACCGCCTGCCCCTGGAGCTTTCCGGCGGTCAGCAACAGCGCACCGCCATGGCGCGGGCACTGGTCAAAAACGCTGACCTTATCCTGTTCGATGAACCTCTGGTTAACCTCGACTACAAACTGCGTGAAGAATTGCGCCAGGAAATGCGCGAGCTGTTCGCCGAGCGCAATACCATCGCGGTTTACGCCACGACCGAACCCAATGAAGCGCTGGCGCTGGGCGGTAATGTGGTGCTGATGCACGAAGGCAAGGTGATCCAGTCCGGTGCGACACCTGAGGTGTATCACCACCCTGCGTCAGTCACCAGCGCGGAACTGTTCGGCGAACCGCCCATCAACCTTATCCGCGGCAGTGTCGGTGGCGGCAATGTCTCGTTTGATACCCACATTCACTTTCCTCTCAACACCGATTTGGGCGAATTAAGCGACGGTGATTACCAGTTCGGCATCCGCCCCAACCACCTAAGTCTGGTACCACATAACGACGACGATTTAGAGCTTTCTGTGGACGTGGAGCTTGCCGAGATCAGCGGCAGTGAAACCTTTCTGCACGTGCGCAACCGCGACATCGCCATGGTGTTGCACCTGCCTGGTGTTCACGACTACGACGTGGACGAAAAAATCAGCATCTATGTGCCGACCCACAAACTCTATGTGTTCGACCATTCACAAAAGCTGATCCAGTCAGCGCGACGGATCAGGGGGTAAGACCATGGCTGAAATTGTTCTCGAATCCCTGGCCCATTCCTACTCGGCCTCGCCCCAGCATCGCCATGATTACGCTATCCGTAAAATGACGCATACCTGGCGTAACGGCGGCGCTTACGCCCTGCTTGGTCCATCGGGATGCGGCAAAAGCACCATGCTCAATATCATTTCCGGCCTGCTAATCCCTTCCGAAGGCAAAGTCATTTTCGACAAGCAGGACGTCAGTCAGATGGCACCGCAGGAGCGCAACATCGCGCAGGTGTTCCAGTTTCCCGTGGTGTACGACACCATGACGGTGTACGACAACCTCGCCTTTCCGCTGCGTAACATGAAAACGCCGGAAGCCAAGGTGCGGTCCCGCGTTAGCGAAGTGGCCGAACTTTTGGAACTCAACACGGTACTCGATAAACGCGCCAGCAACCTCACCGCCGATGAAAAGCAGAAAGTCTCCATGGGACGCGGTCTGGTACGTGAAGATGTGTCTGCCATTCTGTTCGATGAACCGCTCACGGTTATCGACCCGCACCTCAAATGGAAACTTCGCCGCAAGCTGCGCCAAATCCACGAGCAGTTCCATATCACCATGATTTACGTCACCCATGACCAGTTGGAAGCGGCCACGTTTGCCGAGGAAATCGCGGTGATGTACGACGGTGCGATTGTACAGTTCGGTTCACCGCGGGAACTGTTTGAACGCCCCAACCATACCTTTGTCGGCTTCTTTATCGGCAGCCCAGGCATGAACCTGCTTCCGGTGTCCCGCACAAGTGATGGCAATGTGCAGTTTGAAGATACCGCCATCACGTTGACCCAAAGCCAACGTGACGCATTGGCAGCAACGGAAAGTCAGAATGTGAAAGTCGGCATCCGTCCGGAGTTTATTCATGTGTGGCAGGAAAAGCGTCCCGATTCGTGGGAAGTGCCGGTGCAGTATGTGGAAGATCTCGGTACCTACAAAATTGTCACCGTTCAGTTTGGCTCCGAGCCCATCAAGCTGCGCATTGCTGAAGAAGCGCCGGTGCCAAAGGAGTTCGCCCATATCAGCTTCCCCGCACAGTGGCTGAAACTTTATATCGACGAATACCTGATTGGCGAGCCGCAGGACGCTGATGCGACAGGAGGTCAGGATGCAGACTAAAACCGAAAACAACCGCGCATGGCTTCTGGTGCTGCCGGTTTTCCTCCTGGTTGCGTTCTCTGCCATCATTCCGCTGATGACGGTGGTGAACTATTCCATTCAGGATATTTTCGACCAGAACACCCGCTATTTTGTCGGCACCGAATGGTACCGCGAAATCCTTAACGACCCCCGCCTGCACGATTCGCTGGTACGCCAGTTTATCTACTCCTTCTGCGTGCTGGCGATTGAAATCCCGCTCGGTATTGCGGTGGCACTTTGCATGCCAGCCCGTGGCCTGAAAGCCTCGCTGGTGTTGATTGTCCTTGCCATTCCGCTGCTGATCCCATGGAACGTGGTCGGGACAATCTGGCAGATCTTCGGCCGCGCCGATATCGGCCTGCTGGGGTGGTTTTTGAACAGCATTGGCGTCGAATACAACTACGCCGCCGATCCGATTGATGCGTGGATCACCGTACTGGTGATGGACGTTTGGCACTGGACATCGCTGGTCGCCCTGCTCTGTTACTCCGGCCTTCGCGCCATTCCGGATGTTTACTATCAGGCTGCGAAAATCGACCGCGCCTCCAATTGGGCAGTGTTCCGCTATATCCAGCTGCCGAAGCTCAAAAGCGTTTTGCTGCTCGGTGTCCTGCTGCGGTTTATGGACAGCTTTATGATCTACACCGAGCCGTTTGTGCTCACAGGCGGTGGCCCCGGTAACGCCACGACATTCCTGTCGCAAGCACTGACCAAAATGGCGGTCGGCCAGTTCGATATTGGCCCGGCGGCGGCATTCTCCATCATTTACTTTCTGATCATTCTTTTAGTGTGTTGGGTGTTCTATACCGCGATGACCAACATGGACAAGGGGAAATAAGTCATGAACCGTAAGACGATTGGCCTTCTCGCCTACATCCTGTTCCTGATGCTGCCGATTTACTGGCTGCTGATGATGTCGTTCAAAACCAACGAAGAGATCCTGGGCGGTCTCACCTTCTGGCCGCAGAGCTTCACGCTGGATAATTACATCGTGATCTTCTCTGACCCCAGCTGGTATTCGGGTTACCTCAACTCACTGACTTACGTGACCATCAATACCCTGATGTCACTGGCGGTTGCTTTACCTGCGGCGTATGCGTTCTCGCGCTACCGTTTTATCGGCGACAAGCACCTCTTTTTCTGGCTGCTGACCAACCGTATGGCGCCACCTGCGGTGTTCCTGCTGCCCTTTTTCCAGCTCTACAGCTCGGTCGGCCTGTTCGACACCCATATCGCCGTGGCACTGGCGCACTGTCTGTTCAACGTGCCGCTGGCAGTGTGGATTCTGGAAGGCTTTATGAGCGGCGTGCCAAAAGAAATTGACGAAACCGCCTATATCGACGGCTACAGTTTCCCCCGCTTTTTCGTGCGGATCTTTATTCCCATGATCCGCTCCGGTATCGGCGTGACGGCTTTCTTCTGCTTTATGTTCAGTTGGGTAGAGCTGCTGCTCGCCCGCACGCTCACCTCGGTCAACGCGAAACCCATCGTGGCGACCATGACCCGTACCGTGAGCGCCTCGGGTATTGACTGGGGCGTACTGGCGGCAGCGGGTGTTCTGACAATCGTACCGGGATTACTGGTGATCTGGTTTGTTCGCAACCACGTCGCCAAAGGCTTTGCACTGGGAAGGGTATAAGGAGAAACGTTATGGGATGGATGGCTTGGACACTCCCCAGCGCCCTGTTTTTTATCACCATCGCCTGCATGTTGCTGGTGATGACCGTCTTCGAAGTACTTCGGCCATGTGTGGAAAGGAAGGGATTTTTGCCTATCCGCACTACCCGGGGTGATCGACTCTTTATAGGCCTGCTTGGCAGCGCCTATATCCACCTGTTCTTCATCGGCATGACGGACTTGCCTATTTGGTATCCCTTCGGGATTTCCATTGTCTGGCTTATTTCCGTTCTGCGTTGGGGTTAACGACAAAGGAGCAAAACTATGAAGCAAACGCCTGCTGTAAAGAAATGGACCCCTCTTGGGCTCATGATAAGCATGCTATTGGCACCGGCGGCTTTCGCCGACCAGTACAGCGACGCGGCGAAGAAGTGGGTATCAGGTGAATTTACCCCTTCCACGCTCAGTCAGGAAGAGCAGCTAAAAGAAATGGCATGGTTTACGGAAGCTGCTAAACCCTTCCGCGGGATGGAGATCAAGGTGGTCTCAGAGACCATCACCACCCATGAGTACGAGTCTAAAGTGCTGGCGAAAGCCTTCGAAGAAATCACGGGGATCAAACTGACCCATGATTTGATTCAGGAAGGTGACGTGGTGGAAAAACTGCAAACTGAAATGCAGTCGAACCGCAGCATTTACGATGCGTACATCAACGATTCAGACCTGATCGGTACCCACTTCCGCTACGGCAAAGCGTACCCTATCAGTGACTATATCGAGAGCGAAGGTAAGGACGTGACCCTGCCGACGCTGGATCTGGATGACTTTATCGGCATCAGCTTTACCACTGGCCCGGACGGAAAAATCTACCAACTGCCTGATCAGCAGTTTGCCAACCTTTACTGGTTCCGTGCTGACTGGTTTGCCCGTGACGATCTGAAGAAACAGTTCCGTGATATTTACGGCTATGAGCTGGGTGTACCGGTTAACTGGTCAGCGTATGAAGACATTGCGGAATTCTTCTCGGTTCACGTGAAGGAAATCGATGGTCAGCGCGTTTACGGTCACATGGATTACGGTAAGAAAGACCCATCCTTGGGCTGGCGTTTCACTGATGCCTGGTTCTCCATGGCTGGTGCAGGTGACAAAGGCATTCCAAACGGTATCCCGGTCGACGAATGGGGTATCCGTGTTGATGGCTGTTCGCCTGTCGGTTCAAGCGTTGAACGCGGCGGTGCAACCAACGGCCCGGCGGCAGTGTACGCCACCACCAAATACGTGGATTGGCTACGCGAGTACGCGCCACCGGAAGCACAGGGGATGACCTTCTCTGAAGCGGGCCCTGTACCCGCGCAAGGCTCTATCGCCCAGCAAATCTTCTGGTACACCGCGTTTACCGCTGACATGACCAAACCGGGTCTGCCGGTTGTAAACGAAGACGGTACACCGAAGTGGCGTATGGCACCGTCTCCACGCGGCCCATACTGGGAAGATGGCATGAAACTGGGTTATCAGGATGCAGGTTCATGGACGTTGATGAAATCGACCGATCCAAAACGCCGCATGGCAGCGTGGCTGTATGCGCAGTTCACTGTATCGAAAACCGTATCACTCAAGAAAACTCTGGTGGGTCTGACGCCAATCCGCGAGTCTGATATCAACTCGCAGGCAATGACCGACGTCGCACCAAAACTGGGTGGCCTGGTAGAGTTCTACCGCAGCCCGGCGCGTGTTCAGTGGACCCCAACCGGAACCAACGTGCCTGACTATCCAAAACTGGCGCAGCTTTGGTGGCAATTTATCGCAGAAGCGGCCAACGGTGAGAAATCACCTCAGGAAGCACTGGATGGATTGGCACAAGCGCAGGATCGCGTCATGCAACGTCTGGAGCGTGCCAACGTTCAAGGCGCGTGTGGTCCAAAACTTAACGAGCCACGCGATCCAGAATACTGGCTGAAACTGCCGGGTGCACCGAAAGCCAAACTCTCTAACGAGAAGCCAAAAGGCCAAACCATTGCTTATGAAGAACTGCTTCAGCAATGGAAATCAGCGATGTAAGCGTTGCCGGTACTTTTAAACCAAAAGCCAACTTATCAATAAGTTGGCTTTTTTATGGCCTCACTAATACCGAACGTCATTTGATCAAATAGAATATTGGGAATCGCTTTGACGAAAGCGCTTCACAGAGCTGTAAAATAAAACCCCAATCGCGTTCGCGATAAGCAACGCGATCAGAGGATAATCTGAGTATCTGGCATAAGGCGTGGCCCCCGTCGCATACTGTAATTCAAATGACTTCACCATGCTCTTCCCTTCTGGTAGCTGAAAAACCACCCTACCTTTCTCATCGATCAATTCTGAAATACCAAATGTATCGACCCGCAGCACCGGGCTTGCATTTTCTAATGCACGAACACGAGAAAAGTTATGTAAGACTTCGGGGCCCTGTGTACCCGCCAACCAGGTCTGAGACCCGATATTAAGCAGCAAGTTGGATTCAATACCGTTTTTATTCACCACATTGGGAAAGTAAAAGTCGTAACAGATAGACGGAGAAACCAGATAACCTTTCACATCCCAAACGGTATGTTTAAAGTAGCTCTTAGACAGACTGGAATTATCAAATGCATTGTCAAAATGCTTGAGTATCCCTGGCGACGTTTCCGCAAAGGGGATTAACGCCTGTTTACCATAGTAGTAGTTGCTCAATCGCCACAATGGCTCATCATCAGAAAACGTCCTCAACTCTTCTGAAGTGACATAGAAGGCAGACACCACTGGAATCCCGGTTTCATTATCAGAGTTATTGAAAGCGCCAAAAATCAGATCTGAATCTCTTTCCATTGACCATTCTCTTAGTCGGATGAAAAATGACTTTGGAAAATTGTAAATAATCTGGTTAGAAAGCACTTCTGGTAGTACAACCAAATCGGCATCCAAAGGTACTTGATTCAGGAGAGATAAAATGTTGTTGGGAAACTCAATATCTCTGGTTTTTATCGAATTCAGATTTTCACCGGTTTGTACGACCGACACTTTTAAGGGGGCTTTTTTCTGATACTCGGTATAGTTTCTATCACTGGCCAATAGCGTGATAAATATGACCATCACCAAAACAGAAATGGTATAGCGATTACAATTAGCCAGAAGCATTGCAGTGAAAAGCACAACTGCACTCACCAGTAAACCTCCCCCAATTGGAAAGTAGACACTAAAAGGCGAGTCAATATAAAAATAATTTAGCTTTAAAGTGCTTAAACTATAATTGTAATTCTGCGTCAGAAAATCAATAGTCATCCAAGCACAGAAAGCCGCAGTTAACCTGATATACGTTGAATACCTTCTCAAAAGGTAAGACACTATCACCATAAAGATATAGGGTAGCAGCATTAAAACAATAGCGATTCCCACAAGAAAAACACTCAGTGCCAGACCAATATCAGCATTTATATATAATGTTTCAAAAAGATAATATGTTGATAACAACACCCAGACCGCAAAGAAAGACACCGAAAAA
The DNA here is from genome assembly GCF_019209835.1 of Enterovibrio paralichthyis. Lineage (NCBI taxonomy): Bacteria > Pseudomonadati > Pseudomonadota > Gammaproteobacteria > Vibrionales > Vibrionaceae > Enterovibrio > Enterovibrio paralichthyis. The sequence continues at coordinate 134,387 of NZ_JAHUTS010000003.1, read as the reverse complement.
ACAAAATAATTTCTGAACAACTCATTTCTAAGAAAATACTCCGAGCTAATTAAAAATATCGTCAGTCCAACAATATTGAAAACCCAAGAAAAGTGATCATCCCACCATAATGGAAGAGTAAAGAAAATCACACTCGAAGAAAATATTATGTTGTTTTTATCAAAATTCATAGCCAGCTTCCACGACCAAGTCTACACGCTTGTTGTTAAGAGCGCGTTTATCTTCGTGACTAATATTTTCCTTTCTAAGTGTGTCGATAGAAAAATCAAGAAAATCCAGGTAAGAAACACTGCCAAATTGGTATTTGAGCGCTATCTTTTGCGACTCAGCTTCCCTCACTTTCATTTGCTCCATACTATATAGATATTTACTCTTAGCCTCCCTATACTCAAAGTACGCTTTGGATAGTTTCAATACTCCCTCGTATATAGACTTTTTATACTCGTAAACACTTTTTCTATACGTTTTAATTCTGGACTCTTTCATGTTGATTTTGTCAGAAAAATCCAAGGGAAACGCAACAGATATAGAGTTCAGGAAAGATGACATTGTGATATCCTGAATGACTTCCAATAAATCAGTACCAATTGATATTGAAATCTCTGGTATAAACAGAAGGTTTGCATTCCGCGCATCCGTATATGACAATTCCATTTCAAACTCTTTCAGCTTCACATCATTGCTGTTAGCAATGTGATAGAATGAGAATCCTGATAATAGTGGTGAAGATTCACTGATATCGAAAGAATAATCATCCCCCTTCAATTCCAAACCAGAGTCCATTTTTAGTTTGTATAAAATCTGTTTCCTGCGTTGATTCTTTTTATCCAACTCATATTCTGTTAAATTCAAATCATGAATACTGTCCAACCATTTGGACTCAGCAACCTTACCCTTGTGGAATAACAATTCAATTATTTCAGTTTTTTCCCGTTGAAGGTTTATAATTTCACCCAAAATAGCGCTCGTTTTATCAATTTCCTCAATCTCATATACAATCTTTGAAAGATCAGAAAAAACATGGCTTGAAACTATTGATAAGTTCACAGCCTTCATTTTAGATAAAATGTCAGATTTTGAAGTTTCAGATAGTTTTGATATGATTGAGTTGAGACTGGTACCTGTGGATAACGAACCGTAATAGGAATTAATACTTTCCTTCTTTGATATTGATGTCGAAACCCCAATACCCAGAGTAGGAAATGATGCGAATGAATTTGAACTGTTATTCAGCTCTTTAATGTCAGCTTCTAACTCCTTTATTCTCACATCGGAACTGTTACTCATTACATATTCATAAATTTCTATAAACTTTACGTTATCTATGTAGTTCCTTATACGAAGGTTTCCGTCAACGTTATCTGAGGAATGTGACGAGATTAGGGCTTCACTTTCGTATGAGAAAGACGATGAATCTGCCACATATAAATTTTCGTCTAAGCTAGTGCACGAATACATCAGTGAAGACAACAATAAAATGGATATGACTCTCATAAATCCCTCAGAATTCTAATGACTGACAAATTCATGATCTTAATACTTGGTGTTATTGCGCTGAAAAACGCAGAAACAGTACCAACAAAAATAGATAACAAAAAATATTCTGGATAAAAAGCAAAGTCCAAACCAGGCACCAGTAAAACTAACAGCATAGACAAAATTAAATAAAGGACACCACCTAGAATGACACCAAATTGGCAGATAACAAAAGTTTCAATCAATAAGTTGATGGTGAGGTTTTTCTTTGTTTCACCGTAAGCTAACCTAATGCCAAACTCCATCTTCCTTTTACTCACTAACCTACTCAATGCATTATTGACATTTACTGTTGCTACGACCATGAGTATCAAGGATATAAGCAAGAGATACTGTTGTATTTCTGATATGTTTTTCGTTATCGCTTCTATGATATCCTTACTAACCTTAATTACTATATTCTTACTCGTATCACCAAATACATTATCAATAGAAAGTTTAATTCGATTGTATGACTTCAAGATGTTTTCTGGGTTGTCATCAAAAAATATCAACTTTTCGATTCCTTTATCAGAAATCTCTCTCAACGTTTTATATGGAATGTAGACAGGGGAATCATCATGCCCATCATATTCATTAACAACGACAAATTTCTCATCTCCTATTTCTATATATCTCTCACCATTATTACCAACCATGAATATTCCACTCATCGCTTTTGGAACGATGGCGACCTTGTTTATTGTATTCATCAACATCGCATTGATGTCTTTGCCGAATTTTGATTGATAGTAAAAATCATTTATAGCCAATACATTGATGAAATGACCATCTACAACTGTATTGACGTTACTCGAGATACCTATCTCTTTATAGCGCATTAATATCTCAAGTTTTGATATGTCACTATCGGTAAAATACTGTTCATTCAATTCACTTCCATTGAGAAAGTATGCTTCAATGGTATTGTTTGATAGGGAAAGAGATTCGACAACATTGTTCTTCATTGCCTGACCAACATTGAGAACTGTAGTAATACACGCAACACCAAGAGATATACTTATAATGGCAGGATAAACAATACCTCTGCAACGAAAAAGAATACGGAGAACATACAATAAGTCGACGTTAATTTTCATCGTTGATATTTTTTTTAAAGATTTTTCCCTTTCTAATTTCATAGTTATTCTTCACTAAATTCGAAAACTCAACGTCATGCGTTATTAGAATTATTGTTTTTCCTTCTGAGTTTAACTCCGAAAGAATTTCGTATATTATTCTCTTGTTTGAAAGATCTAATGCCCCAGTAGGTTCATCTGCAATGATCACTCTTGGTGAATTGATAATTGCCCTCGCGATAGCGATTCTTTGTTGTTCTCCCCCCGATAATTCATTTGGAAAAGAATCTATTTTTTCTGTCAACCCAACTTTCTTTAGAACATTATCAATGAGTTTTTTCTTTTCACTATTTTTGTGCTTTATTTTTATAATTAGGTCTAAATTTTCTCTGATTGTCAGGTAGGAAATAAGATAATAGGATTGAAATATAAAGCCAAAAATCTGATTTCGAACATCCTCTAACCCTCTTCTACCAACCATCTCCATTCCATCAAGTAGATAAGATCCAACAAAATCATCATCAAGTAATCCAATAATATTGGTAAGGGTACTTTTCCCACTACCAGAACTACCTAAAATTGAGATGAATTCACCATCTGAAATGGTCAGATTGATATCAGACAATATTTCGCTGTCATGAATTTTTTTGGAGACTGAATTCAATTTAATCACTGGTTGAGTCATTGTTAGCTACCTTTACTTTAAGTCCGTTAAGGTCCACCCCAACTACTTCAACCTTTCCATTTTTAACTGCACCAAAATTTGCTCTTACTAACTGCCGGTTACCATAAGCATCGAAGGTTTCGAGGTATTGGACATTATCTTTATCTTCTATATAAGTATTGAACGGAACATAATGTCTAGTCGTTGATTCTCCAGACAATACAAATGCGTCTATTTTCTCACCAACAAGAATATCATCTATTTCGCTCGTAATTCTGGCAACGACCTTGTACCGTAGAACGCCTTTTTTAATACTGTCCTGATCAGGATAGGGAACTTTTACACTGACGACTCCATATATTTCTTTTTTTTCTCCCTCGCTGTAAAAACCTTGCACTGTCATTCCAACATTAATATTTTTAAAGTCAGAGGGCTTTAAGTAGAAAACTAGATTGAAATTTTCGTTGTTAAAAACCTCAATTATTTGCTTATCCCGCGACAATTGGCTAAATCCAACATCAGGACATTTGTAAACGGTACCATTTATCGTAGAAGTAATGACAGTTAACTTATTGCTCTTAATATAATCCATTTGACTTTTTATCTGATGTACTTTTTGCTCTACCTCCTTCAGCGATAGGATATCATTTTCATATTTGAATTTGGCTTTTTTTAAGTCATCTTCGAGAATAGCCTTCGCACTAAATAGTACTTGCGCTTCTTTTAATCCTTCCTTTGAAATCCTCACGGACATCAATTGTTTCTCCAAGCTTATTTTTGCCAACTCGAGATCCTGAGACAGTTTGCTGATATCCTCATTCGCGTCTTCAAGTTCAAGAGAAACAATGGGGTCACCTTTTTTGATTGAGTCACCCTCTTTAACAAAGATCTGCTTGAATTTCTTTTTTTCATCGGCAGTAATTTTTATTGTTCCTTGAGACTGTACTTCAGCAGTTACCTGTATGAAGTTCTCTTCTTTTACTGTCTCTACTTCCACCATTTCATATATTTCCGATTTTGTTCCTTTTTTAGAAAGGAATATACCAGATAACAATGCAACGATAAGGAGAGCAACGAGTATTCTCATATTTATAAACTACCGATTCAGTAAGCATGCCACCCACAAGGGTGGCATGGTGTTTAGTTAGCTTTTTGGAAATTGTATTGACTTACAAATGAGCCAACATAGAAATAGTAAGGTTTACTGTGAGTAGTTGTTCCTAATGCACCTTTTGCTTTCCATCTTCTATCTAGCGAATCGTAATAATTTAATACCACACGGTATGGGCAGTTATTGCTTACCGCAATATAGTTTGCAAACGCACCAGACTGGATATTTTGTAAGTGAGCACATTTATCAGGTGGTGGTGGGCCGCCGCCACCAGCGAATACTGGTCCAGATATTCCAAGCAGCAGTGCAAGAGCTGACATTGATAAAGTCAACTTACCTTTATTCATTATTATTTCCTTATGCTTTTTTTAATTTAACAATTGCTGATTTAGCAATAATTAATAAATGTAACAAGTTGTTACAGGCAAATTAAACGCAGCAAATACAGTCACCTCAAATTTAATGGCGTTTTTTTTGAAGGTGCTCAAAGAAATTAAAATAACCCAGTCACTTTTTGAAAAAATTTAAATCGTGACAATCAAAAACTTTTGTTTAACTATATTTATTATTTACACCTAATAAAGGTGATACTTATATCTAATTGTTTTATTGGGATTTTTTGGTGTTTAAAAAGTGAGAGTTCAATATGTCAATTGTATTATAAGTGACACATCGTTCGTACTAAAAACCACAACCTGCATCAATGTCGATTGCTATTGGAAATGAGTTGAGGGTGAAATATGCCTCATACTGCTCGGGCACTAAATCTGAAGGGACGTTCTTTGTCTCGCAAATGCATTGATATCAGCCAGCAACCGAAGACGATGCTGACTACTCGCCGGAAGCGATACGGTCATCTCTCTTTAATTTACAGAGAACGAAAAACCTATTCACATCGACATTTGTGTTTCATGTGCCAGCCTGCGTTATACAGAACCAGCCCGCTCTATCTCTGCGCCAGGCATATGGATTTTTATCATTTTCTCTAAATCTGCCTTGCTTACAGGTTTGGCGATGTAATCATCCATACCGGCTTTCAGGCACTCTTCCCTGTCCTGTGAGGTCGCGTTGGCGGTCAGGGCAACAATCGGGGTTTGTGGTGCATACCCATATTCGCGCAGCAGCCTCGCCGCCTGATACCCATCCATTACCGGCATCTGGCAATCCATAAAAATCAGATCGAACGAATCCGTTTTGCAAAGCTCCAGCGCAATCTTGCCGTTTTCAGCCAGCACCACATCCACACCAAGTCTGAGCAACATGGCCTGCGTGACACGCTGGTTAACTAATGTGTCTTCCACCACCAGAACCCTGCCGTTATAAGACGACGACTCCTGGGGTCGGGCGACGGTTTTGGGTTTCTCTTTCTTAACACCGGAAAGTGAAATTACTCCCAAGCTGGCCTGCTGGTTGCGCAAGATGCGCGTCAGGGTGCTGCGAAGATCGTTGAATTTATAAGGGCGCGACAGGTATCCCTCGATATTGAAGCTTTCCAGTTTGACGTTGTCGTGCACTTCCGGCGCTGCCGTGATCATCACCAGGCTCGGGCAGCGTTTGCCGAAGCGTTTGCGCAATGTCGACGCGATAGAAAAACCGTCTGACTGGGGCATCAGTTTATCCAGAATGACAATCTTGAACGGCTTGGACGTCTCCATGCGCTCGGCAATCATATCCGCCGCGTCTTCCGGTTGGACACAGCAGGTAACCTGACAACCCAGGTTGCTGAGCTGCGCGCTGGTAATGCGCATATTCAGGCGGCTGTCGTCCACCAGCAACATGGCAGCATCAGAAAACATCAGGGCATCAATCGGGGTACTCTCTGGTAAGGCAGCACGATCAAACGTCGCGGTAAAGTAGAAGCGGCTGCCCACGCCTTCCTCACTTTCCAGTTCAAGATTGCCGCCCATCAGCTCGACAATCTGGCTGGAAATCGCAAGGCCAAGGCCAGTACCGCCAAAATTGCGGCTCATACTGCCGTCCGCCTGTTCGAACTTGTCGAAAATGGCCTGCTGTTTGTCTTTCGGAATACCTATGCCTGTATCTTCCACTTCAAACTGCACCGTCAGGGTGTCACCCGTTTCTTTTACCTTACGGATATGCACAGCGATTTTGCCCTCCTGGGTAAACTTCACCGCATTCCCAACCAGGTTAATCATTACCTGGCGTAAGCGCGGCGCATCGCCCATTAACAAGGGGGATAGCTGCTCGTCCACGTTGCACTCAAGGGTCAAACCCTTCTCTTTGGTGCGCAGACGGAAGAGGTGCTCGATGTCTTTATTGAGTTCAAACAGGTTCAGTTCAACAAAATCCAGCTCCAGCTTGCCCGCCTCAATTTTCGAGAAGTCCAGAATGTCGTTGATGATGTCGAGCAGAGAAAGCGACGAGGTTTCCAGCATTTCAATAAATTCACGCTGTTCTTCGTCAAGTTTGGTGCCCTTTAAAAGGGAAGCCATGCCGATGATTCCGTTCATTGGGGTGCGGATTTCATGGCTCATATTGGCAAGGAACTCGCTCTTTTTCTGGTTGGCGAGTTCAGCCTGCAAGGTGGTGTCTTTCAGCTCGGCATAGTATTGGCGCATTTTGCCTATGGTGTTGTTGTAATGGCTGTAGAGGGTGACCAGTTCTTCCCCCATGGGGCGTTCCGGCACAGCAATCGGCACGGGCATATTATCCGCGTCAAACTGGCTCACCCTTTTTGATATCCAGGACAAAGGGCGCACAACATCGACGTACACAATGGCGAACACCAGTCCCCCCAGAATTAGGGTTACGCCGCCCAGAAACAGCAACAACATAATGAACTGGCGGGACAGATCGTTATAAATACCTTGCAGGCTCACATCGACCTGTAAATATCCCAAGGAATAGGTTTGCCCAAACTCGTCATGAACCAAAGGCCACCGGTAAGAGAATTTCGGGTCTGGGGGCGGTGTACCGAATTGCGCCAGCACCCGGTTTTCATCAAACACCTTAATGAAGGAAATCTCCGGGTCGCTGTACACCCCTTTTGCAATTACATTGACCTGCTCAATGTCTTCCTGCCATACGCTGTGGGTGATACTGTCCAGATCCGTTTGCTGAATCAAAAGCGCATTTTCCCGCAGCTGTTCAGTACGCGATTGGTAGTCGAGGTAGAGGGCAAAGGCAGCGACCATAAAAGCCAGCAAAGTACAAACGAGCAGAACACGGCCAACCAATCTGGCTGCCATGCTGGAAGATGGAGTGAAATTCTCTTTTTGATTCAACATAGTCTAGGCTTATTAATGTCTTATTTATAAAACATCCATCTCTAAGAATAGTCACGATTCGTAAAATTGGATGCTCAACTATGTCGAGAAATGAGTTCAATGTGGGCAGAACCGCAAAAGCTGCCCTCGCCATGCTGTTCGCCCTGCTTTCACCCTTGCCGTCGCAGGCGTGGACGCTGAATTATTATGTGGTGCAGGATCAGGCAGAACCCCTGCAAATCCAGGAAAATGGTCAGAATCACCGCGGCATCGTTACCGAGATCGTGCAAAAGGCGCTGGCAGGCTCTGATCATCAGTTGAATATTCATACCTACCCGTTTAACCGTGTGATTGCTGAACTTGGGCAGAACAAAGACAAGAACTGGGTGACATACGGCAGCCCACTTTGGGGACAATGGCAAGCGGCCAACCTATCGGCCGAGCCCATTCTGGAAGTTGAGCACAGTTTACTCACCCGCAGGGATAACCCTTTTGACTATAAAAAGCCCGACGATCTGGATGGAAAAATAGCCGTGCTGTTATTTGGTTTTAACTATCCTGGTCTGGATATCAAGATTGCCAAAGGAAGCGTCAGTGAAGTTCGGGTGAAAAACTACGATGCGGCCTTCCGCGTGGTCGACAGGCTGAAGAACGCCGGAGGATTTGTAGAGATGGATCTGCGCCTGAAATACAACCTTCGCCGACTCGGCTTATCAGACAAAGACTACGCTTTGCAGAAAGTGAACAGCTTAATCCCCAGATACAACATCCACCTCGCCTATTCTCCGGGCTTGGATAGTGACATTCAGCAGTTTATGGAAAAACGGCTGGGCGAAATGAAGGCCAATGGTGAATTGGACACTATTATCAATCATTACCGATAACCACTTTTCGTCACGCTTTAGCGCCAGGAAAACACAGGAGCCATTCCCGCCATGAAAACCATCAAGACAGAATCGTCCGACAGTTTTTACCGGTTACTTTCCGTTGGCGCGAGGCTGAATCTGGAGTTGGCTGACGACCCTAAAAAAATGCAGGTCAACTCGCGTTTGGTGGGTTACCGCAAAGATCAGTTCTTGCTGATTGACCGCCCCTCAGGGAGCACACCGAATCTTGAACGCTTCTTCATACCCAACAACGAACTTATTATCCGGGCCATTACCGACAGTGAATTCAGGGATGTCATCGCCTTTCGGTCTTTGGTGATGGGTGTCATTCAAAAACCTATCCGCCTGCTGATTGTCTCTATCCCTGAAAACGTGGCACACCGCCAGATCCGTCAGGAGCCGCGACTGGATACCAAGCTATCAATGCAAATCGAAAGTGACACCGGCAACTTTACCGGCGTGATGATTGATTATTCCGTTTCCGGCTGCTGTCTGGAAGCCAAGGCGGACGACCACCTGTTTTTTGAAGATGAAACCCTGACCCTGAACCTTGAGTACGGCAGCGATCTGACCGGGAAGCTGACGGGTAAAGTGGTGGGGGTGAACAATGACGCCTCTATTCCCAAAGCCGGGATCCGATTCGACAGCAGCGAACTGACCCTGCGAAAAGAGTTGTTTTACCAGTTCCTGTTTGATTTGCGCGCTAACGACAAATCCCTTGAGGTATAAACACAATCAGGCCGCTCGCGGCCTGATTGGTTTTTAGTGACTTTCCGATTATCCCGCGTCCAGTACACCACGGCGGATCTGATCCAGCTCGATGGACTCAAACAGCGCCTGGAAATTCCCCTCGCCAAAGCCCTGATTGCCTTTACGCTGGATGATTTCAAAGAACACAGGACCAATCACGGTATCGGTAAAGATCTGCAGCAGGATGCCACTGCTGACGTTACCGTCGATAAGAATACGCATGTCACGCAGCTTCGCGACATCCTCACCGTGGCCTTCAACACGCGCATCCACTTTCTCGTAGTAGGTATCCGGCGTATCCATAAAGCCCATTCCGCGTTTTTTCAGCGTTTCTACCGTTTGGTAAATATCATCTGTGCTAAGGGCAATATGCTGGATACCCTCGCCGTTGTACTCTTTGAGGTATTCGGCGATTTGGGATTTATCATCACTGGACTCGTTGATTGGAATACGGATTTTTCCACAAGGCGCAGTCAGCGCGCGGGATTTCAGCCCGGTCAACTTGCCTTCTATGTCGAAAAAGCGGATTTCCTTGAAATTGGCAATGCGGTCATAGAAGTCTGCCCACACGTCCATGTTGCCCTTTTCCACGTTGTGGGTAAGGTGGTCAATCACCTTGAGACCAGCGTCTGAATCTGCCAAACGCGCCTGCCAGTCCGGATAGAAATCAAAATCAATGCCGTAGATGTCACTGTCGCCATAACGGTCAACCAAGTAGAGATAGGAATCCCCAATACCGTGAATGGCGGGAATGTTCAGCTCCATGGGACCAATACGTGGCTCGCACGCTGTCGCGCCCTGCTTGACGGCATAAGCCACAGCGTGTTGCGCGTCTTTCACCCGGAACGCCATAGCGTTTACGCTCGCACCGTGCACACGGGCGAAACCTTCCGCCTGCGAATCCAGCTCGCCATTGACGATAAAGTTGATATCCCCCTGGCGGTACAGCCATACCGCTTTGTGTTTGTGCTTGGCAATTTCTGCAAAACCCATCAGCGAAAACAGGGCTTTTAACTGTGCAATCCCTTTTGCATCCGGCGCTGTGTACTCAACAAACTCAAAGCCGTCAGTTCCCATCGGATTGATTGTTGTCTGTGCCATGTTGGTTTCCTCCTACCAAGCCTATTCATCACGGCCATCACTCGCGGTGACAGCATGAATAACGAATAGCAGTCGGTAAGAAAGATCGGCAAAGCAACACCTCGTGCTACAGCCTTGTGAAGTGTAAAGGTGATTTTGTACAGCTGGATTGACAGTGAGCGGTTCAGGGCATCCGTTCAGGCGCTGATGGTCAGATATTTGTTCGCAATATCAGCCGCTTCAACCTCTTCCCCGCTTAAATCCATTCCCCAATCGGGGCCAAGCAGCACGCCATCATCCGCGAGATCCACCAGCCACTGGTCAATAAATGTTTCAAGGGGGATGGCGACAGGTTCAAAATCTGACCATTCATCAACACAATGGATAGCGGCGGCTTCCCGCGATGACCAGAACGGCATCACGTCGGTTTCTTCGTAAATGGCAGAATCACAAATCACCCAGCCATCGTCACAATACAGGCCCCATATCGCGCCGCTTTCGCATGAGACCATGACAAACAGGTCTACGGGCGTGGGATTTTGAGATGTCATGAATACTCTCCTGTTGCGCGCAAAAACGGATACCATGCCAGCCACTTTTTTCATTCAGAAACAGGGGTTAGCAAGGTGTCGCTAACTCTTCAATCTATGCGTCGGCGCGACCATTTTGTGTATCAAAGTTGAGCATTCAGGCAGGTTGATGACTTAAAAAGGCATGGCTCGGAGAGTTCAGGGCTTGCCCTGTTCGCGGCGGTAGGCAGCGGGTGACACGCCAACCCTTTGTTTGAATTGCATTGTCAGGTGTTGTTGGGAAGAAAAGCCACTGGCATCAGCGATATCAGTCAGGGTGAGGATATTTTCTTCAAGCAGGGCTTTTGCCTTCGCAATCCGGCGGGCGAGAACATATTGGTGCGGCGTACAGTCAAAACTGGCTTTAAACATACGCGCAAAGTGAAATTCACTGAGCTGAACCAGGTTCGCCAGCTCCCCCAGTGAAAGGGTTTGCGGCAGGTGCGCTTCAATATAATCGGCAACCCGGCGCTGGTTTTGCGGAGACAAGCCACCTTTAACTGGCGGGAAAAACAAAGGTTGTTGACAGTAACGCCGAACAAGGTGCAACAACAGCATTTGCTGGGCATGGGACATCATCAACTTGTCGGTATCGCTTCGCCAGTCCAGTTGCATCATGGTTTGGCGGATAAGCTGGATAACAAAGGGATCATCCACAAAGGTGCACTCTTTGAGTTCGATGTGGCGGCCTTCTTTGTCAAACACCTGCTCAGCAAAATCCTGAAGGTGTTTTTGTTCAAAATAGAAATGGAAAAAACTGAATGGGTCTGCAAATGCCCACGACGAACGGTGATCCTGAGGCATTAAACACAGCTTGTTTTCACCGCCGTACATGTCCCCGCCGGATATACAACGTTTGGTATTCTGCCCGCCGTTGAGATAAAAGCTGAGGGTATGGTGTCCAGGCTTTTCATAGCTGGCACTGCCGTGGCTGTTTGTCCACACAGCGGCGCCCAAGCCATTGTCCAGCCAGACTTCATTGTTCAGTTGCGCCGTATTGTTTTTCAACACGGTGTAAACGCCTTGTTTATCCCTTTCCTGCATCGCTGTTGTATTCAATCCCTCTTGATGGCTTCTGACAATATATCGACACCCGCAGGCTTTTAACACGCGCTCAACAAAAAAAGCGCAAGAATCTATAAAAATCGCAGGAAGATGAAAGCCACCCTTCGCTGTTTCCCGTTATGTTGTGGTCAGGGATGTTTTGTTGGAGATGCAGGCATGAACGCCTTCTTGTATGTGATAACCGTATTTATTTGGGGCTCAACCTGGCTCGCGATTGCCTACCAGATGGGGGATACGCCGGTGGTGGTGTCAGTCGGATGGCGTTTTGCCCTCGCATCTGTTTTCCTGCTGGCATGGCTCGCGCTACGTGGCAAACTGCCAACCCTTTCCCGTGAAAACCACAAAATGGCGATACTGCTCGCCCTTTGCCTGTTTTCAAACAACTTCCTCTGCTTCTATGCCGCGACCCAGTATCTGCCCAGCGGCCTGAATGCGGTGGTGTTTTCGCTCGCCCCCATTTTTAATGCATTGAACCTCTGGTGGCTGGAAAAGCGCCGTCCCAGCAGTACCTTTATCCAGGGAGCCCTGATGGGCTTTGCCGGTGTCGTCACCCTGTTCGGTGCCCAGTTCCTCAACGCGGCCATGGACACAACCGTGCTGCTTGGCCTTGGGCTCACCTTTGTCGGCACTTATTTCTTTTCCATGGGTAATCTGGTCTCTGCCCGCGCCCAGCAAAAAGGGATGCCTTTACTGCCAACCACGGCTTGGGCTATGGGCTATGGCGCCCTGTATGTGTTCGCTATTGCACTGGCGATGGGGCATTCATTGGCGTTCAGCACCACGCCGCTATATCTGTCTGCGCTGATCTATCTCGCTATCATCGGCTCTGTGATTGGGTTCAATACCTATCTGGCGCTTGTCGGCCGTATCGGGGCTGCCAAAGCCGCATACTGCACCGTGTTGTTTCCACTGGTCGCGCTTTCCCTATCTACGCTGTTTGAAGGGTATATCTGGACATGGCAATCTGCGCTCGGCGTTCTGTTAGTGCTTGCCGGAAACCTGCGTGTTTTCGGTATTCCTGAGCCGCTCAAACGCTGGCGACGCATTACGCCGACGCAAGCTGAATAACCCATACCATGCTGATCAGCACCGGCCAAAGCCAGGTTGGAATACCGAAAGAAAAGCGGGTTGGGTGTTGGATTTGGGTGTTTCGCATTTTCTCGTCCTCTATAGGTTTCTATAGGAACGATTAAAGCGAAACAAACTTGCAAACCAGCGGGTGAAAGATGGCAATGTCACGGAATATAGTGGCGAAAAAAGGGCACGGATTGCCGTGCCCTTTTCGTTGAAAACTGTGTTTTATCGGGTTATTGCTGTCAGACCTTAAAATCGTAACTGCGGTCGCCGTTGGGCTGAATGGTATTTTCCACCGCTTTCAGAAGCTGCTGCTGACCTTGGGTATAGGCCGAAAACTTGGCCATTTTGGCCTCGCGCTCTGCCACACGGTCAATCAGGCCGCGATAGTCACCTCGTTGTGCCGCTTCTTCCTGCATTTTGTCAGCTTCCATCGCATCTTCGCGGCGGTTATCGACACGCTCATTACGCTCTTCTGCTGGCGAGGAGGCACCGGTTCTCATCATGTCATCCTTGCGCATATCATTCTGCGCGTCCTCTTTCTCGCGCTGGCGCGCGTTGAGGTACATGTTGGTCGAATAACTGGTGTTGATGAGGTTTGCCATTTGCGGATCCTGTTATCGTCAGCCTGTCTAACAGTAGAATCTTAAATTTAGTACAACTCTTGTTTGCTGGCTGATTATTTGCCGTATAAAAAACAAGCAAGCGCCGTACCAACAGCGCTTGCTTGCTTCGATAATAGACTGATATTTATCAGTTATTGCTTAAAGGTACGTTGACGGGTCTTCTCAAGATTTTCGAGAATTTTGTCAATGCGGTCAGGGTGTACCATGTATTGCTGGAAGCCCTTCATGCCTTCTTTCGCCATGGCCGGATCGGTATCGCGGTCATAAAACTGCGCAGTACCCGCCGCTTCACCCAACATCACCACACCGGCATTCAGGAACTCATCATCTTTCGGTTTTGCCTGGTTGTTGGTCGGGATTTGCAGCATCGCCTCGTTGATCATGGTCTGGATTTCAGGACGGGCAACAAACTCCAGGAACTTACGTGCGTCTTCCTTGTTTTTTGCTTTGGCCGGAATGTGAATCGTATCCATGGGCGCATCTTCCGCCATTGGCACATTCGGGTCGATCACCGGGAATTGGAAGAAACCCATGTTTGGACGCACTTGATCGGTAAAGTTAGCGGCAAGGAAATTACCCATCAGATACATGGCAGCGTCGCCGTTGTAGAGGAATGGTTGCGCTTCCTGCCAGGAATAGGAGGCGTGGTTGTCGAGGTAGTAACCTGGCTCAACCAGTTCATTCCATTTCTCAAACACGGCTTTTACGCGCGGGTCGGTATACGGGATTTTGCCGTCCATCAGGTCGATATGAAAATCCAGACCGTTGATGCGCATGTTGAGGTAGTCGAACCAGCCTGCGGCCGTCCAGAGGTATTTGGTACCGATGGTGAAAGGCGTCACGCCGTTTTCTTTCAGCGTTTTCGACGCAGCAACCAGATCTTCCCAGGTTTTCGGCACAGGAATACCGTACTTGTCGAACAGATCTTTGCGGTAGTAAATACCCCATTGGTAATAGGTATAGGGCACACCGTATTGTTTGCCTTTCACCGACATTGCCGGCATGGCACTGGCAAAGCTTTTATCCATGCCATTGGCCTGCCAGATATCGCTCACGTCTTCGAACAGGCCACGGTCAACAAAGGTTTTCATGCGGTTACCGGCATACCAGAACACCACATCCGGTGGCGAAGTCACCAGCCAGTTACGGATGGTGGTTTTGTAGGCTTCGTGATCGTAGAGGTTGTACTTCACCTCAATATCCGGATAGGTTTCCTCGAACTTCTCAATCACCTCTGCCCACGCTTTTTTCGGTGCCGGATCTGACGCATCCGAGTTGATCACCAAGGTACCCGCCAACGCAGAGCCACTGAGCATCAGTAGCAGACTGCCCAAAATACCTATGCCTTTTTTCGCAAGCGTTCTCATAGTATTCATCCTTTTTCGTCGTTATCAGACAGACCCTGTGTGTCTTGCTTTTTGTCCTAACTCGCTGTGTTTTAACCTTTGGTCGCGCCAAGCGTCAGCCCGGCGATAAAGTGGCGCTGCATGGTGAAAAACAGTGCCACCGGCGGCAGCGCGGCGACCACCGCCCCTGCCGACATGTATTGCCATGACGCCAGCCACTGCCCTTGCAACGCATTCAGCCCCGCCGTCACCGGACGGACTTCATCGCTTTGCACCAGCACCAGCGCCCAGAAGAAATCGTTCCAGATAAAGGTAAAGACCAATACCGACAGCGCTGCCAGTGCGGGCCTTACCAATGGCAACACCACAAACCAGAAAATGCGCCATTCGCTGACCCCTTCAACCCGCGCCGCTTCAATCAAGGCATCTGGAATGCCGACAATAAAGTTGCGCATAAACAGGGTGCAGAACCCTGCCTGGAAGGCGATATGGAAAAAGATCAGTGCCCAGTGGGTGTCGTAAAGCCCGAAGCTGATAGTCAGGTCACGCACCGGGATCATCAGGATTTGGAAAGGCACAAAGTTTCCACCGATAAAAAGGGCAAACAGCCAGATGTTGGCGCGGAAACGGTATTTCGCCAGCGCATAGCCAGCCAGTGTGGAAAGGGCGACAGCCCCAGCAACGGCAGGCAGACAAATCAGCAGGCTGTTGAGCAGGTAACGCCCCATAGGGGTCGCAACAAACACCTGGGTATAGTTTTCCACCAACTGCAATTCATCCGGCATCCCCCAGTAATTACCGGCATTGATGTCGGCAATGGAGCGCACAGAAGTCATGATCACCGCCGCGAGCGGGATCAGCCAAAGTGCAACTGCAATATAGAGCGCGAAGCGGTAGGTGACATTGGCAACCGGGCCACGCTGTTCAATAGGACGGGGAAACATCAGCGCTCTCCTCTCAGCATGCGCCACAGGAACCAGGCGATATAGATATCCATGATAAGGAACAACACCACGGCAACCGCCGCGCCGTAGCCCATGCGGTAATTAAAGATGGACTCTTCATACATCAGGTACGCCAACACGGTGGAGCTGCCCCAAGGGCCGCCCGCCGTCATGGTCGCCACCAAATCAAACGAACGCAGTGCGCCAATCACCGTGACCACCACCGCAATAAAGGTGGCGGGTTTGAGTTGCGGCACCACCACATACCAAAGCATGCGCCAGCCTTTTGCACCGTCAAGACGCGCCGCTTCCAGCTGCTCCGGGTCGAGGTTATTGAGGCCGGTGAGATACAAAATCATGCAGTAGGCGATCTGCGGCCAGAGACCGGCGGCGATAATGCCGTAGGTCACCAGCTTTTCATCCGCCAGGATCGAAACCGGCTTAAAACCCAGTGCGGTCATAAATTCAGTCAGCAGGCCAAACGAGGGGTCATAAAACCACGCGAACACCAGACCGACGACCACTTGGGAAATCACGAACGGGAAGAAAAACAGCGCTTTGATTAACCGGATCCCCGCCACCTGCTGGTTCAGGAACAAGGCGATTAACAGGCCAATCGGCGGAGCCAGCATGAAAAGAACCAGCCACAGCAGGTTGTTTTTCAACGAGGTAAAGAAGGCATCAGAATCAAACAGCTCGGCATAGTTATCCAACCCGACCCAGGTTTTCTCTCCCAGACCATCCCAGGAAAAGAAACTCAGCCAGACACTCTGGCCGATCGGGTAAAGCACATACACGCTGAAAATGATGATAGCGGGCGCCAAAAACAACCACGGGGCAACATAGAGTTGGCTCCGTTTTCTCGGCGGCGCTGAAGAAGTGATTGAGGCAGTTCCGGCCATAATACACCCTTTTGTCGATGGAAAAGGCTGCACCGTTTTCCTGATATGCAACCCAGACTAAAAGTTATAAAAATGTAACGAATAATTATCTTGGAATTAAAACTAGTTCACAATTCATGCAATGTAAACGTTTCCATAGCGCAAAAAAGGGACTATTTTGATAAAAGGGTGACGCACGCAACGATTTGCGAAAACGTCATAGAAACGGATTGCATATATTCAGATGACCAGAGAACCAAGGATTCAGGTCACAGGGTAAACAAGGAGTAGGCATGGCAGATATTACGCTCAACAAAGTGGTGAAGCGCTTTGGCAAAGTGGAAACCATTCACGGTATTGACTTGGACATTTCGAGCGGCGAGTTTGTGGTTTTCGTTGGGCCATCCGGTTGCGGGAAGTCGACACTGCTCCGTTTGATCGCCGGGTTGGAAACCCTGACAGAAGGCACGGTGCACATTGATGGGAATAACGTCACCGATGTCGACCCTGCCGATCGCGGTGTTGCCATGGTGTTCCAGTCTTACGCCCTCTACCCGCACATGACAGTGCGCGAAAACATGGGTTTTGGGCTGAAGATGACCGGCGTCGCCAAGGACGTTATTGACGCACAGGTCAGCCGCGCTGCGAAAACGCTGCAACTTGATGCCCTACTGGACAGAAAGCCCAAAGCGTTGTCGGGCGGCCAGCGCCAACGTGTGGCAATCGGCCGCGCGATTGTGCGCGATCCAAAGGTGTTTTTGTTCGACGAACCACTCTCCAACCTCGACGCAGAGCTTCGTGTTGAGATGCGCCTGCAAATTGCCAAGCTCCACCAGGAGCTAAAGAACACCATGATTTACGTCACCCATGATCAAGTCGAAGCCATGACGTTGGCGGACAAGATCGTGGTACTCCGTGACGGGAACGTTGAACAGGTCGGTTCACCGCTGGCGCTTTACCATAACCCCGCCAATCTCTTCGTTGCGGGCTTTATCGGCTCGCCGAAGATGAACTTTGTCCCTGCGCGGGTAGCTGCCTGCAATGGCAACGATGCCCAACTTGAGATGCCGGACGGCCAAACGCTGACCGTTTCCCTGATCCGCCCGGTCAACGAAGGCGAATCCGTCACTGTGGGGATCCGCCCTGAGCACATTGGCATTGGTGAAGGTGCCGGATTCAACTTTTCTTTCCACAGTGAAGTGGTTGAACGCCTGGGCAACAGTACCTACCTGTTCGGCCAATATGCCGGTGTAGACGGTTTCAAGGTGCACATTCCCGGTGACAACGCGGTTAAAGCCTTCCAGCACGTTGCTCTCTACTGCTCACCGGATGATGTGCACGTGTTCGACAGCAACGAGCAGGCACTGACAGCACGCGAGTTGACGGACGCTGAGGTCGCTTAATATGGCGACCATCAAGGATGTTGCGCGTGTTGCCGGGGTATCGGTAGCCACTGTCTCGCGGGTGATCAACGGGTCGCCACAGACCCGTCCCGATACCGTGGCGCTGGTGAAGAAAACCATGCAACAGCTCGGTTACCGCCCCAACGCCGCCGCTCGCACCTTGGTCACCAAAAAGAACCGCGCCATTGGCGTGGTGGTGGCTGACGTTGCCGACCCCTTTTTCGGCACTCTGGTTAAGCATGTCGATACCATTGCCCACGCTCAGGGCTATCACGTCTTGATTGGCAATGGTTATCACAACGCCGAGCGGGAAAAACAGACCATCGAATCCCTGATCCAGAATCAGGTGGGATCGCTCATCATCCACAGCAAAGCACTGGATGATGACACCCTGAGAAAGTACGCGGAAGAACACAGCGCCGTGGTGTTTATCAACCGCCATATTCCCGGTCTGGCAGGTCGCTGCATTTATCTTGATAACTACCACGGCGCGTATCTCGCTACCGAACACCTGATTGGCAAAGGGCATAAACACATAGGATATCTGGGTTCCAACCACGGCATTGAAGATACCGAGCAGCGATATCATGGCTTTCATGATGCCCTGAAAGCCCACGGTCTGCTGTGCGAATCCGGTACGGACGAAACGCGCTGCGCGGCGCAAGGCATTCCGGATGAAACCGGCGGTGAGCTGGCTATGGCTTCGCTGCTTGAAAAGATGCCGTCTGTCACCGCCGTGTTTTGCTACAACGATGTAATGGCAGCCGGCGCAGTTTCCCTGCTCACTGAGCGCAAAATCCATGTTCCGCAAGAGGTCTCTGTTGTCGGGTTCGATAACAGTGCCATTGCCCGCTACATGTACCCTAAACTGACGACGGTTCGTTACCCGATTGAAGAGATGGCTGCCAAAGCCGCTACCCTCGCGATATCGCTTGCCGACAACCAACCCGCCCCCGCCTTGGACAGCAACTACAAGCCCAGCCTGGTGTTGCGCGACTCCGTTTCTTCTCCGGCCACAGACAACTGATTTTTCTCTTTGAAACAACTGAATGCCTGCGTCAAAGAATCACCTTTCACCGAAAGCGCCGCTTTGTAGAAAACCAATTTGGTCTAAACTTTCCAGTATCACACCCCGACAACGGCATACCCTTTCAAGGGCACCGTGTGTTTCGGGTAAACCATAAAACGCCATGTTGATGTCTTTGTACCTGACTTGCTATTTCGCTGTTTTCTAATAGCCAGATCCACCTAGTCATGGCCCGGTTCACACACCAGAAGAGACAAGCAACATGACACGATACGCAGCACTGATCCGTCAACGTCATTGGGAAGACCCTTCGGTCACGCAGTTAAACCGTCTTCCAGCCCATTGCCCGCTTGCCTCTTATCCCAGCGTTGAAGCCGCGTTGGACGATGCCGACAACGCCATTCCTGTTTCACGCAACCGTATTTTCCTGAACGGGTTGTGGAGGTTCGCTATCTATCAAAAACCGGAGGAAGTGCCTTCCGAAGTAGTGTGCAAAGAGTTCAACGATGACAGCTGGCAAAACATCGCTGTTCCATCCAACTGGCAACTGCAAGATACCGACGACAACCCTATCTACACCAATATCCAGTACCCCTTTGAACCGACACCGCCCAAGGTGCCTTCACACAACCCGACTGGGGTATACCGGACGACTTTCAATATTTCTGACGTGTGGCAACGCGGCTACACACGCATCTGTTTTGACGGGGTCAGCGCTGCATTTTACCTGTGGTGTAACGGCCATTTTGTCGGCTACAGCCAGGACAGCCGGTTACCGGCAGAGTTTGACCTTTCTTCGTTTATCTCGCTGGGTGAAAACCAGCTCACCGCTGTTGTACTGCGCTGGAGTGACGGCAGTTATCTTGAAGATCAGGATATGTGGTGGCTCAGCGGGATCTTCCGCGATGTCACCCTGTGCCACAAACCCCACAGTGCGATTGAAGATTTCAGTGTCCGCGCCAGTCTCGACTCCCATCACCAGCTGGGTATTCTCACGGTCACAACCCGCACCAGTGGCGAAGACGGCACTCAACTCGTGGCCCAGCTTTTTGAGGACGGTCAGGACATCAGCGGCGAAATGTTCGCCCAGTCCAATACCCGGCCGGTGGACGAGCGTGGCAGCTGGAAAAACCGGCACACGCACACCATCAAAATCCTGAACCCGACGATTTGGAGTGACGAAAAACCGCACCTTTACCGTCTGGTGCTTACCCTGCTCGACGACAACGGTGAAATACTGGACATCGAAGCGTGTAACACCGGCTTCCGTCAGGTTTCTATTCAGGATGGCATACTGCGCATCAATGAAAAGCCCGCCTTGATCCGCGGTGTGAACCGCCATGAGTTCGACCCCCGTCATGGCTATGCCCAATCTGTCAGCGCCATAGAGCATGATTTGAAACTGATTAAGCAATTCAATTTCAATGCCGTGAGAAACGCGCACTATCCGAACCATCCGGCGTTTTACAACCTGTGCGACCGCCTTGGCCTGTATGTGGTCGACGAAGCCAACATTGAAACCCACGGGCTGGTGCCTATGTGCCAACTCTCGGACGATAACCAGTGGCTCACCGCTTATATGGAGCGCGTCACCGGCATGTACGAGCGGGATAAAAACCACCCCTGCGTGATTATCTGGTCGCTCGGCAATGAATCCGGCATTGGCAGTAACCATCACGCCATGTACCAATGGCTCAAGCTGCGCGACCCTTCACGTCCGGTGCAATACGAAGGGGGTGGAGCAGACACTGCCGCCACCGACATTATTTGCCCGATGTACGCCCGCGTTGAGCAGGATCAGGAAGAACTGGCGCTGCCCAAATGGGCATTGTCCAAATGGATTGGTCTGCCCAATGAAAACCGCCCTTTGATCCTGTGCGAATACGCCCACGCCATGGGTAACAGCCTTGGCAGTTTCGATAAATACTGGCAGGCGTTCCGCCGTTATCCCAGATTGCAAGGCGGCTTCATTTGGGACTGGGTCGATCAGGGGCTGCTCTACGACAGCGACGCAGGCAAAGTCTGGGGATATGGCGGTGATTTCGGCGATACCCCCAACGATCGCCAATTCTGCATCAATGGCCTGATGTTTCCAGACAGAACGCCGCACCCGGCAGCTTTTGAAGCCAAATACCATCAACAGCGCTTCCACTACACGCTGGATGGCACGTACCCGCTGATGGTCACCGTAAGACACGAATACCTGTTCCATCCACCGCAGCACCTCACCCTTCGCTGGTCAGTGCAGGGCAACGGTAAACAGGAAGCCAGTGGCGAGGAGCCGCTGTCATTGCACCTTGGCCGTGAAACCCAGTGCAAACTGATGAGTGCCATGCCCTACCCCAAACACAACGCGGAATACTTCCTCAACCTTGAAGTGGTGCTCGCCAAGGACGAAGACTGGGCACCGGCCGGAACGGTAATTGGCTGGTCGCAACTGACGCTGCCGGTGTACCGAGCGCTTACCGCGCCGGCTGTGGCACCGGACAGGTTGCCAGAGGTGTTGGAAGAGCCAGATCTCTGGACTATCCGCGGTGACACCTTTGAGCTGGGTTTTGATAAGCAGAGCGGCCATCTGGTGCACTGGCTGATCAATGGCGAAGAGCAACTGCTGTGTGCACCGACCGATAATTTTGTCCGCCCGCCCATCGACAACGATATCGGCGCCAGCGAAGCAGACAAGCCCGACCCCAATGCCTGGTTCACCAAATGGCAAAACGCCGGACTGTACGAGCTGCGCCATGAAAACTTGTTCAATACCGTCGACGTGCTTTCAGATACGGTGCAGATCCGCTCTCACCATGGCTATTTCATTGGCGGCACCATGGTGATCAGCACCCTCTGGCGCTACGAAGTGGATTTGGACGGCACTATCGACTTGACCGTAAACGTGCACGTGGCGCAGGACATGCCCGCATTGCCGCGCATTGGGATGGAACTGGTGATCCCCGATACCGACTGTATCTGCTGGTTTGGCCGCGGCCCCCATGAAAACTACCCGGATCGCAAAGCCTCAGCCATGGTTAGCCGCTACATTGCCAGCATCGAAGATATGCACACGCCGTATATCTTCCCGACCGAAAACGGCCTGCGCTGCGATGTGCGCCAGCTGGATATCGACAACCTGCGTATTGAAGGCCTGTTCCATTTTTCTGTCAGCCGCTACAGCCAGGATTCACTCAAAAATGCCCGCCACCAGCATGAGTTGGAGGCAGACGATTACCTGTATTTGCGTATCGACGGCTACCACATGGGCGTGGGCGGCGATGATTCATGGAGCCCGAGCGTGCACCCGGAATATCTGCTGGACGATTCGTTTTACCGCTATTCGCTCACGCTATCGATGAAACAGGATTAACGGCCGTACACTTTCTGGTAACATTCCGGCGCCCTATCCAGAACCTCAATTGCGGTGGAGTGGGTGTCTATTTCATTTGATGTTGTAAGGAATATGCCATGCCACCACTAAGTGCACACAGCCTGTACCAAAGCCCATACTGCCCGTTTTGCGTGAAGGTGCGCTCAGCGCTGCAAGCCATGCAGCTTAAAATTGAAATGGTCGATACCGTTAGGGATCCGGAGGCACGACAGGCACTGATCAACGGTGGCGGCCGCAGCATGGTGCCTTGCCTGCGTATTGACCATGAAGATGGTTCGGTGGAATGGATGTATGAGTCGGACGATATCATCGACTACTTCCGCGACAACTTTGCGCAGTAATTCGCGCATAAGCCCACGCCGAGGTAGGAAAACAAAAGCGCTGCACGAGGCAGCGCTTTTTTGTGCACAACGCTCCCAAGGCTAGACCTCGTCGACGTCAGCGCCCATTTTCTTCGCCCAGTTATGAAAGCTTTTTTCCAGGCTGTTGAACATGCTTTGTGTGGCTGTCAGGTTGAACTTTTTCGCTTCCGGCGTTGAGAGGAAGGCAATGTACTTATCCATTTCCTCCGGCGTGAAATCCTTATAGGCATACGCCAGCGACACTTTCATCATCTGCTCAACATTGGCTTCAGACTGTTTGCGCACCGCATCGAGCTCTTTTTGCATCACTTCCAGCCCTACCGGGGCTTGCGGCTCCATTACAGACATCAAACCGGCAAACACCGCGAGCTGTACTTTCTCGAAGAAGTCTACAGTTAGGGTGGTCAAATCCATCAAGGTTTCAATCTGTCCAACCTGATCCATCAGCGCTTTACGCTTTAACAATGCCGGAGCTTCCTGAGACATGGCCGCGAAGGCTTCTTCCGTACTGCTGTTGGATTCCGCTTCGGTAAAAGCGCGGCCAAGAGGTGAGCGATACCAAGCCAGCAGACTTGAAACCTCAGCGTCGCTAAGCTTTTCGGACAGGGATTGCTTGATTTCAGCAATAATTTGCTCCGGCACGATGGTTTCATCCATCGCACGGATCATGTCATCCACTTCTTTTTGGGACGTATCCGGCTGCTGTTTAAATGCTTCCACCAGCCCCAGTTTTACGGTTTGCGGAAACTCGTTCACCATTTGCTCGACACCTGAGGCAGAGAGCAATTCATTCAGGGATTTATCAGAAACCGCCGCCTGACTTGACGCTGCAAACATCAGCGCAAAGCACCACAATATCCATCGTTTACCTTGTGTCACCATCATCGTATTCCTTTTCGGGGAGCGTTTTATCAATACTCGTCGAATCTGATGCTGATGTGCGCTCCAAGGTCAGGAAAATAGGTGAAATAGTACTTAATTGAGAGAAAAGCAGCAGACAGTTGTCAGGCATAAAAATGAAGCGTTCGGAGGCAGGTTCAAATTCGCCCCACTGGCAGGCAGTCAATAGACTGAAAAAACAACCGGTCACAACGGAGAAAGCCTCTCTAAAACATAGAAATTTATGACGTTAAGCCTCACAATATGCGACCTGATTAATCAATGACACCGGCGAGAACAAGAACATGAAACCCAATGCCACTGGGCTGAAACGCATCGTGGATGCAACCGGCTATTCCTTTCAAGGGCTTAAAGCTGCATGGCGCAATGAAGCCGCTTTCCGTCAGGAAGCGGTACTGCTGGTGGTAATGACAACCATCTCTTTCTTTTTGCCAGTGACACACCTTGAACAACTGCTGATGATTGCAACCCTGTTTGTGGTGGTGATTGTGGAGCTTGTTAACTCGGCGATTGAAGCCGTGGTCGACCGTATTGGCCCTGAACGCCATGAACTGAGTGGCCGCGCAAAAGACATCGGCTCTGCTGCCGTATTTATGGCTTTAATGCTGGTCGTTGTTACCTGGGGCAGCATTCTGCTGTTTTAGTCCCGGCAACAAAAATCTGCAGATTAAAACACAAAAAGGGCGCCAAGCGGCGCCCTTCGGTTATCTGTTATTCCCTGTTTTCACTGATTTTTCAGTGCAGCAGCATCATTAGACTTTGCGACATCCGCAATGCGCTGGAACTGCTCAGGTGTCCACACGTTCATTGCTTTCATCGCTGCCGGCAACGGCGCAAACGCGCCATCCAGGCTTGTTTTACGCAATTCAAACTGTGCCCAATCCGATACCTTTTCGCCATCATGCAGATCCTCAGACAACTGCAGCATCGTGCCATCTGCAACGCCATTCGGAGACAGCGACATGGACAAATCGTAATCACGTTTACGCAGCACCCATTTATCCGGCAGGCGCTTGCTGCTGTCCCACCATTTGCCATCAAGCGCATCAATACGTGTTGTGGTTTCACTGGCTGACACCGCCCCCAAGGCTTTCAGTGCGCGCTGGGTTACCCTGTCCATTTCACGGCCAAAGGCTTTCACATCCATATCCGGTTGCAGGCGCAAGACTTCCATCGCCAGTGTCGCGCCCAGCATATTCGAATAGAGATCTTCCGGCGAAAACGCCGAAGCGAACTCTTTAAATCCGGACACCGATTCCATGCCAAACCACTGCGCTATTTCATGCCACTGCGCCAATCGGAATGCCATCACTCCCGCGATATCGAGCGCCAGTAAATCCGCTTGCGCGACATTTTCCGGCTTGGTGTTTTTCTTCAACACAATCGCGCGCTGACGAAGTTCGTTCGGCAGGGTGATAACCGCGTCCGTACCGAGCTTTTGGCGGATTTCCCCAAACAGGTAATAGGTGAAGTCTGCCGTATCCCGCACATGCGCGGTATCAATAAAGCCGCCCTGGGTCGTGAAAATAAGCCCGTTATGCTCATCACCCAACCCCAGCAAACTTCGGGAAACCCCTTGGGAGCCATCGTTATAGATATGGTTGCCAATCTCATCAGCAGCCAATACGTTTCCGACCGAAAAGAACGGCACAGGGACATTCCCGACCTGCGCTTTCAAATCCTTGCCAAAGGCACAACAAGGACGCACACCTACCGGCGCGTCGGCCAATGCAAGATGGCTGACAGCAAGGAGGGCGCTGCCTAACACCGCGTGACAGACGCGGCTGTATCTGATCACTCTTTTGCTCATGGGGTTTTAAAATGCTTCGTTAATGTGGAAATAGAATCCGCTGCTGTCTTTCCCGATACCGAAATCAAAGCGGACGTTAATGCGCGGCTTGAACGCAAACCGATAACCGATGCCGGCGGTGGGCAACCAGCTGCGGTCAAACAGACCATCCACGTCGGAGGCCACATTGCCTGCGCCGACCCAGGTCACCATGCCATGCCGGGCATTGAACTGATGTCGCCATTCAACCTGCGCTGAAAGCTGGTAGTTATCGCGGTACTGGCCGATGTAATAACCACGCATCCGTTTGTCGCTGCCAAGCTCGGAATAGGCATACCAAGGCACATCGCCGGTCACGCCCTGACCATAAACATCCCATGCCAGAATGCTGTCCGGCGACAGGCGTTGGTACTCGCGGTAATTCAGGGTGACGCGGTCGTAATTGTTGTCCGAACCAAATGCCTCACGGTACGACGCCCATTCCATACTCAGCAGGCGACCCGATTCCGGATTAGGTTCAAAATCCCGGCTGTCATATTCCAGCGCGAGCACAGCAGCACTGCTGATTGAATCCTCAAGCGCTGCGCCCATCAGCAGTGGACCATCCGATTCCTGATCCGTATAGCGCTGGAAATCCCAACCGATCGTGGCATAGGTTTCCGGCAGGAACTGGTAGGAGACTTTTGGCGTAACGCGCAAAATCTGCGCCTGTTGCTTGGTTTTGTTGTTGCTGTTTTCAGCCGCATCCCTACCCACACCCCAGTAATAACCGGGGGCATGGCTGATCCAGCCATCGGCAAGGAAACGCAGGGTATCGCCTTTCAGGTAGGTACGGTTTTCAACGCCAAGGCCATAAGAGCCTGACGTCGACACATAGGATTTCACCGCCACCGTGGAATAGGGGGTTGTTTCCACCCAATCTGACGGCGCATAAAGACCCACCGCCGCCACACCAAAGCCAAAACCTTGCTCAGGGTTCACAAACGGCCCAGGTAATACGCCCCAGTCAATACCGTCTTCGACATTGATGGTTTCGCTTGAGCCAAGCTCGGTCAGCAGGTTGTCAATCCAATCCTGCTCTTGTTCCTGCGCTAACACGGCGGTCGGCAACATCACCAGCAGAGGCAATGAAGTTATGGCTTTCATCGAACCCCTCAGTAGCGCATATCAACGGTTAAGAACAGGCTCTGACGATCGCCCAAGCCCACTTCGCCGAGCAGATAAAGGTTCGGTGAAATTTGGTACTGCATGCCGACGATAGGGTTCCAGGGCGTGGTTAAACGTTGTTCAACGTTAAAACGGCCTTCGTTATCTTTGTTCACGCTACCAAGCAGCCCCGACAGGCCAGCAGGCAAATCCAGCGAGGACAAGCTGCCAGAGAGCGATTGCTCAACATCCTGATACATTGCGCCAGCCCACAGACGAAGCGGCAGTCCCTTCTTGGTAAAGTCGTAACCGACACGGGGAGACACCACAATGGCGTCGATCGCACCGTCAACCACGGTCAGTTCTGTTTGGGTGTAGCTCGCATCAACCAGACCAAACCAGTTGCCATAGCCGCCTGCCAGCACAAAACCACCGCCATAGAGGTTGCCATCCAGATCCAGACGGAACGGGATCGCTTCAGGGTTTGGGTTTTCGAGGTAAATTTTATCTGAGATACGGATGCCGTCGATGGTGACATCTGTTTCTGAATATCCGGTCAGCTTACCCACCATGCCGTACACATTCAGGAACGGGAAAATCCACACATCTGCGCGCAGTGAAAGCACTTCACTTTTCTGGCGACCCGGCGCAGCGCTGATATCAATCATGTCCTGAGCGATAGGAATGTTCAGACCATTAGGGAACAGCCAGCTTGGATCTGTCTTGTAAGCCAGCCCGTCAAACGCGATTGAATCGACCGCGATACCCTGCTCCATGCTCATATAACTGAGGTTCAAACCGATTGGTTTCGGCAACACATAGCCACGGGATTCCGCCTCCTCTTTCCAGATAGGCAGCGAAAATGAACTCGCCCAGCTTGTTGTTGAGCACAGCAAAAGGCCAGTTGCGAGAAGACGGGTTGCTAAAGACATATACCAAAAGTGTCCTGATCGGAGCTTCGCAAACGTGTTGGCTTGAAGTAACACGTGCGTAGGCTATTACTGCATTTTGTTACCGAAACGGGTCAAAATTGCAGCGCATTATAATGTGACGCATATCATACTAATCTATTAATTAAAGTAAACTCAAAAGTGTACTTTTAGAAAGGTGCTGTTCAGCTTGTCATTGAACTACCGTACAAAAATGGAACGAAAGCCCTTTTTCATAACAGGTTCTAAAAGCCTTCAGGTGAAGCTTTCGAAACGAGTTGTTTGGGGCTAGAGACTATAGACTGGAGACTAGAGACTAGAGACTAGAGACTTGAAAAGTTAGCGGACTGGCTTTTTGTCCTTCCCCCTTTTCAAGGGGGAAGTTAGATGGGGGTATTGGCTGCTGGTACAGTCAATAGAGTGCAATTGCTTATTGACGTGAGAAGGGAGCATATGTGTTAAATCCAAATTTTTGATGTGTTGCTTAATCACTCAGATGATAATCGATGGATCTTGGATTGGAGTTGAATGTGTGCTTTCCCTATATTCCATATTGCTCTGACTACTAAACACCCCTGACGGTGTCATAACTGTTATTAAGGTAACCGGATCTTCTATTAACACCGATGAATCTCGCGATCGTTTCGAAGTACTATTTGGAACTTAAATTTTCCAAATCATTAAGGTGAAGGTAAGGATTTACTTTCCTTACCTTCAGTTTCACTAAAAATTGACAATTAGTTAATTCATTCAGTTGGAAAATAAATACTCATAATTTCATCAACATTACTATTGTTGGAGTTAACTATTGATTTTAAGTTTTGACTCCCAAACATATTTCTTTTCAAATAAAGGGAAACAGGGCTATCTATAAGATATGCACTTCTCGCAACGCTGAAAAGTTGAGGGAAAGCATTCTTTGCAACACCAAAATCTTTGAGTCCACATGCAGTACTATACGAACTATCACTCTCTTGAACCTTGTATTTAACACAATAATACGAGGTCCCTTCAAGCACTCCAGATATAAACCCTTCAATATTTACTCTTTCAGCAAAGCCATCATTATAATCGGCAAAAGATTTAAATGACAAAAGAATAATGGTTAAAAGTGACATTTTAAAGTAAGACATTTTATTTCCTCGGATCTGATTGTTTTGTTCCATATTAAGTGTTCTCATGATAATTTTAATTTATAACTCTGAACCACGCAGTGACATAAATGCTGCAGCGCACGCCAAAGAAAGAACATGCCTTCTTGAATGTGATTCAAACATCCGTCCAGCACCTTGTAAATCATTTCTTGATATAGCAATGTCACTAATAGTTACTGGTCGATGCAAATGTTCAGAAAGGATACGCAAATAATTTCCAGACCTTCCACTTAGCATAATTGATGGCCTCGAAGCACTAAGTCCGCACATAACTATCAGTCTACCAATTTCATTGGGACCAACGTGTACACCATTTTCGTCATGATGCGCCAATCCCAGTGCATGTCCAATTTCGTGACGCAAAGTCAAATTAACCATCATTCGAACCAGTTCAGTAATATCAGTGGCTGATGAAATCGCATTTACATTACGAAGGCCTGAATATAAATTTGGTATTTGTCTGGTGAATCCTCGCGGCTCAAGATTGACTCGACTAATCGAACCATCAATTTCACTCAGTGAATTAAAAACAGTATTGCCGTAAGTATTTGCGTTTGTAGTGATTCCAAATCTAATATATCCATTCTGCCCTTCACTTGAAAGAATTCTTTCGAAACGAAGCCCATTAGACTCATGTGCCCATTCATTTATTGCACTTAAAATTTCATCTTCAAGATTAACATGTACAGTTATATCATCGACTGTGATTTGAACGTTATTAATTTCGGGCGGTATATAATACCTTATCACTGAGCCATATATATCTCTAGTATTATAAGGCGCATTTAAGTCCTCATTAAAGTAACCAACAACATTATAAATGTCATTAGGTTTGGCATTCGAAAATGAAGAAAAAAACAACAAAGCAAAAAATATGTATGCAAGTGTCAATCCATGGAAGGTTTTTATGTTCATTTCAATATCAATCACCTAGTTTTCAGCTAACGCACAGTAGCATAACGCTTTATATCGATTATTTTGCTTTATTGATGAGACATATCGTTTTTTTTGAGTTTGATTTATTTTTAGCTTAAGACAGAAAATCTCTTGCCTTGTTAGTTGGATTTTTGTGAGCGTGCATTCAGGCTAACAACTGTAACTTTAAATTAGGAAGTATTAAATGAGCACATATTGAATAAGCCAACGTTAAATAAGCTATACCTTGAATGGATAGGCGCATTTAGACTCTTTTATAACTTAAACTGTCTGATGAGATTGACGCTCACAAATATGGCGTCACACGCCAAAATTAGATTGCAACAAATCAGTTAATCAGGGGCGTTCGTTATGCAGTGTAAAACCAATCAAATAGGAAAAAACGTCATCGACGCGACGCCATGCACCACCTGGTTTATTGCGCGGTTGGTGCGGTCGGCGACCATTTTGGCCATCATGTCCTGAATGACGATCATCTTGCTTAGCAAACGTTCGTAGCTGTAATTGGGGGTGCCGTCGTCGGCGATGCCGTTGCTGAGGAGCATCAGTTCACCCTGCAAGTCTTTTCGGGTGTTGAGCAGCCAGGCGAGGATTTCGAGGTTGCGGGCGCTGTTATAGAGTTTTTGCTGGTCGATATCATCGAGAAGGTAGAATTCGAGCTGATGGTTGTAGCTTTCGCTGATCATGCCGCTGATGCCAACCATCAGGGCGAATACCCTGTCGCCGGTGTAGGTTTCGTCAAAGGCCAGATAAAGCGCGGCAACCCCATCCCGTCCACCTAACTCGGCATAGCCGCCAACAGGGCGGTCGACGGTCATCAAGGCATCCAAACGCCCATTCACCGTGGCTTCCGGTACTTTTGCCAGCTCGCGGGGATTGCGCTTATATAGCTTGATGGTCAATTCACGCACCAGCTCCCTTATCTCCGCAATGTGAATGTCGGTGATAAGATCCATGTCGGTTTTAGCAAGGTTTTTAAATTGGAAGGGGCGGCTACCACTGCTGCAGGCGACAAGGGTAAAAGCCAGCACCATGATCACTCCGGCACGCAAAAGCATCTGACATTCTTTAGTTGCATAAGGAAACAAAAGTGTAGGTGCTCTCTGCCCCGGCTGGAAAGTGCCACACCCCGGCGTTGGGCGCTGCATCGTAAAATCCCGCTGTTTGATGGTTGTTTGCATGGCAGGATTTTCATTAAAATCTGGCCACTTCCTTGGACATACATTGAGTAAATTCATGAACAAGAGCTTTTTAACCAACCTTATTGCTGCGCTGATCACGGCTGCCGGTTACTACTTTTCACAACCTGTCGCCCTGTATGGCGGTCTGTTCGCCCTGTCCGGCTCGTTAACCAACCTTCTGGCGGTACACATGCTGTTTGAAAAGGTACCGGGACTTTATGGCTCAGGCGTGATTCAGGCGCGCTTTGAAGCGTTCAAGCTTGGTATCAAGTCGTTGATGATGGATCAGTTCTTCACCGCAGAAAATATGGACCGCTTCCTGAAAAAAGAGATGTCCAGCGGTGCGACCCTGAACCTTGACCCTGTGATTGAGCAAATCGACTTCAACCCAACCTTCGATGGTCTGGTTGAGGTGATCAACAACAGCTCTTTCGGCGGCATGCTGGCAATGTTTGGTGGCGCTGAAGCACTGGCACCGCTGCGCCAGCCGTTTGTGGAGAAGATGAAATCGTCCGTGGTGGAAATCACCCAGCAGGACAATTTCCGCGATGCGCTGAAAGGCCAGCTGGAACAGCCGGAGATGGTAGGCGATATTAAAGCGAATATTGAGTCGGTGATTGAGCAACGTCTGGATGAACTGACGCCTGAGCTGGTGAAAGAGATCGTACAGAAGATGATCCGCGAGCACCTAGGCTGGCTGGTTGTCTGGGGCGGCGTGTTCGGCGGTATTATCGGTGTGGTATCTGCGCTGATCACGGGCTAACTGCCAGCAAACTGGATTCACAATGTGGCACCCTTGCGGTGCCATTTTTTATCACCCGGTTTTCTTTCCGCCTCGCCTCCGGTCACAAATTGCTGATCTATTGACAAAAAAACTGTTCAGATTTCATCCCACCTGCCGATTCATTTCTAAACTGAGCCAGAGCGTGCCGAATAACTGTACAAAGCGGGTACACCTAAACGACCTGAAGATGCTTAGGTATATACCCAACAGTCGGCGATAATTTGAATTTTTCACAAGGGGTGAACTTTATGGCTACTTCACGGAAACTGCTCACTTTGACGGCGCTAGGCGCCACATTGTTCGCAACATCGGCATCTGCATTGATTCTTCCACTGACTCTGGGTGTCGATGGTGGTGTGACAGATGTGAAATATAAAGGCCGCAGCGCAACCGGCTACTTTTGGGCAGTGAACGGCAACCTCAAACTGAACACCTTCTCCAGCATTTATTCTGGTTACGGCGAGACGACGGCAGACATCCCTGATGCCAACGGTGTCGATCAGAATTTCACCTCTACATCGATTCCTCTGGCACTGCAAATCACCCTGCCTATCGTTCTTGGTGATGTGTACGTGCGTGGTGGCGGTAACTATTACGACAATACTTATGCGAATGAGTCGGAAGATGGCTGGGGCCTGTTGGGTGCGGTCGGTATTAGCCTTGCACCGGCTATCGGCCCTGGTATGGCACTGGAAGTGGGTTATCAAGATCGCGGTAACGCAGAAACCAGCACCATTTCTGTCGGTGCCAGACTTAACTTTTAATACGAAGACTAATAAGAAAAAGCGCCAGAGCGGCGCTTTTTCTGTTTTTGGCGCGGCTATTTCACGCCATGGTGGGCAAGGTAGTTTTCCGCCTGCTCTTTGCCCATATAGCGTCCAAGCGTTTTGGCCGTCACATTGCGAAGATCCACCACAATCAAACCATCCAGCGCATCGTTAAACGCCGGGTCAACGTTGAAACATACCAGTTTGCCATTCAACCCAAGGTATTGGCGCAGCAGCACGGGCACGCCAAGGCCATGGGTCATCCGTCCCAATACCCTTGAAAGCATATGCATGTCGCCAAGGGCAGATAACATAGAGGTATGCCAGGGCACAGGCTCTGAGCTTTCCAGCGGCGTTGTTGGCTTCACCAGTGCGGCAATCTGCGTATCGTAGTGATGGACACTCAGGCTTTCTGCCAGTAAGCGACGCGCCTTTTGCGGGTAGTCGTTGCTGATACTCACCGGACCAAACAGAGTAGTGATTTCCGGGTTGATTCGCACATATTCAGCGATGCCTTTCCAAAGCAGTAGCAGGGCAGAAAGGCTGCGCTGGTATTTTTCATCAATCACCGAACGTCCCATTTCCAGCGATGCACCCATGCTGTCAACAAACCGCTGGTCGTACTGGAACAGGCTGCGTGAATAGAGCCCAGAAATGCCGTGCTGACCGACGATATCCTTCACCCTGCCAAGGCGGTAGGCACCGACCATCTGGCGCTGTTCACGATCCCAGATAAACAGGTGAAGGTAGTACTCATCGTACTGGTCCAAGTCGCATTCCAGCCCAGTGCCCTCACCAACTGCGCGGAAGTTCATTTCGCGCATGCGTCCGATTTCTTCGATGATGACGGGAATATCTGACTTCCCGCAGCAATAAACATCAAACTCACCGCTGCTGAGCAGTTTGGCTTGCTCGGGAAGCGTGTCGAGTTCTGCTTCGATAGCCTCTGGCGATTTGGCCGCAATCAGCGCCGCGCCGGGGTGCGCCATCACTGACGATGCCTGCGATTTATCTTCGTTAAGTAAGTAGGTATTGAGGCGCAGGTAATTGACCAGCGCTTCGTCATTATCAAAGCCGCGGTACTCCTTCCAGGCAATAGGATCACCAATGGAAAGCGGTATCGAGCGGCCTTTTTTGTTCAGCAATTCCCTGCCAAGCAATGCCGTGCGCAGCAAAGGGTGAATCCGTCCGGCGCGGTAGAATTTGCGGCTGTTTTGCCCGCCGATAAACACAGGTACCACGGTCGCTTTGTGCTTTTTCACCAGTACGGCAGCAGAGCGACTCCACGCCTTGTCACTGAGCATTCCTTTGTGATCGAAGGTTGATACCTCACCAGCCGGAAAAATCAGTAACAGGCCACCTTCACTGACATGTTGGTGGGCTTCCCGCAATGCGCGCATGTTGGCACGTTGGGCGCTCTCCCCTTCAAACACGTCCACGCCGATAAAAAGATCGCTCAATTCCGGAATGCGTTTGAGGTAGTAATTGGCCAACACTTTCACATCCGGTCGGATTTGCCGGAGCACCTTGGCAAGAATCACCCCTTCCACACCACCGAGGGGATGGTTTGCCACTACCACAGTGCCGCCGGTCTTGGGAACATTGGCAAGTTGCTCTTCAGGCACCGTATAAGCGATACCCAACACATCCAGTGTGTATTTGAGAAAGTCGTCGGTATCAATGCCTTCCGGGCGACGACGGTAATAGGTATCCAGCGCCCTAAGGCCAG
Source organism: Enterovibrio paralichthyis (assembly GCF_019209835.1). Lineage (NCBI taxonomy): Bacteria > Pseudomonadati > Pseudomonadota > Gammaproteobacteria > Vibrionales > Vibrionaceae > Enterovibrio > Enterovibrio paralichthyis. The sequence goes on along the minus strand of NZ_JAHUTS010000003.1, from coordinate 100,083 downwards.
TGACTGACTCTAGCGCTTTCTCAACCACACCAAAGGGGGTTTTACGTGGGATCTGAAACGGACTAACGGCCATTAACTCTCCTCAATCTGGGAAAAGTGCGCTTAGCGCTTCGCCCAGTTTTTGTCACCAGTTTCGATAAAGCCGGGGACATCTTTTTCCCATTTGTTCTGTACCGACTGGTCGTAATTCAGATACAGCTTGTTGTCGACAATGGTCCAAAACTCCGGATCGCCCGGTGCCAAATCATCTTTTTCCGCAATGGCCCAGGCACAATAGCCACCATACTGTGGCGCGTATTTTTCAGGATCGGCCAGGAATTTGTCCAAATTCGCCTGACTGGTAAATAACCAGTCCGCCCCTTTGTATTCGGTCTTGAAGGATGAACTACCCTTGGTTGGCGTTCCTTCGAAAAACGAAACAGTGTCATAGCCACTGACCGCTTTGTTGCTGAAAAATCCGGTGTAGATATCGTCCGCGGAAAAAGCCACGGAAGAGAAAAACAAGCTGAGCAAAACCAGTAAACGGGCCATACCAAAACTCCTGTCTATTTGTCATAAGGTTCACTGATTAAGAACCGGAGGTAGGGCGAAAAATTTCAAATTAAGGACTGTCACTTGCCACTAGTTTAAAAGGCCCGCGGGTTCTTGCCAGAACGGTAGAAGTTTGCTCTCCGCCTTCGCAGGGTGAACCATCAACGTAGACCATTTCCATCACATCCGGGGTCACTTTTAGGTGGGTGAAGCTGACGGTATTGGCATCATTACGGTGCATACAAACGGAGAGGTAACCTGCCTGCGGCACGTGGCTGCGGTGAAACGCCCAGGCTTTTTCAACGGTTTTGGGTTCGGTCATGATGGTGCGGTACGCTTCTCGGCGCGCGAACATCACTTCATCAAACCGGACGGAGGAGGAAATCATAGGCTCGACACTTGGCCGCTGAGTGAGTACGTGACCATCCCATTGAAACGCAATCACATGACCATGCCGGTTGCTCAGATCCGGCGCGAAAACCAACAGAGTAAACGGAGCGTAAGACCCCATGTGCAGCGAATTCAAACGGTTAACCACACCAGACACCGACATCTCCGGTGCCAGCATCTTGACCAGTAGGCCACGGCTTATCAGGGGCAAATCGGGAATGTCCCCCTGATAGTAATTGAGCAGGCAAAGTGACAGGCCATGCTGGTTCATGGCTATCCAGGTGCCGCCGCCATCGGGGTCGACTGGCATCATGTAGCGGGTTCCTTCACGATCAAACACAGCAGGCGGATTGGCGATGGCGCGGCCTTTTTGCTCATCACGGTTAAAAAAAACCTCATACCCGGCATCGTGCAGCAACCAGCTAACGGTACACATTTATTTCTCTCCCCGTTGATGACTCAAGGTGGCAGGTGCCAACCCGAAGTCTTCATCAGTCTCTATCCCCTGCGCACAAAGGCTGACACGGATAAGCGCCAGGTGATGCACTGCATGGCTGGAGACAAACGCCAGTTCACGCCCCAGCGTCGATGGCATTTGCGCACACGCCTGATGGGACAGACAGACTTCGCTTTTCACCGACACCGGGCTCGCCATATCAGCCTCGTCCAGCGTTTCCAGCCAGTCAACAATATGACGCCACTCCTGCAAGGCAATATCGCGCTCTGTTTCTACCGGATGCGCCCTGCGGCGAACGTCATAGTCGACCAGCGCGTTCACCGGCCAGCCAGTCACCGCGTGATTGACATCCAGAATGTGGCGCATATGACCACCAATCGCACTTTGCAGGTACGGTAGCGCAATGTGGGTGTACTGTTCATCACTCAACACTGTAATCAGAGTTTGCGCTTGTGCGGCGACATCAAGACACCCTTGCACTTCGTCCGGCCGCCTTATCCTGTCGGCATCCTGTTCTGGTTTGTTTGCTACCATGCATTCCCCTTCAAACATCTTCTGGCTTCTTTTAGTCGGTAGACGGGTAGTCTTTTACCAAGGCTTTTTCTTTACGCCAGGCACGAAACAGTTCACGCAGCGATGGCACCCTGTGCCCCGCCTTTCGCTGCAGGTTTCCAATCTCAAACAGCATCCGGTACTGGGCAAACAAGGTGGCAAAGGCATCCTTGATGGATGCGCCCCGATCCCAGATATGTGCGGCTTCGCTGCTGGCACCGTTCACTTCCAGCAACACAAAATCCTCCCCCTGCATCAGGCTGTCGATGTCCTTAAATTTCAGGTCAATGCGTCCAAAGTGATAGCCGGGGAAATCATCAAAAATTTCGTCCAGACGGCGTGTCAGGGCGTCTGTAATGTACGCGCTGCCATCGCGGAAGATTGCGCCGCGGCAGTGGCTGCCGGCAAAAGCCAACCTGAACACTTCCCCTTCGGCCGGTACCCAATCCAGCTTTTCCCCATGCCTTGCGAAATAAAGGTGTGCCAACTTCCCGGCGCGGGGGTCATCTTCTATCAGCTTAGACAGGGGACGAACGCCATCGCCAATCACAAAGGGGTTATATTTCAGCGTCATGGAAAATATGCGCCCGCGCGACTCGCCGGGATAGCGCACATAAAAAACCCCCGCCTCTGCGTTGTAAGGCGCTTTTTTCTGCAGCAGCAGCTTGGCACCTTGTGGAAACAGGCGCAGGTATTCTTCAAGCTCGGCTTTGTTTTCAATCAGGCGCACCCCTGCGCCGCGACACCCTAAGTCCGGTTTTGCGACCACTGGGAACCCCAAACCTGCGTTATGCAGGGCAGTCAGCGCTTGATGGGACTGGGTTTCCGGCGGCATGGCCGACTTTTCCCACGTCAGGTAAGGCAATATCCAATCTTTGGCTTTTTCGCCCGCCAGCGACAAAATGGCATCTTTCGATTCCCCCACCATGCCACTGAGTTCAATGCCCGGATTGGCAATCAACGGCAGGGCGAAGTTACGGTATTTGAAGCCGTAACCAATCCACTGCAAGGTGACCGGCGCATAAAACACCCAACCCGGCCAGAATTCAAAAAACGATACCGGCTTGCCGCTCATGTCCAGAGGTGGCATGCCGTAATTGACCGGCAGTGCCGGTGAGGATTTTTCATCCACGATTTTTAGTCTGTGCAAACCGCTTTCTCCTTAAGCTTGCGCCCCGCAACACGGTTCACGATAACCAGCAGGATCACCACCAGGGGGATCAGTCCCCAGTTGAGGTTATGTTTGATCCAGCTGTTTTCTCCCAGCTGATACACCAGCGTAAACACGGCAACCGTCCAGATTGCGGTCGCGACCATGACCGACAGTAAAAATGTTTTGATATCCACCCGGAAAAAGCCGCTCAGACAAAAGCCGACAAAGCGCAGCCCCGGCACAAACCGGATCAAAAACAAGTTACCAAACGCATGGGCGCGCAATTTACGCCGCACCGCCCGCACGCCGGATTTGGTGAGCAAATAGCCACGAAGACACCGCCACCTCCTCGCTAACATACCTAGCCAATAGAGCCCAACGTCACCACTGGCAATACCGATAAATATGGCCAACAAAGCACCCCACAAAGGCATGACACCCTGCGATGCTGCGACGGCGGCGGTCACGATAGCGATATCTTCAAACAGGTAGGAGAGCAGGATCACCGCGAAAAAAAAGGTCATCGGAGAGTAGGTCAGTAAGGTTGCGGTAATGTCACTCACGGTCGACGCCTGTATTCGGATGTTCTTGTTAGAATAGACAGTTTTGGCTGCAAAATTCTTTCAACGCGGGTGTAAATAACTGGGATTCACAAAAACAGGACAGGCGATACGGGGAAATTATGTCAGGCATCCGGGGGAGTAGAGCAGAAAAAACACGCGGAAATACGTGACAAGGGGGAAGTGAGTGCGTCGCCACAAGCTGAAAATAAAAACAGGCGAAAATACAACCAAATCACCTCAGCAAACACTGCATCATTGAGACATATACTACACTTCTGATACAGCCTTTTATTCAGGAGGATGGATAGCATTTGGCGTATGCCCCAGCCTCTCCGACACCCAGCAAACAGGAATAAAACTCAACTTATGGATCCTGTAGCAGAGACCCAGACAGCCCCGGTTCAATCCAGAGACGTATTTCCGGTCGATGCACTGTTGATCCGTGTCATGCTGGTGTTTCTTGGCACCCTGATGCTCGCCCTGAGCGCGATTTATCTGCTGCGTCAGCCCGGCAGTGAGGCATTTATCTGGTACGCCAATGGCCTGTGTATCGCCATGATCGCCATTGCTCCGCAAAAGCAGCGTCTGGCGCTGGTCGGTACCGCGTTTGTCGCGATTTTGCTGGCAAACCTCATCTTTGGCGATGACCCAGTCCAGAGTGTCCATCTCAGTCTTGCCAACGTGCTGACCATTGCCTGTGGCGTCTATTCCCTTGTCTACATCTCACGAGACGGCGATCCCTTTCTGCAATTGCGGCCCTTTGTCGCCTTTGTCGCATTAACTGCGTTTGCCAGCCCTATCGTAGGGGCGGTGTTTGGTGGTCTGGCGCTTCAATACGCCGTCAATGTCCCCTTTTCTGCCGTCGCCCCAGCCTGGTATCTGGGAGATGTCATCGGCATCATCTCGACAACACCTTTGGTTTATGGCTTGCTGCAAAGCCAGCGCGACATTCCTTCGTCCGTCTACAAACCGGTTACGGTCGCCTTGATGATCGCTATCGCCAGTTTCAGTGGCTGGATGATGATCCATGCGGCGCACCCCTATATCGCTATCGCTATCGCCCTGACCATGGCGAGCGCAGTGCTGGACCGCTTATCCGCCTTTGCTACTGCTTTTCTGGTTTGTGTCACGCTGGATTTATTGTTGCTTAATCCGGCAGAAAACCTTGGCGCTTCTTCCGAGATTTTTGAGCACGCCGGACGCCTGCTGCCTATTGCCGGCGCCATGTTGCTGGGCGCACTTCTGGCCGTAAAATCCGCACAACTCACTTATCTGAAAAAGCAAAGCGATGAGCGCTCCAGCCTGTTTGCCAATGCGATGCAGTCATCCGTGATTGGTACTGTGGTTGTTCAACCTGACGGTTTTATGCACAACGCCAATCATGCATTTATCGACCTGACCGGTTTCAGCGTGAAAGAGCTGAAACAGAAAACCTTTAACCAATTGGTTTTTCACCGCGACAAATGCACACTCTCGGAACAACTCGCCACCTTTTCCGACCCCAAAACCGAAAGTTGCCATGTTGAGCTGCGCCTGACGCGGAAGAACAAACAGGTAATATGGACGCGGTTAGGGGTGACCACTGTGCGTGACCAGTGGAGTGGCGCCATCACCCAATATGTTTTTCAAATCCAGAATATCGACCGTGAGCGCCGTTTTGATGATGAACGCAAGCTTTGGTCTAAGAAGTTCGAATTTGCCCTCAGCATCAACCGCACCGCTCTGTATGAAATGGAGTGTCATACCAAGTACATTCACCTTTCTGACAATGCATTTCGGGCCATTGGTGTACGTTCCAGCGATATACGCCGTCTCTATGAGTGGATGGCACGCATTCACCCTGAAGACTTACGCGAATACCAGCACGCCGTGACCCGCATTGGCTCAGAAACGATCACGATTGAGTACCGTCTGATGGACGATGAGAAGTGTTTCCGTTGGGTTCGGGATCATTGTCAGCCCATTGAGCACGACAATAACGGCATCACGACCAAAGTTATCGGAACCATTTCCGACATTCAGGAAGAAAAAGTGAAATCTGAACAGGAGATCATGGCGACCAAATATTCAGAGGTGGTCGATTTGGTCTGCGATCTGGGTGTGTGGGAGTTCACACCAAAGTCTGGCACCCTGTACTGGAACCCCAGAATGTATTCGCTTTATGGCATCAGCGAGGGCGAGCTGATGACCAGTGATATGTGGCGTGACCATTTGCTGAGCAGCGACCGGGCGATACTCGACAGTGTTTTCAGCATGGCACGGCTGAACGATGGTCAAATCGAGGTGAATGTTCAACGCCTGACACCGGAAGGCTCCACCATCAGCCACAACATTCTGGCGAAAGTCATTCACGACAACCAAGGCACCCGTTTGGTCGGGCTGTGCAAGGAGTCAACTTCGCTGCAAAAACGCAATATGGTGCTGAGCCAGAACAATGCCCAACTCACTGCCGCGATTGATGTGGTGTCTGACGGCGTGATTATCCTCGACTCTTTGTTTCACATTACCTCGGTAAATGAAAAGGCGTTGCGGCTAACCAAAGAAGAAAGATCCGTGCTGCTCGGTGAGCACATCGATCAACACTTTAATATCTTCAACCGTGAAACCCAGTTTACGTTCGCCCACCTTTTCTCTGCCTACCAGAAAGAGTTCAAGCTCAACGGTACTTTTACCCTGCAAACACGGCAGGGGGTTGAGGTGAAAGTGTACCTGGAAGCCACGCCCGTGATTGCCGCCGGTGATGCACCGAATGGCTGGGTGCTTTCATTCCATGGCGTTCAGCAAGATTTAGAAAAACACGCAGCGACAGACAGTGAATTGGAAAGTGGACTCAAAGACGTACTGACAGGCCTGCTAAACCGCCGCGGCCTTGAACATGTGTTGCAAAACCACATCGATAACCTGCACAAACAGGCCAACGCTCATTGTTTTGCGGTGATTGAGTTTCGCGGGCTGACCGCCATGTCAAATGCACTGGGCGCACCGGTCAGTGATCAGGTCATCAAATCCGCCGCCTTGATCCTAAAATCCCACCTCAATGCAAAAGGTACGCTGGCACGGATAAGCAACGACCAGTTTGGCGCCTTACTTGAAGGCAGTACGATTGCGGAAGGGAGAACCAAGATCGCGGCCATTATCGAAAAACTGGGAGCGATTGATTACCCACAAAGCGGCAATTTCCCGTTGCAATACACGGCTGGGATCACCGGCGCTGAGTCTGCGATCAACACCCCGTTCCAGATGATCTACCAGTCTCAAATCGCGCTGGATTCGGTCACCGAGGGGATCAATCCTGCCATTGCTGTGTTTGATAAAGCGACGTTGTCGGAAGGCATCACTTCGAAGCGCAACAACCTGTTGCAACATATTGACTCAGCCATTGCCAATAGTTCCTTCAGTTTGCTTTCCATGCCTATGATTCCAACCGATGACAAACAGGCAACCTGGCATGAGGTACTGATCCGCCTGCTCACAGAGGATGGAAACTTGCTGATGCCTGACGAGTTCCTGGCTGCTGCAGAGCCGACAGGAAGGCTTTCAACCATTGAAAACTGGGTATTCAATGAGGTGTTGATTGAAAACGGTACAGCCCTTCGCGATGCCAACTTGCATATTGCGGTCAATATTTCGACCGGCACCTTTTACAACGAGCGTTTCATTAAACAGTGCCTGAATATGATTGAACGCAGCACCCTTCCCGCTTCGCAGCTCTGTATTGAAGTGAAAGAGAGTACCCTGCTGATTGATGTGCTACGCGCCAAAGAGATTGTCACCGCTTTCCGTAAATTGGGTTGTGAAGTGGCCGTCGATAACTTTGGCGCTGAACTGACGTCTTTTAACTACCTGCGCAAGTTCAATATCAGCCTGATCAAAATTGATGGTGCCATCATTTCGCTGATGAAATCCAGCCAGGTTGACCGCCGTATAGTCGAATCCATCAAGCAGATATGTGAATCACTCCATGTGAAAACAGCGGCACAGAAAATCAACGATGAAACAGACCTCAAGCTGGTCAGAGAGATTGGTCTCGACTTTTCCCAGGGTTATGTTTTCGGTGAGCCAACCCCTCTTTCACGCCTGATATCCGTCACCCAAGTAGGACTGAACGATCAGGCCGCCAATCTCAAGTAGGCTGCGTCGCACGTCGTAACGCTTCATCGCCCGACACCGCCTTTCTACCCACTCCTGGTTGTTTGCCTTTCAACGGGCTAAAAAGCCTTCGCAGGTACGGAAGCATGATCATGGATTGCATTTCATCCTTTTTCCCTGATTATCCGGCATATCCTTGACCAACTCGTGCACGAATAGACACCATTGCTCCAATTGGGCGATGAATCTCTTTCTTTTTCTTGAGGTTGGGCATAGCATCGTCGCCTCTCTGTTTCAGAAACCGTATTCAGTGATGCCGGGCGGTGTAAACCCATCTCCCTGCTTCCACCCGATCAGAAAAAGTAAAAGCACGATAATGAAAAAAGCTCTTCTTATGCTCTCGGCAGCCTTGCTGTCTGGTTGTTCGTCCACACCGCCGGAGTGTGATTGCACCAACGTACCCCCGCCAGTCACCAGTGAACCGGTTTCCGATGCCAACAAAAAGGCGGTGGAAGCCCTGTTTGCCTACCTTGCCAATCAGGCCAAAAAGCAGTGGGGAGATGACGAGTATCTGGAATCAGGCAAACACCGCTATGTGAAATACCTTGATGGCTTCCAGACCCGCGCCCACATCGACTTTGAAGCAGGCAAGATCTATGTCTCGACCGTGGCGCAGCAAGAGCCGATGGAAAAACTGCAAAAAGCCATCGTCCAGACCGTACTGATGCCTGCTGATCCTGAGCATGTAGAGCAGTTCACCGACAAGGATATCAAGCTGACAGGTAAGCCTTTCTTCCTCGGCCAGATTGTCGATCAGGAAGGAAAATCGATTGAGTGGGAATGGCGTGCCAACCGCTTTGCCGAATACCTGATTGCCAACAAGCTGAAAAGTAAGACCATCAAGCGTGGAAAAGCCTATTACGTGCAAATCGACATGGTGAAAGACCACTTAGAGCAGCGCGAATACCAGTACGCCCATTTTGTCCGCGATGCGTCAAAACGCTACGACATTCCTGAAGATCTGATTTATGCAGTGATCAAAACCGAAAGCAGTTTTAACCCTTACGCGGTAAGCCATGCCGGTGCATACGGTTTGATGCAGGTGATCCCGAAAACCGCCGGTGCCGACGTGTTCAACCTGGTGAAGAAAAAGCCGGGAATGCCGACCAAAGAGTACCTGTTCGATCCGGCCAACAATATCGATACTGGTACCGCCTACCTGCACATTCTGAAAACCCGCTATCTGCGCGACGTGACCAATCCGTCGTCTCGCCATTTCAGTATGATTTCCGCGTATAACGGTGGCACTGGCGGCGTGCTGGCGACCTTCCACAAAGACAGAAAAACTGCCATGTCGAAGCTGAACCAGCATTCACCAAGACAGGTTTACGATGCGCTGACGACCAAACACCCGAAAGACGAAGCGCGCCGTTACCTGCAAAAAGTGCTCTATTTCCAGAAAGGGTTTAACGAAGGAAAAATTTAGGTTTTTGCCTTCACCTTCACGCCAATAAAAAACGCCCCGGACTCAAATCCGGGGCGTTTCTTTTGAATTCTGCGTTTTTATTGGGTCGCTTTAACAGCCTGTTCCAGCTCGGCCAGTCCACCCGCGTTGTGAAGCTTGGTAAAGCCTTGCGATTGCAGAAACTGGATAGCCCGCTCAACCCTGGCGCCACTGCGGCAGTAAAGGACAATCATGTCGTCTTTGTTGAGTTTGGCGACATGCTTATCAAGCTCCTGCACAGGATAGTTCAGGGCATGCTCCAAATGCCCCTGGGCGAATTCAGCCGGTGTGCGAACGTCAACAATCACTGCGCCTTCTTCAATAAGCTTCCAGCCTTGCATGGCACGCTCTGAAGCCATTGCCGGTTGAATGGAAAACAGGGCAGCAAAAAAGCTGACGACCAACGCGATGATTTTTTTCATGGAACAAGGCACCTCTCGGACAAAACGTTAGCATATACCAAGGGATCAACGCTGGGATATGCCTAGGGGCTGTTGACCTTTGGTGGTTAAATTTTGTTCTAGCCATAAGCGTTTTAGGCGCGGCGAGGTGTGTGCCGCCTAGTTATTCTAAGCAAATACACCTCAACAAAGCATAAAACGCTTAGGGCAGAACCCTTCGGGCAGCGTTTGTGGGGAATTTCTGCTGCGTTATCAGCGTCTCATGTAGGCTAGCTACACATCGAAGCTTCTGCCTTGCATAAAATCCCCACAAACTGCTGCAAAAATCATCACCAAAGGTCAACAGCCCCTAGTGTAACAAACTGGCGATCAACGCTTGTATTTATGCAGTAAATCCAATGGGATATGACAGTAATCACCAGGGAAGCGTGAAAGCCTGTCCTGATGCTCGTCATCGCTTGGGACAAAATTGGCTAAAGGCAGAACCTCGACGGCAATGCGGTCAGCATCCTCACGGCGATTAATAAACCGGCGGGCAGCCTCAAGATGCGCGGCCTTTTCGCTGTAAATGCCAGTGCGGTATTTTTCGCCTACATCGTCACCCTGCTTGTTAACGCTATAAGGGTCGATGATCTCGAAAAAGTACCCCAGCAATGTCTCGACTGACACTTTTTCAGGGTCAAATTGAGTACGCACACATTCAGCGTAACCGTCATACGGGGATTGGGTCGTATCCGTGCTGCCATTGGCGCGCCCTGCCTCTGTGGCAATAACGCCGGGAAGGTGGCGCACAAATTCCTGCACGCCCCACAAACAGCCACCGGCCAGATAGATCTCTTCCACAATGCTTCCTGCCATCAGTCGTGATAAATCATCTTTTTGGTCATGCCGCCATCCACCACAATGTTGGCACCGTTAACGAAATCATTCTCTGCATCGGATAAAAACAGGCAGGCATTGACGATATCTTTCGGTTTACCAACACGACGCGACGGGTGCTGGGCGTGGTCAATGTCGCGCAGCGCGTCGTAATCAGAGGTCTGGATCCAACCTGGGCTGACCGTATTCACGGTGATAGGTGTTTCAGAAAGCGAGTTCACCAGCGACTGGCTGAGTGACACCAAACCGCCTTTTGATGCGCCATAGGCATCCCAACCGCTTTCGTTTTGCTGCCAGCGGGTGGAGGCAATATTGATGATACGACCATAATCCTGCCCCTGATTGGCAGCAATCATTTCACTGGCACAGGTAAATGCCCCAACCAGATTGACGTTCACGACATTGGCAAACTCTTCCGGCGCCAATTCCGCGACTGGCTTGTTGAACGTGGTGATAGCACCGTTGTTAATCAACACATGCACCGTACCAAAACGGCTGCGGATTTCCGCAAAAGCGGCAGCGATAGCGGCTTTGTCCGCCAGATCCGTTTGAATAAAATAGCCGCGAGTTGCCCCGCCTTCGGCGATATCCAGATTCACCACGACAGCATCGCGTTCAGCATAAGCATCGACCAGCGCAGCACCGATGCCGTTGCTGCCACCGGTGATCACCACCACTTTATCGGTATACATATTTGTCCGTCCTGACTGTTGAACTTACTGCGCCCCCGGCATGGTGACGCGGACCCGAAGTCCCGGATGGGCATCTTCAAGGCGAATATCGCCATGATGCAGTCCGGCGACGGCTTTTGCCAGCGAAAGTCCCAGTCCCAGCCCACCGTCTGTGCGGCTTTTGTCCACCCGGTACAGGCGTTCAAATACCCGCGCTTTTTCCGATTCAGGAATACCGGGGCCATTGTCAGTCACATCCAGCCACACTGCACCGTCAGTGGGGTTGCCACCACAACGCAAGCGGATGGTGCTGCCCGCTGGGCAATAACGCAGGGCGTTTTCAATCAGATTAGCGACCTGCTGGATAAGCAATTCACGGTCACCCTGCAACCAAAGCGGCGAGTCAGGTTTTTCCACCGTCAGCAACATGCCTGCGTCGTCGGCCACATCCTCATATATCTCCGCCACGGTCGCGACCACGGCAGTGAGGTCAATCTGGCTGAAACGCGCACGACGGGCACCGGATTTAATCTGGGAGATGCGAAGCAATGCATCAAAAATCGAGGCCAGACGCTGGGAATCGTTCAGCGCGTTTTCCATTTCGTTGAGGAAGCTGTCACTGCATTGGCTGCCCATTTCATCCGCTTCTTCTTTCAGCGTCAGCAGGTTGTGACGTAAACGGGTGATGGGGGTTTTCAGCTCATGGGCGATGTTGGCAGAGATATCGCTCATGGCGGCCACCGAGCCTTGCAGGCGCGAAAGCATGTCATCCAGCGATACCGAAATCTGCGCCAGATCGTTCACTGTATAGCGCTCACCGGTGCGGGCAGAAAGGTCACCTTCCGCCGCCTGCGCCAATACCTGCTCAATACGGGTAATGCGTTTCTGACTGTGGCGGCTCATTGCCACGATCAGTGCCACGGTAAACAGGGAGACCAGAACCCCCGCCAGCACAAAGCCAGACATCAGAACGGTGAGGATGTCTTCGTCGTCAATCGGGTCATCATCAATTTCTTTCTGATGCCCTTGCGCCAACTCCCGGGTTTCTTTAACGATCTCCCGGTTCTGGCTTTTCAATTCATGTTCCACATAGAAGTAAGTCACCGATGCCATCAGCACCAGGCTTATCAGGGACACCGCGCCAAACATCATGCCCTGCTGGGTGGCAGAACTTTTCGCCCAGCGCGGCAGCATTGCAGATATCCGTGCAGGAGAAAAATGGCGGTTAAACCAGACGGACGCACGCTGCTTCATTGCGCGTCCTCTTTGCGTTCCAGCTTATAACCTGCACCGCGCACAGTCTGGATCAGGGTGTCACCAAAAGGTTTTTCCAGCTTGTTGCGAAGGCGGCTGATATGGGTTTCCACCACACTGGTTTGCGGGTCGAAATGGATATCCCACACATGCTCAAGCAACATGGTTCGGGTGATCACACGCCCCGGATGACGCAGGAAAAGCTCAAGAATACGGAATTCCTTGGGCTGCAAATCCAGCGCCTGCCCTTGACGGGTAGCCGTGTGCTCGAAAAGGTTCAGCACCACATCACCATAGGTCAGTTGTGGGTCGGCTTCGGTAGATTTGAGCACTGCGCGGCGGGAAAGCGCCGTAACACGCGCCAGCAATTCAGAAAACGCGAACGGTTTGGTGAGATAGTCATCGCCCCCGGCCTCAAGGCCTTCAACGCGATCGTCAACGCCGCCAAGTGCAGTAAGGAACAGGATAGGTGTACCAACTTGGGCTGCACGCAGTGCTTTTACCAGAGATAAGCCATCAAGCCCGGGCAACATGCGATCGACAATCGCCACGTCGTAGCTTTCGGTCAGGCTAAGGGACAGGGCAACTTTGCCATTGTCTGTCACTTCTACCTGATGCCCGGCTTCTTTCAGCCCTTTTTCAATAAAACGGCTAAGGCTTACATCGTCCTCCACCAGCAATACGCGCATAGAAACTCACTCGTCAGAGACTGCGGTTTACACCGCAGTAATAGGTTGGTTATTTTCTTCTTTTGGATTGTAGTCCGGGTTGGCAACGTCGTTTTGCATCTTACGTTGATGCCATTTGGCGATAAGGATCGCGGCCACGCCGGCGAGTAAACTCATGCCAAGTGTAACCAGTCCCAGCATAAAAAGCAGTGAAAAGCTGAAGACCTCAAACAGGGCTTTCGGCCCTTCCTGACGCAGTTTTTTCACTGCGTTTTTCGTTCGTTGCCAGTAAGTTTGCTTAACTGTCTGTTCTGTCATAACTGCCTCCAAAGTGGCTATTGCGCCGAATGGCATCGGGTCGGTTTACGTGGCGTATTTTTCGCTACGCCACGCAATATCTGTTGGACGGACGCTTATTTTGCGATATTGGCATCAAGGTGTTTTTCAACACGTTTACCGTTGGCATCTACCAGTTTGATTTCGTAGCTGGTGCGGCCGTGATCATCATCGTGCTCTGCGCTGTAGGCCTTACCGCCAAATTCCGCTTCCGCCTGTTTAACCGCCTGCTCCAGTGACATAAACGTGCCGTTGTTGATGTGTGACATCCACTCTGCATCTGTCATGTCGTCGTCATGGTCGTCACCGTCGTGGTCACGGCGGCTTTTGGTTTTGATCACTTCACCGTTGGAAGCGTTGATCACCGCTTTGATATCCATGCCGTCTTTGCCAACCAGTTCGATTTCATACACAGCCTGGCCATGCTCCATATCGCGGTCAGCTTCCAGAGCTACACCACCTGTGGTGTTTTGCGCAATCTCAACCGCTTGCAGCAAGCTGAATGCATCCTGGTTCATGGTGTTTGGTGCATCACCAGCGTTTGCGGTACCTACCGCCATCATTGCAGAAAGGCCAATCAGGGCAGAAAGAGCAGCAGGCTTAAATACGTTCTTTTTCATTGTTATTTCCTCGTTACTGTTCGTCACTGGACAAGGACTGCTCCCTGTCGATGAGATAACTATACCCAGCACTCTTTTCGCCAAGCTTGCCGCAACTATACAATTTTGTAAGGTTGGCCACGGCGCGGTGTATTGTTCACGGGAGTGAGGAAGAAATGCGCCAGACCGCCGACAGAAAAGGTTTTGGGAATAGGTATACAGTGTAAAAACTAAAGAGGTCGGCGTTAAAGCCGACCTTTTGAAAACAATGAATGCGTTATTTGTCAGTTTACGGACGCAGAGTGTTGAAATTGAGCGGTTTACCCTCTTTGGTCAGCATAAAGAAGAAGGTTTCTCCACTGCTGTCATCAACGCCGTCATTGTCTGTCACTGCGTACGCGATGCCTTCTTTGGTGATGGCAAAGCCTTCGATTTTGTCAGTGACATAGCCGCCCTGCGCTTTCAGATCCGGCAGGAAGTCATACACCACGTCTTTTCTCACCAACGGCAACTTGCCTCCCAACGGCGCTGGCTTGGCATCTGCCAGAATCACGCGGGTCAACTGTTTAACCCTGGCGTTATCGCCAATCTGGTTGTCACGTTCAATAATGAAAAGCGCACCTTCATACGCGGTGATTTCCGATAACCCCACCCAACCTTTGTCTACTTTCTCTGTTGGATATCGGACGGCTTTCCACTCGCCGGTTTGGGTGTTGTACTGCACCAGTTTCACGCTGTTTTCCGGGTCATCTTTCCAGCTGCGCTGGATGGCGATCCAGAGCGTATCGCCAACCCGGGTGATACCTTCCGCGCCAAAGCGTTTTTCCACTGCTAGCAGGTCAGGCGGGAAAGGGACGGTTTCGACAATATTGCCCTTGCCATCAGTCCGGTAAAGAGCATGGGGAATGCCTTTGTCTGTGCGGCCTTCAGACGCAAGCCAGAATCCGCCATTGCCGTCGGTGGTAATGCCTTCCAAATCGAGCTTCTCTGCGGCTTTTCCGTTGCGCTTCACCAAAATACGTTCGGCAATTTTGGCCGGTTTGGACGCTGCATCAATCACGAAAATGGAGGGCTGTTTCGCATAGAAACTGTCATTGACCGCGTAGAGAATGCCGTCATGTTCCGGGTCTGCGACCAGTCCGGAAAGCGCGCCCCATCCAATCGGTTTGCCATCGACCATCACTGATTCAATCTGCGGATACTCAGGCGCTTTGTCCATCATCTGGTAAACCATGACATGGGCACGCGGGCCACCGTCTTCAATCAAATCTTTTTCATTCGCCGTCACGAACAGCCCGCGCTCAGGGATGGTCACAGCGGATTCCGGCGCAATGCCCGATGGAAGCAACTGTACAAACTCCGGTGCTGCGCCAGTATCTCGGTACACGCCAACAACGGAGCCACGTTCAGACAACACAAAGATGTAACGTTGGCCGTTAAATTCGCCCACCGCCAAGCCCTCCGGCTCAGCCCCTTTATTGCCGGAGCGTTTTTCCGGATAGTGCCCTGCCTGAGCGACACGGTATTCAAAATCGAGCCCCGACTCGTATAGCACATCACCTTGCTTGTTGAAGATGGTAAACCCGCGGGAGCCGCCCTGGTAATCCCCTTCGTTGGCGATCACGAAACGCTCATCATCCAGCCATTTCACCGCATCCGGTTCGCGTTTACGGTTTGGCTGTTTGCCATCAAAGGTCAGGGCGCGCTCTTCCTCAATATCCACGTTATCCAAATCAACACTGCCTGCCGGAAAGTGGTTGATGATTTCCCCGGTTTTGCCATTCACGATAGCAAGGTGGTTGTTTTCCTGAAGGGTCACAACCACTTCGCCCAGACTGTTGATATCAACAAACTCAGGCTCAGGATCGCTGGGTGCAATTTCCGCCAGCCCAGTCATCTCAACCTTCTTTTGCTCAGCGCAAACCAACTGGCCACCTTTTACCGGCACCAACGTCAGGTAACCCGCGGGCATTTGCGGCAGGTCGCCATCATTCAGATCTTCATCGCGCTCGTTTTCGATAGCCACGGCGACAAAACTGCCATCTTTTGCCACCGCAACGGAATCAGGTTGTCCGCCAAGATCGCACTTCCACATCTGTTTCCCGGTATTGATATTGCGCTGCACCAGATACCCGGACGGTTCGGTAAAACTCTTAGAGGTGTTCACGCCGGTGACAAAGGTGTCATTCAGCACCGCGACGGAGGTCGGTTCGCCCTCCATGGAAATGAACCCTTTCCCTGCGGGTTTTTCTGGGTTTGAAATATCTACCAAACCCACGCCTTTCATCGGGCTGTCTGAATACACCAGGGTGTTTCCATCTTCACTCACTGCAATGATTTCTGCCGAGGTTTCCGTTTCCTGCGGCTGCCCCGGTGGCAGATTTTCAACGGTCGACACCGAGGAGATACGGTTAAAAGTCTGAGTCTCGGCGGCGTGTAATCCCGCACTGATTGACAGGGCAAGCACAGAGAAAAGTAACTGGGGCGAGCGGCGCATGACAAATTCCTTTTATATCACTGACAACAGCCCGTTACCTTCAATGTGGTGGATGTCACTTCAATGACATCCAGATGGCAATTCAGTGATCACACTGAATTTTGGGGCAAGCGTGGCGACCGGGATCGCGATTTTTTTATCTGGTATACACAGGGTAACTGAGCGTGTGTTGGATAAGTCAAGTTGTGGGAATCTAAGCAGAAAACAACCATTCCCCGTTGCAGGTAAAGCGGCACTGATCCCAATGACCATCAGCGCGTTACCGTATTCTGTATCTATATTTCTATTTAAACCTTGCGACCTGCCCTGTTGCAGCACCTTTTGGAGTGAGCCTATGAATCAACATCAGAAACTCAACTATGTTGAATTTCCTGCCCGCGATCTGCTTTCGACAAAATCCTTCTTTACCCAAGCCTTCGGCTGGAACTTCACTGACTATGGCCCTGATTACACCGCCTTTAGCGATGAAGGGCTGGACGGCGGGTTCTTCCGCTCCGAGCAACATTCAACCACCGATTCCGGCTCGGCACTTCTGGTGTTTTACAGCGAGCATCTGGAACAGACGGAGACCAACATCCGTCAAAGCGGCGGCGAAATCATCAAACCGATTTTCCCGTTTCCCGGCGGACGGCGCTTTCACTTTACCGAGCCGAGCGGTAATGAGTTTGCGGTTTGGTCTGACAAATAACATATACCCAAACGACCTGAAGATGCTCGCATTCAGAGGTCATCAATGTGTTCAATTCGAGGCAAATTTTACGAGGAATAGTCGTTCTATTTCCGTGGAATTTAACGAAGAAGTGGGCGCATTGATTGCCTCCCTTTGGGCGAGTTGACTGACGCCGTGCTCTTTGTTGTTCCTTTTTGATGGAGGTGACTACACCTACAAAGGAACGCCGCGATCACAACGCCAGTCAATCTCGCTGAATCCTGCATCTTCAGGTTGTTTGGGTATATCCACCAACTCAGAGGCGGGGGAAATGCCCGCCCTTTCCTTTTCTATAATCAGGTACAACTTCGTTGCGCAGACTGATAGACTTCGCGCCCCTAACGTCTAACCGTAACTGACCATGACTTTCGATACCCTGACCCTTTCTTCTGACATCTTGCGCGCACTGCCTGCGCAAATGACGACGCCAACCCGCATCCAGCAACAGGCTATTCCTGCTGTGCTCCGTGGCTCAGATGTTCTGGCACTGGCACAAACCGGCAGCGGTAAAACGCTGGCGTTTGGCCTGCCGATGCTGCAGCGTATCGATGCCGGTGTAAATCAGGTGCAGGGCGTGGTGTTGGTGCCGACCCGTGAACTGGCGGCGCAGGTAAGCGTTGCGTTAAACCAGGTGGCAACGCCGTTGGGTATCAAGGTAGTGATGCTTTGTGGTGGTGTTGACCAGGCGCAGCAGATTCCCGAACTGGAAAACGCCCAGTTGGTTGTCGCAACCACCGGCCGTTTGCTCGATTTCATCAACCAGGGTGTGGTGTCACTGGATGCCATGACCGTCTGGGCAATGGATGAAGCAGACCGCTTGCTGGAAATGGGCTTCTGGCCGGATGTGCAACGCATTATGGCAGCCATGCCTGCCAAACGTCAGACCTTGCTGTTTTCCGCCACCATGCCTGCTGCGCTGGAATCCATTGCTGACTCTCTGCTGTTTAAACCGGTGCGCATTGAAGCACATGAAAAGAACAGCGTGGTGGAAGACATCGAAGAGCGTTTGTATCTGGTTAACAAAGGCAGCAAAGCACAGGCGTTGATTGCGCTGATCAAGCAACATGCCTGGAAACAGCTGCTGGTGTTTGTCGCAGAGAAAGGCAGTGCCGATGCCTTGGCGAAAAGGCTGGCCAAAGCGAGTTTGTCGGTGGCTGCATTGCACGGCGATAAAGATCAGTCCGCCCGAGAGCAAACGCTGGCAGATTTCAAGGCAGGTAAACTGCAGGTACTGATTGCCACAGACTTGCTTTCACGCGGTATTCATATTGATGCCCTGCCTGTGGTGATCAATGCGGATTTGCCTGCCAACGCACCTGTGTATGTACACCGTGTAGGCCGCACCGCACGTGCCGGTGAAAACGGTCTGGCGCTTTCGCTGGTTTGCCACGGTGAAACTGAAGCCTTGAACGCCATCCGCCAGCTGACTGGCCGTGAACTACCTTTGTTGGAACTGGAGGGATTTCCGGTCACCGACAAACCGGCGTCGGAAACTGCAACCAGCGAGCGCAAACGTGCGCCACGGGACAAAAAAGCCAACCGTCGCACCAACGCCAAGAAAAGCATCAAACAGTTCAAACCCAAAGGGCGCGGATAGCGCCGTTTGCGGTAGCAACAACAAAGACAACAAAGACAACTAAGCCCGGCGAGCCGGGCTTTGTTTTAACTTTTTCAGCGCTTTCCAGACTTAGGCGTCGTAGTCGCTCATATCTTCCGGACGCAGTTTACGCTGCACGCCCAGCAGGAAGTTACGCAGGATCTGGTCTTTACACTGGCGGTAGTGTTTGTTTTCCGGTTTGCGGAAGAATGCGCTCAGCTCGTGCTTGCTCAGACGAAAATCTGCCAGTTCAAGGATTTCCAGTATATCTTCTGCTTTCAGGTTAAGGGCAATACGCAGTTTCTGGAAAACCATGTTGTTGCTCAACTGGCTTTCTGGCGCCGGTTGCTCGCCTTCACGTCGGCCGCGCTTGTGGTTGATCAAACCGTTCAGGAATGACGACAACTCAATGCTGTTCATTTTTACAAACGCATCATCTTCATCGCGCTTCATCCAGCCTTCGACTTGCTCAAGGGTAACGGTGACATCCGCCTGCGCGAAGATTTCTACAACTTCTTTATCTTTAAAATCAAACGCGTAACGGATACGACGCAAAATATCGTTGTTAGTCAAAGCAATTCCTAGTGTTAGGTAGTGCGGCAGTATCAACATGATTTACCGACGAGGCGGGGGAGTCTAACAGAGATTGGGGACGAGCCCTAAGGGAATTGGGCTGGAAAAAATAGAGCCCGCAATGGGCGGGCTCTAGTTTGTCCAAGCATTTCCCGTGATGGATAACTTAGATGTAGTAAGCTTCTACAGTGCCTTTCAGGGTGATCAGCAGCGGTTGGCCGCGACGATCCAGCGCTTTAGGTGAAGGGATTTTGATCCAACCTTCGCTGATACAGTATTCCTCAACATCCGTACGCTCTTTACCGTTAAAACGGATACCGATTTCGTGCTGGAAGCACTCTTCCACGAAATGTGGGCTACGTGGGTTACCAGAAAGATGGTCTGGCAGAGCTGGTTTTGAAGTAGTGTCGTTCATGGTTGTGACCTGATGTCATTAGAAAGTGCGCCATTGTAGACGTTGCAAGGTAAGTGCTCAAGCAATCTGAGAAAGGCAAATCAACACACTTACGTTTTCATTTCGTGGCTGCCAGAAACGACAAAGCCACCGGGATGGTGGCTTTGTAAACGGCTGCGGTTCAGGCTTAAGCAGCAGGCATTGCAGTCGGCGCAACACGGAACAGTTTACGGCATCTTTCCAAGAACGAACCATAAACCACACCCAGCACGCCTGAAAGCAGCGCATTACTCGCGACCGCAGTCAGAATTTGCTCCGGCGCTGCGCCCACGATAAACAGAATGGCAGCATAAACCGGTGACTGGAATGCCACGTAGGCAACAAAGTCCGCAGCACGTTTCATCCACTTAGCGGAGGACTGACGCTGCGCCGCCTTTTGCACTGCATCGCGGAATACACCATAAGGCCAGGCGATCAGAATATTGACAGGGATTGAGAGCAGTCGTGAAGCCAGCGATTGTTCAAATGACATTCCGGACACGAAAATTTCAACCATCATCCCCGTGACAAAACAAAACACAACCATGGCAAACATGTCAGCCACGACACTACGAACGCGGTTAGCGCCACTCATTTCTCACCCCAAAATCGCAAAAAGTAAACCGGCAAAATGCCAAAAAGAGTAAATAGACTGAGGATTACAAACCAACGACCTGAAGCATCCACATTTGTGCAAACTATGCCCGTAACTGGATGAAAATCAGGTTAAAAAACCCGCCGTCATAATCGCTATTAGAACAAAACACCTCTGGATTTAGGCACTATATTTAAATCTCAAACCAGTGTTTTATTCTGTTTTGGATTAATTAAACAGCCTATATGACCGATTAAATGCTTTGCGAATTTAGTGAGTATTTTGAAGATATTTCAATCGATCTTTCTAGAGAGATCACGTGCCATGATCAGCGCCAGCCCCAGTATCTGCAGGAATAGCGCCAAATTGCGGTAACCTGAGATACTGCCAGTGATTTCGCGCTGGGAATCGCTCAATTGCAGGTTATTCAGATATAGCGTATCTATCTTGTTTCTCAGCAGATCCTGCTTTTCATCAATACCTTTCATGATCTTGCTGAGATTTTCACTGTTGATGGGCATGTCGGCCATATTGCTGAAGGGTTGAAGCAATTGGTGGGCAAATGGGACGGGTAAAACACTCTCCTGAGGGCGCGTTGACATAATGGTCAGTATGGTTTCCCGGCGGCGTTCCAGGGCATCCACCTGTTGCCAGGTCAGCTGGATAAGTTGGGCGTTAGCGCTTTGGGTTTCAGCATAGGAGGCCGCCTGCTCGCCAAGATCATCAATGACAAAATTGGTCATCAGCGCTGCAACGATGTTCATTACCAGGCCAATCGCCACGATCACCCACGTTGGTAAGCCTATCCGCACGGTATCCCTCCCCTGTCGTTAGAAAAGGTATAGCGCAATTCCATACGCTGAGGCTTCTTATTCCCGTTACGGGTGCGTTCACCACAAACGAAAAAGGCCAGCAGTGGCTGACCTTCCGTCGATAAAATGGTTATTCAGTTATCAGGCGCTTCTTGCAACTGGCATTACTTGCGCCAGTTTCAGGTAGGCATGCAGCTCACCGTTTTTATATTCGATGGCCGAGTGGATGTTGACGGATTTATTGGCAATCACCCGGCTTTGGTAGCGGTTACCATCCTTTTCTATTTCGAGTTCAAGGATCCCTTGTTCAAGACACCAAAAGCCCCGCGCAGGACGACGGTTGAACAGGGTGTACTCTTCCAGCGAACCATCGGCATTAAGCTGGAGTTCTGTCACATAGCCCGCGCTGCAGCTTTTTATCCAGCGTTGACCACTCACATCCTGCGAGGAAAAAGAGCGTTTGCCCGACATCCAGTCAAAAAGGGCGACTGCATCGACATCTGAGACATGGGGCAGGCGGTCGATATCCAGCATGGCTGCCGTCGAGGATTCACGCATAAAAAGCTGTAGATAGGAGTTGTTTACCTGTTTCTGCATTTCACTTGCCGTCTCATGTTCCTTGAAAAAGAAGAAGATAACCGCAAGCTCAGTCGCCTTCATCTTCCTTTGGGCAGGAATGTTAACCCGCGCTGAAAATGTACAAACCCGCGTTGGGAATCACCGCCAATTTCATCCCAGTTTGTTCTGAATCAAATTAGATATGGCAGTCTCACTGGTGAGGCATTGTCGCGTGAACTATCTTTAAACAAGTGGTTTCGTTGACAGGGGTTAATCATGCGGCAACATATTGTTTATTCAGTATTAATTAGCGTAATACTGGTAGCTGGCGCACAGGCAGCCAGCCAAGAAGAGCTGGGTGAAGTGGTCACTGAGCGTAACGAAAGCATTTGTAAACAAAAATTCACTCAGGAAATATTCACCCAACAGCGCATTTTCAGCTCAGACCGCAACGGTGCCAAACAACGCCGCCTGGCCGAACGTAAAATTGAAGCGGCGAGAAACAAATTCAGCCTGACAGCCAGTTACTGTGATGCGTACGATGAACTGATTACCTTTACCCCCGAGACACTGGATCGCCGTCCCGGCGACGCCATGTTTGAGTAGATTTCTCATCACTGCGCCTCTACGTACCTGCCGTTATTAGACTTTTGCTACAAGCGACTGATAAAGTGTCGCAAAACGCTAACAAACGACAGGTGCTGCTATGCTTACCAACCGTTTTAAATCACACAAGAATACCCTTCGCGCGGCTGTCGCAGCCTCAGTGATGGGTTTGGTACTCGCGGGCTGTTCCGATAAAGATGAAGTCGGGGATGTAAGCCTTGGATTGTTCACCACCAAAGACATCAAAATCCAGATTTTCAATGATCCTGAAGTCCCTGGGGTAACCTGTCACATCAGCCACGTCAAAGCAGATTTGGATTTTTCTGATCCTTCCGATATGGGTATTTCCTGTCGCCAGACCGGTGAAATTACCGAGGAGATGATTGAACAGGTCGACAAGTCGAAATCCGGTGAAGTGATATTCACGGCTTCGAAAAGCATTCTGTTCAAATCGATGAAAATCCGCCGCATCTTCGATTCAGAAAACCAGACCCTGATGTACCTCTCCTACTCCACCAAGGAAACTCAGGGCAGCCACAAGCACAGCCTTTCTACGGTACCGCTTTGGGGAACTAAAGCGTGGCAATCGCCTGAAACGGCGAAACAATAAGCTTTCCGGCGGATTTGCACTGTAAATCCGCCTTTCTTTAACAGGAATAAGCGTTGGGTTTTCGGTGTGCTGCGATTACCATGGCAACCGTCACGTTCAATGGAAGTTCCCATGAAAAACCCATACTCCACTCAAGAAGTCGAAGCCATCACCACAGAATGGCTGGAGAAGGTCGTTATTGGCCTGAATCTTTGCCCGTTCGCGGCAAAGCCTCAACGCAACAAACAAATCAAAATTCATGTCACTGAAGCCACCAGCGATGAAGCCATCATGGAGTGTTTGGTTGAAGAGTTGACCCTGCTGGATCATGCTGAAGTTGCGGATTTGGAAACCACCTTGGTTGTTACCCCAAATCACTTTGCGGATTTTGATGCTTACAACCAGTTTCTCGATGTCGCTGACATGCTGATTGACCAGTTCGGCTGGCGCGGCACTTACCAAATCGCGAGTTTCCACCCAGATTATTGCTTTGCCGATTGCGAGCCTGAAGATGACAGCAACCTCACCAACCGTTCACCGTTCCCGGTATTCCACCTGATCCGCGAAGCGAGTATTGAGAAGGCGCTGCAATATTATGGCAAGAACGCGGAAGACATCCCGGAGATCAATATCGACCGCGTTTGTAGCCTGACGGATGAAGAAAGACGCGCACTGTTCCCGTATCTGTTCAGGGCGCCTCAACACAACTAAATTGTGCCAATCGGGTATCACCAAGGGTGAGGGTCAGTGCATCACCATTATAAAGCTGCCCTACGCCCTTAGGTGTGCCCGTCAGGACAATATCTCCCGGCTGCAGGGTGAAATACTGGGTAAGATGACAAATCAGCTCAACAACCGGATTTAGCATCATCCCGGTATCGCCCTGCTGACGGGTGGCACCGTTAATATCCAACTGATACTGCAGACGGGTTAGATCCTGCCCGTCAAATGGCACAAACGGGCTTTGCACGCAGCTGCCATCAAATGCCTTCGCCAGCTCCCACGGCAACCCTTTTTCCTTAAGCTCGCTTTGCGCTTCCCTACGGGTTAAATCCAGCGCCACACCAAGCCCTGCAATCGCTGCGATCACCGCCTCTGGTGTTGCGTTTGTCAGCGGTTTATCCACCAGCACTGACAACTCTGCCTCATAGTGGATTGGCGCCAGCCGCTGACTGAGTGACAGACTGGATGACGTGCCAACCAGCGCACTGCCAGGCTTGATAAACAGAACCGGTTCATCCGGCACAGGGTTATTAAGCTCTTTGGCATGTTCAGCGTAATTGCGCCCGATACAAACTGCTTTGCCGGTAGGCAGGGCGATTGCATCGCCATTTAGCCAATGGTGTGAGTACATCCTTTTTCTCCTGTTCTGGCGACGTTTCAATCCGTGATTCAAGTTGGATTTCTGTTGGCGTAGAGCCTGTGTTTCACTCTTGATAAAACACGATCTTAGA
Source organism: Enterovibrio paralichthyis (assembly GCF_019209835.1). Lineage (NCBI taxonomy): Bacteria > Pseudomonadati > Pseudomonadota > Gammaproteobacteria > Vibrionales > Vibrionaceae > Enterovibrio > Enterovibrio paralichthyis. The sequence continues at coordinate 75,613 of NZ_JAHUTS010000003.1, read as the reverse complement.
TGGATTTTTCCTTTAATTCTGCGCCCATGGTAAGACCTAGTTATCACTTTGCCAATTGGCACGTTGTCGGAATAGCTGGTCAGGTCAACGCTTTAGATAAATATAATTATCCGGGAATGCGCTGATCATAATGGACGACTTTGACTACGAGGTCCCTGTATCCTGCATCATTTTTGACTGCGATGGCACGCTTGTCGACAGTGAAGTTCTGGCACAAATGGCCATTGTCGAAGTGTTTGCCAAGCATGGTGTGAAACTCGATTTACAGGATTGTCTCGACAACTTCCAAGGCGGAAAGCTGGCCGATGTGTTAATGCAAACCTGCGAGCGCTACCAGCTCCAGCTCTCTATCGATGAGCTTGAACTCCATTACCGGGAGATTTGTCAGCGGCTGTTTTCTGACCACCTTGAGCCGATTGAAGGGGTACCGGAGCTACTCCTGATGCTGAAAGACGTCGGCATTGATATGTGTGTGGCATCCAATGGCCCGGTGAACAAAATGGAAATGTCGCTGGAAATGACTGGGCTATTGCCCTACTTCCGTGACCATCTGTTCAGTGGCTTTGATGCGAACAGTTGGAAGCCGGCACCGGATTTGCTCCATTATGCTGCCATGAATATGGCCGTCCCGACGCAGGAGTGTATGTTTATCGATGACACCATTTTAGGTGTACAAGCGGGGATCAACGCAGGCATGCGGACGGTATTTTTCAACTCGCGCCAGAATGTGATTGTCGACCATCCACTGGTGGTGACTGTGACGTCGATGAATGAGCTAAAAACGCTTCTGGAGCGCCTTCCTCTCTCCAATTGCTGGGCATAACTGACCCTGACGATATTTACACGCGATCAGGAGTGTGCGATCAAGGCGCCATCTTCTATCATACGCCCCAGAATTTCTGCACCTGAGCCACCGCTGACACCAAGCAGTTCCACGCTCAAATCATCCAGTGTTTTGTTTTCAAACACGATGACCTGATCTTCTGTCACGCCGTCGCTGGCTATAGTCAGAGTCGCATTCCCATCTGTGTTGGTCAGTGACACCAGATAATCATCAAGGTTTTCTGCTGTTGCGCCATCAAGCAAATCTGATAAATCCAGCACATCCGAACTGACATCAAAATCTGTCAGGGTATCGATGGTGCCCACCCCGGCATCCCCGGAAAGGAAACTGAAGAGATCTTCTCCCTGCCCGCCGGTCAAGGTGTCACTGCCCTGACCGCCAACAATCAAATCGTTACCCAAACCGCCATCAATCAAATCCGCTCCGGCATTGCCATATAGGCTGTCATTGCCCCCTTCACCCACTATCACGTCGTCTTCGCTGAAGCCGACCAAGGTGTTGGCAAAGTCATCTCCGGTCAATTCGGTGTCATTGATCAGATCGCTCAGGCTGGCATCATTGTTGTCTTCAAGACGGATATCCAAGCGGCTTTCGACCTGCAATCCCGATGCATTCTCCAGGGTGTAGGAGAATGATTCCAGCAAATCGGCCGCGGGGAGATCTATCATCAGGTGGTAGGTAAAATCCCCTTTGTTGTGCACACCGTCATCCTGACCGTATACCGTGAGCGAACCATAGGGGGTTTCAATCAGTATCGTGCCCTCAGAAGCGTTGTAGGTGGCACCGTCGTACTGGATAGCAGCGAATGTCCACTCCCCGCTTAACGCATCGTTGGTAAACAGGTTCCCCATTGCCATATGGGTATCGGCCACTTCACTACCCAGACCCGCAGTTTGCACTGTCACAACATCCGCAACCGGGCGCAGTAAGTCGTTGTAACTAAGCGTGAGATCGGCCTGCGCGCTGTTGCCTGCATCATCGGTGAGGGTATAGGTGAACACTTCATCCAATACGGAGACAGCGGATAGTGAGGCAAAAACGGAATCGACAGTGACACCCTCTTTATCCAGCACCAAATACTGGAACGCGCCGGACGCAGAGACAGACAGCTCGCTGCCGTCATAAGTGCTGCTACCTGAATCCACCACAGTGCCCGCAGAATCGTAGACATACCAGTCGATAGTTTCACCGGTGCTGATGCCATCGAGCGCAAGTGTGGCGCTGTCGACATCCTGCTCAAAGCCATAAACGGTTGCGTGGTATGTGATAGAACCTGCTTCAGTATCAAAGGTAAACATGGCTGCTGTCAGGTCGTCTTTGTCGACGTTTTCCAGCGTCAGTGTGCCATTGTCCAGCGTGATCACCGTGTCGGCACCGTCTTGCACCATTGCCAGTTCAGCAAAGGTATCGATGTTGGTGGCGTTTTTAATAACAATGGTTTCGTTTGCTGTTTTGAAGTCTGTGATGACATCATCACCGGATTCATACACGAACACGTCTTTACTGTTACCGCCGGTTAAGATGTCATCGCCCTCACCACCGCTGAGGTAGTCTTTACCGTTTCCGCCATCAAGGCTGTCGTTGCCTTCACCGCCATAGAGTAAATCTTCCCCGTTGTTGCCGCTCAGGGTATCGTTGCCACCATAAGCATAGAGTGTGTCTCCCTGGTTAGTACCATTGAGCACGTCATCACTGGTGTTCCCTGCCGGTACCTCTGCACCGGAAGGGTTTAGCACGGCCTCCAAATCGAGACCCGCACCAGGGTCATCACTGATGAACAGTGCGTCACTTCGGTCATTGCCAAAGAAAGTCACCCCGTCTGAAGTCTGCTCAAATGTGGTGAGGTTGCTGGCATAGAATTCGGTTTGTACGTTGGAGGTGTATTGGTAATCGCCGCTTTGTAACAGAGTCAGCGAGCCGTAATCCGTTTCAATGGTAACGCCGGATGACGGTACGTCGTAATCAATGCCATTGTGCGTCACAGATTCTACGCGCAGGGTTTCACCTGACAGTATGCTGTCTTCACCCGCGCCATTTGAGCCTGAAATCACATTGCCGCTGGCTACTGACAGTGTCGCTGTCACGGCTGCATCATCAGCCGCAGAGATATCTTCCACGCGGGTGATGTTGATTGTCTCACTCGCGCTTGTGGTATACACGCCGTCCGTAGCAGAGACAGACAGCGACAGAGTGCTCAGCACCAGCAAGTCATTGTTGACCGCCGCCACACCGGCTTCTGTCAACAGAACCTGCTCCCCACTCAACACAAAGTAACCATTGCTGTTGTTGGTGAGCGACACGGATGTGCCGTTTTCATCAGCGTCTGTGACCGTGACGGTGGCGACCACGGTGGCAGTGCTGACGGATTCTTCAGTGAGTGTATTTGCCGATATCACCACGTCCGGTGCATTGTCATTCACCTGATTGACCACCAGCTGTCCACTTGCCCGGACGGTAAACTCGCCATCACTGACTTCCACTTCAACTTGCATCGCAGTCAGTGAAAGCGTGTCGCTGTTTACCGCATCCACACCCGCCTGTGTCAGGACAACCTGATTTCCTTCGATACGGAAATAGCCTTCGCCGTCACCGACCAACGCGTAACTCAAGCTGTCATTGTTGGCATCTGCCGCGTTAATGTTGGCTACCGCCTGGCCTTCGGAAACCGCTTCTTCGGTGACCGCCTGCATACTGAGTGAGACGGTTGGGGCTTCGTTTTCTTCTGTGGTTTCAGTTTGAGCAGGCGTTTGCGGCGCAGGAGTTGCTGCGACGGTGGTTTCTTCATTTTGCGCTTCAAGCAGGCGCTCGTAGAAAAGACGCTGCAGGGTTGAGAGTGAACCCAGCTGCGGGCTGGACAATACGTCGGCCGTCAGGGATTCAACGTCATCCGCTTGTTCGCCCTGGGATTCTTCAAGCAGTTCAGAGACCGTTTTTCCTGATGAAGCCCCGTTTTGGATGCTGACATCGCCAGCGACAAAAAAACTAGATGTGGTCGTGCTTTGGCCTGCGGCAGGATCGGCGTTTTCGGTAGGGTCTTCACCCTCTTCAACATCGCGTTGCAGGGCATTGATTGCGGCATCTGCATCCGGGGGCGTTTCGAAACGAAAACCACTGTTGGCATTGACGCGGATTTCCCGCTCACCGTTTTCTTTTAATAACGCCTGACTGCCATTTTCGGTCACCAGTACTTCTTCTGGCTTAAGTTCGGCATAAAGCTCAGCCGCCCGGACACTGCCGTCCGGTGCAAAGATGATGGCATTCCCATCGAGTTCTGTGATGATCATCTTGCCGGCCATAGCAATGTCCTCACTTCTACCCAAATCCGCGGTTTTCAAGGCTCCAACGCGCCATCAATGCTTCAGATACACGTCCCCGCTACTAACTCTAGTTGACATTTCTCGTATGTGACAAATTTGTCATTAATACGATAATCAGTCTTATTTATGGCAAAACTGTTAGCTTGCTTCAGAAGCTTGCCTAACTACATGATTAGAAATAAAAAAGGGACGCTTTCGCGTCCCTCGGTTCAATGAATTATCAGCTATGGCAGGGTTTTGAGGCTCTGCTCATAATCGTCAAATTTTTCCATCACAGAAGCCTGTGCTCCACCGGTTGCCTTACTCACAAGGACAATAGCCAGCGATGCAAGGATAAACCCTGGGACAATTTCATACAGGTCGAAAATGCCGCCAGTCAGCTGTTTCCAAACCACGACAGTCACACCACCGATTACCACACCCGCCAGCGCGCCGTTGCGGTTCATGTCTTTCCAGAACAGGCTCAGCAACAATGCAGGACCAAAGGCTGCACCAAAGCCAGCCCAAGCGTAGGACACCAGACCCAACACCGAACTTTCAGGGTTCATCGCCAGCACAAGGGCAATCACAGAGATACCGATCACGGCAAAACGGCCAACCATGACCACTTCTTTGGTAGACGCGTTCGGACGGAATACTTGCTTGTAGAAGTCTTCCGCCAGTGCAGAAGAGGAAACCAGCAGCTGGGAGTCTGCGGTACTCATCACCGCCGCAAGGATAGCCGCCAGCAGGATACCCGCTACCACTGGGTGGAATGCAGCGTTAACCAGGTACATAAAGATGGTTTCGCCATCTGCCAGTTCACCGCCCAGGTGTTTGTCCACATAAAGGATACCCACCAGACCGATCAGGATAGCGCCAGCCATCGACAGCCCACTCCAGCCTACCGCGATACGGCGGGCGGTGGTGATGTCTTTGTTGCTGCGGGTTGCCTGGAAACGCGCCAGAATGTGTGGCTGGCCGAAGTAACCCAGACCCCATGCAACCAGAGACAGAATAGCCACCGCTGACAACGGTTCGCCGCTGATGTCATTCCACAGTGTCAGAAGCTCTGGGTTTTTCGCTTCCAGAGCGCCCGGCAGCGCAGTGAATGCGCCATCCATGGTCGCGATTGGTACAATCATCAGCGCTGCTGCCATCAGCAGACCTTGCACCAAATCCGTCCAGGATACCGCAAGGAAGCCACCAAACAGGGTGTAAGAAACCACGCACACGGTACCAACAATTACCGCGGTGCTGTATTCCAGGCCGAATACCGTTTCAAACAGCTTACCACCGGCTACCAGACCTGAACTGGTGTAGAAAAGGAAGAACAGCAGAATGAAGAAGGCTGAAATGGTTTGCAGCAGTTTGGAGTTGTCTTCAAAGCGGCGCGACAGGAACTCGGGGATAGTCAGCGCATTGTCCACTTCGATACTGTAGGTGCGCAGGCGCTTTGCACAAATCAACCAGTTTAAGTAAGTACCCGCTAACAGGCCACCCGCCAGCCACAGGGATTCAATACCTGCTGCATACGCATAACCCGGCAGACCGAGCAGCAGCCAGCCACTCATGTCTGATGCCCCGGCAGAAAGTGCCGCAGGCCAAGGGCCCAGTGAACGTCCACCTAAAAAATAGTCTTCCGAGTTGGAGGTACGTTTGTAGGCGTATACCCCAATGGCAAGCATTAGAATCAGGTACACGATAAACGTGGCACTGATTGCAAAGCTGTTTTCTATCATGGTTTTTCCCTCTCAATACAAAGCACAAAAGGAACCCCACCCCCAAGTGCCCCCACTGTCACCAGACAGTGAAGGCACACTGGAGCCAAAGGCTCTGCGTGCCTAATTCCGCGTAGTTTTAATGTTCGCCACTGCCTAATTCGAGCAGGGTGGCATTGCCCCCTACTGCAGTGACATTTATGGTTCTGGTTCGCTCGGTAATAAACCGGAGCAAATAGGTTGGCGAGGCGACAAGAGGCAGGTTTTGGGCGTCGTCTTCCGCAACGAACTGCACCAATACGCCATCCCGCGCTGCCAGTTTACGATTGAGTTCAATCAGGTTGGATACGTTTGCCACAGCAGCAAACCCGCTTAAGGGGGCTGAGGTAATCGCGGTGTCCAAGGTTTCAACATCAATCAGTGATACCAGACGGCTGGGCACACCGGTTTTCACCAGATCGCCCAACAATGCGTCAGCATCATGTTTCAATGCGGCCGGTACGGCGACCAGCACACAATTTCCGGTCACCAGCGCTGCAGCCAGTTGTCCGGTCAGGGCGATCAGCGACAGCGTCTCGTCCCCGGTTACCACAAACAGCCCCCTGCCTGCGGTGTAAAGTTCGTTTGTTTCGCCTGTTGGCCCCGGCATCAGGTGAACCGGCGCAATCAGCGTGTTTGCCTGGTTAAGATGGAAACGGATCATGTCTGCCGCGAGCGCAAAGTCGCCTTCGCGCATGGCCAGGTTGTCCGCCCATTCCGCCAGATGCTTGGCGCGGCTGTCCACGCCCTCTGCATTCCACTCTTCCCAAACCGCCAGGCACTGGGTTGCCAATGTCATCACTTCATTCATTTCCTGCACTCCCTTGCTCATGCCACCACCTCTTCTTTCGTGAAGCGATAGAGATAGTGCGGCCCACCCGCTTTCGGACCCGTCCCTGACAGCCCCTGGCCGCCAAACGGTTGTACGCCAACCACTGCACCTACCTGATCGCGGTTGATGTAGCAGTTACCGACACGTGCACGCGATTCGATGTGGCAGTAGGTGCTTTCGTTGCGGCTGTGAACACCAAGGGTAAGCCCAAAGCCTGCTGCGTTGATGTCGTTGATCACGCTATCAAGCGCATCGGCTTTGTAGCGGACAACATGAAGGATTGGGCCGAAATGCTCTTCGCTAAGCGCCGCGATGCTGCCGATTTCAAATGCGATTGGCGCAATGTAAGTACCGGCACGGGTCTCGCTTTTCATCGGTGCCTTGGCAATAAATTTCGCGGTTTTGAACAGATGATCGATATGGTTTTGCAACTTGTCCTGCGCCACATCATCAATCACAGGGCCAACATCTGTGGAGTGCAGATACGGCAAGCCGACACGCATTTCAGCCATCGCCCCCTTAATGAGATTGATAACCCGATCTGCCACGTCCTGCTGTACATACAGCACTCGCAGCGCCGAACAGCGCTGACCAGCAGAAGCAAACGCCGAACGCAGTACATCGCGCACCACTTGTTCTGGCAGGGCGGTACTGTCCACCAGCATGGCGTTTTGCCCGCCGGTTTCTGCAATGAATGGCACCGGTGACGCCTGACGTGAAGCCAAGGTACGGTTGATGCGTTGCGCGGTTGGTGTCGAACCGGTAAAGGCCACACCCGCGATACGATCATCACTGGTTAATGCGCTGCCAATGGTGGCACCAGAACCCGGCAACAGGTGAATAACCCCTGCAGGAATGCCGGTTTCAAGCAACAATTCGATAGTGCGGAATGCAATCAGTGAGGTTTGCTCAGCCGGTTTGGCAACCACGGTGTTACCCGCGACCAATGCTGCTGAGATTTGGCCGATAAAAATAGCCAGCGGGAAGTTCCACGGGCTGATACAGGTAAATACGCCACGACCTTCACGGCGCAGTGTCACTTGCTGACCATCGAAACGTGTAAACGAGGTGAGATCACCTTCGATTTTTTCAGCCTGTACCGGGTAGTAGCGCAGAAAGTCGACCGCTTCACGCACTTCATCAATACTGTCGTGAATCGTCTTGCCCGCTTCGCGGTGACAAATGGCCACCAGCTCACCCAGGTTCTCTTCCAGCTTATCAGCCAGCGCGAGTAAGTACTTACCGCGTTCTTTAGCAGTCAGGGCGCGCCAGCCATCCACATTGGATGCCGCAACGTCCAGTGCCACATCCGCATTATCTTTTGTCGCCCAGTTCAGTGAACCGACAACAAGTTTGTGATCAAAGGGCGCAACCACGGTGTGTTCATCACCCACCAGACGGTCGCCATTGATGATGGGGCCTGCCTGCCATTTGGTTTGCATGAAAGGCTGCACTTCAGCCTGATAAGCCGCCCATTCGCTTTCAATATCCGTCGCGACCCCTTTCGAATTCGCGCGCTCCTCACCAAAGATCGCCAGTGGCAACGGAATACGGGAATTGTGCAATGTCGGACGTGACAACAGGGTATCGACCGGATGTTGGGTCAGATCACTGATCGGACAGGCCGCATCCACCAGACGGTGAACAAAAGAGCTGTTGGCGCCGTTTTCCAGCAGGCGGCGCACCAGATACGGCAGCAAATCTTTGTGGCTGCCCACAGGCGCATAGATGCGTACTGATTGGCCGAACATGGATTTCGCATGGTTATACAGGGCATCGCCCATGCCATGCAGGCGCTGGAACTCGTAGTGATCGTGACGCGCCATCGCATTGATTGCAGAAACCGTATGGGCGTTATGGCTGGCAAACTGCGGGAAGATCAGTCCTTTTACGTGTTCTGAAAGCAGGAAGCGTGCGCAGGCAAGGTAGGCCACATCGGTCGCTTCTTTGCGGGTGTAAACCGGGTAACCCGGCAAACCACGCTGCTGTGACCATTTGATCTCGCTGTCCCAGTACGCGCCTTTCACCAGACGCATCGGGATCACTGTGCCATTTTCTTTCGCCAACGCTGCCAGCCAGACGATGACCGGCAAAGCACGCTTGGAATAGGCCTGAACCACCAGACCGAAACCGCCCCAGCCTTTGATATCCGGATGGGTGAAGAGCTTTTCAAACAGCTTCAGGGAGAGTTCGAGGCGATCCGCTTCTTCGGCGTCAATGGTAATCGCCACTTTCAGCTCGCGGGCACGTTTGAGAAGACGCAGGACGATGTCAAACATCTCGCCCATAACGCGATCTTCATTGGCCACTTCATAGCGGGGGTGAAGCGCAGAAAGCTTGATAGATACTGACGGCGCCGGTGCATTGCCAACGTTGAGTTGCTGCGCGACGGTTTCGATTGCCGTCATGTAGTCATCAAAATACTTGCGCGCATCTTCCATGGTCAGCGCCGCTTCACCCAACATATCAAAGGAGTAGGTAAAGCCTTTCTGGCGATTGGATTTGCCGTTATCCAGGGCTTCATTGATGTTGCGCCCCAGCACAAACTGGTGCCCCATGATCTTCATGGCCTGGTGCATCGCCTGACGGATAACAGGCTCGGACATCTTGTTCACCAGTTTATTGATGACTTTACCGGCGCCACCCTCTTTTTGCTCATCAATGCTCACTACCTTTCCGGTAAGCATCAGCCCCCAGGTAGATGCGTTTACGAACAGGGATTCGGAGCTTTTTAAATGGGCTTTCCAATCCGCCACACCGAGCTTATCGCGGATCAATGCATCTGCAGTTTTGGTGTCCGGCACACGCATCAAAGCCTCAGCCAAACACATGAGCAAAATGCCTTCGCGGGTATCCAGACTGTATTCCAACAGCAATGCATCAATCATCTGCACTGCCGTTTTATCGGCGCGGACACGCTCGATCAGGGATGTTGCCGTTTTATCCATCTGGCGGCGTTCATCGTCAGCGGGCGTGGCAAGAGGCAGCAACGACTCGAGCAACGCACCTTCATCAACACAGTAGTGTGCTGAAATTTCAGGCCATAAAGCCGCCGTGGGTTGCTCAAGGTAACTTGGCACCAACACATCGGTCGCTTTTAACATAAGCAGATTCCTCTCTCCTTGATACCACGAGGCAGTGGCAAATGTTACTAATATGTTAGATTAACGACCGATTCTAGGTATGAGGTGCCGGTGAGTCTTTCAAAATTCTGCGGCATTATTGCAAAAAAGTCCGATGATTAACAAACAGAGAACCATCGCCTCTGCCTGCGCATAACAAGTTTTCTTGCTTTTTAATGATTTAGATCAGTGTTGCTGGCGGAAACGGGATGGGGAAATGCCGAAATAGCGGGTGAAGGCTGAGGTAAATCCACTTTGGGACGCAAAACCACAGCTGTCTGAGATTTGTGCAAGGTTTAACTGACTGTTACAAAGCAGCTCCTGCGCCATTTCAAAGCGTTTTTTCAATACGTATTGATGCGGCGTTACACCGGTCTGGGTTTTGAACAGCTGATGAAACTGGCTTTCGGCCAGGAAAACCGAGCCTGCCAACTGGGCAACGCTGATTTTGCGACTGATGTGTTTGCGGATATACAGATCGATGATGTCCATGTTCAGACGATGACCATGGCGGCGCGGGGCGATTTGATCACGAAAATGCCGCTCCATGACACAAAGCAGGGTGTCTGCGCAGGCGCGTCCCAGCATTTCATCGTGCGGATTGGCAATCATCTCGGTTGTCAGGGCTTTAACCAGTGTTTGAGCCTGGCTGTCGAGCTGGAAGTAGGCATCGCGGTCGAAAAGGCGGTCCATACGGTCCTTCATCCCCAGCTCACCCACCAGTACAGGTGCGGGCAGATTAATCACCAGTATCTCATTCTGGCCGACGCCGGAGAAAGAATGCAGTTCGGATTCAGATACCAGACACCCCTGACCCGGCCCGACAAGGCTGCCGCGCCCGGAAAGCTCAAACTCAGTTTGTCCTTGCAGACCAATCACCACCTGACGGTAGTCATGTGCATGCAACGACGGGTGGTTAGGCAACGCCATAACCTGTGAGTGCTTCAATTCGGATGCCATAGTAATCAAAAACAACAACAATACTGCGGGCTATTTTGCCACGCCGACCCACTTAACGAGAAGCGAAATCGCAACGGAAACATGATCAAGAGTGGTACAAACTACGGCATTTGTCATTTCGATTTGAAAACTGTGCAGGATCTCGACATTTCCGGCGCTTAAGATCGTCTTCCGGTCATCGGACCAAAGCTAACCTGGCGGCAACACAACTCTCAAATCAATGATATTGTTAGCATTAATCGCACCACTTCATCGATTTACATCATCATCAATGCTTGATCATGCTTTCAAGGGTTCAGCCACAGGATCATTTCATGATCATCGTTCCGGTGAAACCGGATCTTTGCCCTTTCATTTATTTGTTATTTCACACGCGCGATTCAGTTTAATTCAAAGTCCCGTCAATAAAATGGCGGAAATTATGCTTGTGAACGTCAAATAAAATGGCATTTCTGAAAGTTTAACTACAATTAAATGAGTTATTTCTTAGTGCGACAAAAGTAGATAAAATTTATTGGGTTATTTGGCAAAACATCAGAATTGAAGAATAACGATAAACGTCAAATAATGAGTAACATCGGAAAGCTATTTATCATTTCCATGTTAATCTACAAATTTGGGACAGGCTTTTTGATACCAAGCCCACGTTATATCTAAGGACTTGGTATCGGTAGGTATTGAGAATAAGCAAGGGACATATGAAAAGTAATCGCATCACCGCGTTGGTATTCGCGTTATCGCCGATACTTCTTAGTAGTCAACCGCTTGCCAATGAGGCCACTGTCGCAACCAACGATCCTGTGGTTGCGCTGGAGCAGAAGCTAGCTGATAAAAGAAGTGAAATTAGCGCACATGCCGAAAACCTCCAAACGCAGAGAGATAAGCTGGAAGCGTTATTAACAGAGCGCGAAACGCTGGCGACTAAAGCTATTGAGCTTGAAAAGAAGCGTACTCAGGCACAAGAACGATTGGACGAGCAATTCCGTCGACTGATTGAAAATCCTGATACCGACCTTACTCAGTACAGAGACGATTACCAAGTTGCATGGAATGCGTTAAAAGAAAACCAGGCAGCGACGTTGGTAAATGATCAGGCTATTTCTGAACAACAGCGCATTGTTGAAGGTGAAAACCGTCAGAAACAACTGTTGGTCAGTACACTCGAAAATCTGCAGGAAGCGAAAAAAGAAGCGCGTGTTAAACGCCTTCGTCAAGAACTGACTTTCGCCGACACTATTGAAGTGGTTCACACCATCACCTGTAGCGAATCAATGACGCTCGCAGCGTGTGCAAACCAAGGTAAGACACTGACCATGCAAAAGGCAGTGAACACCTTCCAGTCGCAGGTTCTGGATAACGTCACCGAATCCACAACAGCAAAACTGAACGCGAACCGCGTGTCATTCAATATCCATGTAATGAACAGCAATGTGGTTGATAGTGGCTTTAGTGGTACCAACCGCTACATCACCCGTATGCAGGCAGAAATGCGCAGCCAGCCGGACGAAAATGCAGCATGTAAGCTGCTTGATTTTGCTGAGCGTTACTGTGTAGAAGAACCTTTTACTACTGCGAAGCAGGCCACCAAGCAGCAGGCAAAACGCTGGGTTAACGTCAAAATCCGTTCTAACCGTTACGAAGACAATGTGACGATCAACGGTGTGACTTACGGCTCAACACCGGTCGAAATCATGCTGCCCGCCGGTCAACACCAACTGACTGTCGAAAAGCCTGGGTTTGAAGCGTACAGCCGCCAAATGTACATGAATAAGGATTCTGAAATTTGGGCTAACCTGCGCGAACAGGAGAATCGTCCAAAGCCGGGAAAGCAATTCGCTGACAAACTTTCTAACAACCATCAGGCACCTAAAATGGTGGTCATTGGCGCGGGCCAGTACCGCGTAGGCTATGAAGCCCAACAGCCTGTCTTGGTTGATCAACCTTTCTCGATTGCGGCAACTCCGGTTACCGTGAAGCAGTTTGGAGAGTTTGTCGCCGCCACCGGATATGTCACGGATGCGGAAGAAGGCCAGGGTTGCACCACGCTGATGAACGGTGAGTCCAAGCAAATGCTCAACCATCACTGGCGCAAACCGGGTTTTGACCAAAGTGAAAATTCTCCAGTGGTGTGTATCACGAAAGACGATGCGAAAGCATATTCTGACTGGCTGAGCAAACAAACTGGATTTGACTACTCCCTGCCAACAGAAGTGCAATGGGAAGTCGCAGCACGTGCTGGTAGCGAGTCTGATTACTGGTGGGGCGACGACATTGGTGTTGGTAACGCCAACACAGGTTGGAGCGGCACTGTGTGGTCAAACAAAAGTACGTCTCCGGTGGGCAGCTTCCCAGCCAACCCATTTGGTGTCTATGACACCGCGGGCAACGTATGGGAATGGGCGGAAAGTCAAGCACCGGTCGCACGTGGAGGCGCCTGGAGCTTCTCGCCAAGCAGCGCCCGTGTTGCCGAACGATTAGAGCTGAAATCCGACCTTAGCGCGAACTATCTGGGCTTCCGCGTCGTCCGCAATATCTAGTCCTGACACAACATAGTCCCTAAAGCCCGCTGATGCGGGCTTTTTTTCTTTGTTTTTGCCAATGGACAATTTCCCAGACACCATTGTCTGTACATCTTAAAAACGCGATCAAGTTCTCTAATAAGAAACTGATTAATCAATAAATTACAAAATAGTCCAATCCCCCCCTGTCCGGTTTTCTGGCTGCTGAGTATAGTGTTTTCCGAACAGCGGGGTACTTGGTTATCCCGCAGTTTCATCACTGAAATTTACCTCGGTGAACCACTTGCTCCCGTGTCCAAACCCTCGAGCACGGAAATGAGTGGCCTCTTCTACACGTCGAACAGGAAATACTCGATTTGAGTAAGACTTGTCTTTACCGGCTCCCTACGAGCCGGTTTTTTTATGCTATAAAACTCTTAATTTTCATATTTTTACTGTAAAATACATCCAATTTACAATACATCGCCCTATAAGTAAGCATCCTACAGCTATGTTTGACCAAGCCCTCCCCCCTACACAACTTATTGCCCTGTTCGAGCAACTCCCGGGATGCTGGGGATGCAAGGATACGCAGTCCCGGTTTGTTCACGTGAATAAAGCCTACGCCAATCTGGTTGGGGTCAGCTCACCCAATGCTTTGGTCGGGCAAACAGACGATGATTTACCCGGGAGATTGGCAAGCTGCGCCGCCAGGTTCCAGCAGCAGGATAAACAGGTTCTGGCAACCGGACGCCCTATGCGTGTCCTGAACATCCACCCCTACGCAAACGGAGACTGGCAAGCCCATGTCTTTACCAAAATCCTTTGGAAAGATGACTGTGGGCGTGTATTGGGCACCATTTTTCATGGTCAGCCACTGGATGAAAACCCGATGCTGGAAGTGGGACAATGGTTGTGCAAAGCCTTTGAAGGACAAGGCGACGCTGCCTTTTCAACCCACAGGGCTGACTTGTCCGTCCATCTTTCCAACCGCGAATCTGAAGTGCTGTTTTTTCACCTTTATGGCAAAAAGCCACAGTTTATTGCGCACGCACTCGGAGTGTCGGTCAAAACCGTAGAAAACCATTTTGCCAATTTACGGGTGAAGCTGGGCGCGGGCAGTAAGACAGAAATCGTAGACAAGGCGTTAGAGCTCGGGGTTGGGTGTAAAATCCCTGCCTCTTTGCTCAACCAACAACTCACGATGGTGCTGGCCAACTAATTGCGGCAAACAAACAGGGTCAAAAAAAGCAGCCGAAGCTGCTTTTTTGCAATTTATGGCGCTAAGCGCTCAATATCCCATTTTCCGTTCTCTTCGTCCTGGTAAACGAAGCGGTCATGCAGGCGGTGCTCACCACCTTGCCAGAATTCGAATGCTTCAGGCTTAACACGGAAGCCTCCCCAAAATGTCGGCACCGGCACTTCCCCTTTCTCAAACTGCTGTTTGAGCTCCATGTATTTGGACTCAAGTGCGGAACGCGCGGTAATTCGCTCACTCTGGCGGCTCGCCCATGCGGCAAGCTGGCTTTCTTTTGGACGGGAGAGGAAGTATTTCATCACTTCCAGCTTACTCAGCTTTTCAGCGCGCCCCATGATGTGCACCTGTCGCTCAAGAGGGTGCCAGGGGAAATGGAGGCTTATCTTGGCATTATGGGCCAGTTGTTTTGCTTTACGGCTACCGAGGTTGGTATAGAAGATGAAACCATCACTGCCGACATGTTTTAGCAGCACAATACGTTGAAAAGGCTGGCCATTTTCGTCAACAGTCGCCACTGTCATGGCTGTCGGGTCTGGAAGCTTGGCATCAATGGCTTGTTTGAGCCAGTGCTCAAAGAATTGAACAGGGTTTTCCGGCAGGTCTTTGCGTCTCAAACCGCCTTGGTTATATTCTCTGCGAATATCATACAAATCCATCGTGGTGCTCCGAATACGTTTTTCGCCATTGTGAGGTGACCGATGGCATTTCTCAAGCGAATTTGCCCAAGATAGACAGGAACAGTGCGTGTTACCGGCACTCTTCATCCAGAAAGCACCACACACATGCAGGGAAGCCATGCGCCGACACTCCTTTATTATCGCCGTCACTTTGTTCGGGATTGCCCTGGGCGCAATGGTGGCGGCTTTCACCTATTATTCGGTTGAAAAGCGCTTTATCAAAGATATCGAAAACGATGTCTTCCAGTTACAGGAGAAGCTCGCTGCCGAACTGGCGCGATACAGCGAAATTCCCGTTGTCCTTTCTACTGATCCACGCTTAAAGCGGTTGCTCCGTGTTCCTAACAGCAAACGCTTATCCAGCGGCACCAATCAATTGCTCGAAGACTGGAACGCCCGCTTAAACAGCGATGTTATCTATCTGATGGACGAAGAGGGCCAGACACTGGCAGCCAGTAATTTTGCCAGCGACAGCAGCTTCGTCGGTTACAACTACAGCTACCGCCCATACTTCCAACAAGCCATTGAAGGCAACAAAGGCCGCTATTATGCGTTAGGCGTGGTGTCTGATAAACGCGGCTACTACTTTTCTTACCCGGTATGGGACGGCGACACCATCAGCGGTGTCCTCACCTTGAAAGTCGATTTGTCCATCATTGACCGCATCTGGGATCAGCAGCAATTCGACTATCTGATTGCCGACCCGCTGGGCGTCGTCTTCTACAGCTCCCGTGACGAATGGCTCTACCAAACACTGCCCATTCTGACCGAGACGCAAAAAGCCGCTATCCGTGACTCGCGCCGATACGGTAAATCCACACTGGAAAGCCTCACTGCCTACCATGAGTTGGAAGAGATAGAGCCCTTAACCACACTCGACATCGGGTATGAAGAAATCGGCCGGGAGCATGTGTTGGTCTCCAGCACCGATCTAGGCAGTGCGGGTTGGCGTATTTATGGGTTTACCCCTACCAGTCAGGCATGGCCGATCGTGATTCAGTCTGTGCTGCTGTTTTCCACCTTCTACGTGCTGTTGGCTCTGGTGCTTACCGCTTGGCTGCAAACCGTGAAAGCCCAGCGCAAACTGGCCCTACTCAATGATGAGCTGGAGCAAAAGGTCGCTTCACGTACAGCGAGCCTTGAAGATACCAACGCCAAACTCCGCGAAAGCATCACCCAGTATGAAGAAACCCAAAAAGCGCTGCGCCAGACAGAAAACGAACTGATCCAGGCCGCCAAGCTTGCCATGCTGGGCGAGCTTTCCGCCAGTATCAACCATGAAATCAACCAGCCGCTGGCGGCGATGCGCACCTACACCGAAAACAGCATCAAACTGATGGAAAAGGAACGTTTTGATGCGGTGAAAGGGAACCTCACTACGCTCAACGAATTGATTGGCATGGTGGCAGACATTGTTGCCCGCTTTAAGATCTTCGCCCGCAAGCAAAATGCCGGAGGCAAAGCCCGCGCCAACCTGGACGATGTGCTGTCGGCATCGCTAAAACTCTCTTCGGCCAGCTTTATCAAGAAAGGGATCCAGATAGCCTGCCACAAGCCGGAAAAAGGGATAATCGTCAATGCCGATACGGTGCAACTGGAACAGGTAATTCTTAACCTGCTTAACAACGCTTCCCACGCAGTTGAACATGCCTCGATGCCGGAAATCGGCATTACTGTCGAAACCTTTCTCGACCGGGTTTCCATTCACGTATGGGACAACGGTGCCGGACTCGACAATGACTCTAAAAAGCAGGTATTCACCCCGTTCTACACCACCAAACGGGATGGTCTCGGCCTTGGCCTGACAATTTGCCGCCGGATTATTGAAGGCTTTGGCGGTACCCTGCAGGTCGGCGATCACGCCAGTGGCGGTGCCGAATTCACCATCAGTTTGCAGCGGCTCTATGAAGGAGAACAACCCAATGACCCCGGAAATATGGATCATTGATGACGAGCGTTCTATTCGGGACGCCCTGAGCCAAACACTCGACATTGAGGGCTTTCACGCAAGGGCCTTTGCTTCAGCCAAAGAAGCATTAGGCCAACTGAACAATGCGTTTGAAGGTGTCATCATTTCGGACATCAACATGCCTGTCATGGATGGCATGGCGTTTTTACAACACGCACTGGGCATCGATCCGGAATTGTCGATTGTGATGCTGACAGGGCACGGCGACATTTCAACGGCGGTATCCGCCATGCGAAAAGGTGCCTATGACTTTCTGGAGAAGCCCTTTTCAACCGATCACCTGATGGATGTGTTGCGTCGGGGCATTGAAAAGCGCGCATTGGTACTGGAAAACCGCGAACTGAAACGCGAACTGGAAACCCAAAGCGCCCCCGGCCCCCGCATTCTGGGGAATTCGGAATCTGTCAAATTGCTACGCCGGACAGTGTTTTACCAAAAAGATCAGACCGGAGACATCCTACTACAGGGTGAACGCGGCACCGGGAAAGAACTGGCTGCGCGGCTAATCCATGATCAGGGAAACCGGCAAGACGAGCCGTTTGTGGCCGTAAAATGCCGCCAGCTCCCGGAAGCCCTGTTGGATATCGAGCTTTTTGGCTCCGATCAGCACGGTTTCGCGACCCTGCCAGGTTATAAAAACAGCAAGGTGGCGGCGGCGGGAAAAGGCACCCTTTTTCTCGACGGCATCGAAGCCCTGCCAGCAAAATCGCAGGCCCGGCTCTCTGAGTTGCTGGCAACGGATGAACGCCCACGGATCATTGCTTCAAGCCGGGTTGATCTGGCCCAAAGCGCCGGGCAAGGCAAGTTTAATCCGGCGCTTTACCAATCGCTTTCGACGCTCAAGCTCCATTTCCCTCCTTTGCGCGAACGGCAAGAGGATGTGATCATGCTGTGCCAGAACTTTGTCCGCACCATTGCGTCACGCTTCGGGGTTGCCCCGCCAAGTGTGGATGCCGACCACAAAGCGATGCTGCTGCAACATTCCTGGCCCGGCAATGTGCGAGAGCTGCGAACCTTTGCAGAACGCTGGGTGTTGATGGGCGAAATTTCCCTCGATGATGCACAGGGGGATGGACAGGATAAGGAGCATGACACCCTTTCCGACCGCTTGCTCAAAGTCGAACGCGCTATATTGTTTGATGCGCTTAACCGGCATAACGGCATGCTCAAAGAAGTACAAAACGAGCTAGGTCTTGCCCGCAAAACACTCTATGAAAAACTAAAAAAGCACCATCTGGACAAAGAAAATTTCAAGGGCTGATCTCAGCCCTTTTTTACATCATTCCGCTCACAGACTGGCTTCACGCTCCTTTCCTGCATTCTCTCCATTGAGAAAAAAGCGCCTACTCAATATCGGTACACTGTTCGCAATTAGTGAGAATCCGATAGATAAACTACGCTTTTATAAGTGCTTTAGTGGAATTCATGGTCGAGAAAACAATGACAACAAATAAACAGTCTGAAACCAGACTGCCTGCCAATGAGCACCTTGATTATATCGATGACAAAACGGCAGCCTTGCTGCTCACTTCACCTAAAAGTGCCCGGGTGCTGCTGTGGGTGATCGCACTGTTTATCACTGTTTCCGCCGTTTGGGCAGCGTATGCGGAATTGGACAAAGTCACTGTTGGTCAGGGAAAGGTGATCCCTTCTTCCCAGCTCCAGGTGGTACAGAACCTTGAAGGCGGTCTGGTTAAGGAGTTGTTGGTACGCGAGGGCGACAGCGTGACAAAAGGTCAGCAGCTTTTGCTGATCGACGACACCATGTTCCGTTCAGACTTCCGTGAACGGGTACAGGAACTGACCAGTTTGCAAGGGGATGCCGTTAAACTCAGCACCCTGCTCAACTCCGTGTCCGTCAATCCGGAAGTGGACGTGGCTAACTGGCAAAAATCGGTGTCCGTCAAAAGCAACGAATTGGTCTTTGAACCGGATTTTATTGAAGAGCACCGCGCCGTGGTGTCTCGCCAGCGGGCGGAATACCGGGACAAGCTCAACAACCTGCAAAACCAGCTTTCAGTAACGGCTCAACAAATCCGTCAAAAGGAGCAGGAGTTGATTGAGGTGAAGGCTCGGGTTCAAAACCTCCGTCAAAGCTACAACTATGCCCGGGAAGAGTATTCCATCACCAAACCCTTGGCAGATGAAGGTGTGGTACCACAAATCGATCTGTTGAAATTGCAGCGCCAGGTCAACGACACCAAACGGGAGTTGTCGACCGCGGAACTGTCACTGCCCTCAATCAGCTCTGCCTTGCAGGAAATGGTGTTCAAACACATTGATGTGGCGCTGAAATTCCGCGCAGAGCAGCAAGAGCGCTTAAGTGATGTGGAAGACAAACTGCTGGCGATGACCGAAACCCGCGTGACCCTGGCTGACCGGGTAGAGCGAACCGTGGTGGTCAGCCCGGTGGACGGCACCATTAAGAAATTGCACGTCAACACAGTAGGCGGCGTTATCCAGCCGGGTATGGATTTGGTGGAAATCGTGCCGAGTGAAGACAACCTGCTGATTGAGGCCAAGATCGCCCCGCAGGATATCGCCTTTTTACGGCCAGGCCTCGACGCAGTAATTAAATTCAGTGCCTATGATTTTACCGTGTACGGCGGCTTGAACGGGATACTCGAAACGATCAGCGCCGATACCATTCAGGATGAAGAAGGTAACAGTTTCTATCTGGTGAAAATCCGAACCGAGTCCAACAACCTCGGGGATGGCGAGGAGTTACCGATTATCCCGGGAATGACGGCATCAGCCGACATCATTACCGGAAAACGCAGCGTGCTGGATTACCTTTTAAAACCAATACTGCAAGCGCAGAAATCCGCACTCCGCGAATAACAAACATAAACAGGGATCGGTCAGATCCCGGTGATTTGGCGTTCTGTCGCTGCCTTTCATGGGGGAATGTGTTTTGAACTGGAAAAAGTTAACCATTGCATCGCTGGTCAGCGCTATGTGCGCACCCGCTTGGTCGATGTCTGTCGAACAGGCTGTCGCCACCACGCTGGCAACCGATCCGGAACTGAAAAGTGCATTCAATGACTTTATGAGTAACCGGGAAGAGATAGACGCCGCCCAAGGCGACTACCTGCCCGACGTCAATTTGAATGCGGGTTACGGCTACGAGCGCATTAATAACAGCACCACAAAGGCAAGCGGCGATAAAAACTTCAACCGCAAGGATGCCAATATCAGCCTGACTCAGCTTATCTGGAATGGCACGGCACTGAACAATATCGACCGCACAGAGTTTGAAGCAGAGGCGCAGCGCCATCAATTGCTCTCAGACGCTCAGGACAAGTCTTTGCGCGTCACGGAAACTTACGTCTCCGTGTTACTGGCCAAGCAATTACTTAAACTGTCTGAAGACAACGTGAAGGTGCATGAAAAAATGCTGGCCGACATTCAGCGCCGCGCTGAATCAGGTATTGGCTCCACGGCGGATTTGTCTCAGGTAGAGGCACGTGTCGCCCGTTCTATTTCCAATATGCTGGCGGCGCGCAGTAACCTTGACGATGCCCGTACCGAGTTTTTCCGTCTGGTTGGCACTGAGATCGACGAGCCGGTAGACCCGGAAGTGGATGCGCTGTATTTGCCCAACTCACTTAATGACGCACTGGACGTCGCTTACGCCAACAACCCGGTGATCAAGCTGGCAACCTACGATATTGAAGCGGCGCGCGCACAGTATCGCCAGAACAAAGGCAATATGTACCCATCACTCACCTTTGAAGCCAGCCAAAATTGGACCAATGACGCTAACGGTGTTGAAGAAAACACGGACGAATTCAGCGCCATGCTCAGGCTACGATTTAACCTGTACAACGGCGGCTCTGACACTGCAAATGTGCGCCGCAGCGCCTACCAGCTAAATAAATCCAAAGATATTTACGACAATGCTTCACGTCTTTTGCGGGAAAGTACGCGCCTGGCCTGGAGTGCCTACGAGCTGACAGAGCAACAAAAGAAATACCTGGCAGAGCACGTAGACGCGGCCTCTGAAACGGTCATTGCATACGAAAAGCAATTCCTGATTGGTCGCCGGACTTTGTTGGATTTGCTCAATACCGAAAACGAACTGTTTGAAGCAAGGCGTTCCTATTTGGATGCCCACTACGGAAACATCACCGCCAAATACCGCGTCCTGAACAGCATGGGCAATCTGCTTGATGCCCTGCGAGTGGATGTACCGGAAGAATGGCTTGAACCGGTAATTGATGAAGAAGGTTAACCATGAAACACGTTTTGTTATTCAGCAGCATTCTCCTGGCACTTGGCGGGTGTTCCCTCTCCGCCGATACGCCTCCCCTCGCTGAGCAACGTTCCAATTTGTTGGATGACGACAGTGACGGTGTGATCAACGCGCGTGATTTATGCGATGACACCCCTTTAACAGCAGTTATCGATAATGACGGCTGTCCAACATACCTTTTACTGGAAAGTGACAATTCAATCAGAGTCCAGTTTGCTAACAACTCTGCAATTGTCGAACCTGCTTACCGTGAAGCACTGGACAAAATGGCCCAATTCCTTAAGCTTTACCCCGAAACCTCGCTTGAACTTCAAGGACATACAAGCTCACCCGGTTCGGAAGACTACAATCAAGACCTGTCTGTTCGCCGAGCCGAAGCTGTAAAGTCAATTTTGATCGAGCAAGGTGCACCCGAAGCGCGCGTTAACATCGTTGGCCTGGGTGAAGGCGCGCTGATGCTGCCGGACAATACGGAAACGACGCAGTTGGTCAATCGCCGTGTTGTTGGTCGCGTAAAAGGTTTTAAAGGGGAATTTAAGGAAGCATGGACCATCTTTACCCAACGGAATCAATAACAGTTGAGGTAGCCTAATGCGCAAGCGGGCGATACTGTTTGGGCTGTTTCTGTTGCCGTCTATCGTGACGTTTGCGCTGAACAACAGTGATGCGCAATGGATTGACAAAGTGGCGAATTTCTATGGAGAGAGAGCGGGTAAACGTGTCGCCGCATGGCGAAATGTTGTCACCGAATCTGCCGAACTCTCCGAACTGGAAAAGCTCTCCGCCGTGAACAACTTTTTCAATCAGCTCTACTTTGTCAACGATATCGACTTGTGGGGAAAGAAGGATTACTGGGCGACACCTCTCGAGTTTTTGGGAAGTGCCGCTGGTGATTGTGAAGATTTCAGTATTGCGAAATATTTCACTCTCCGGGAGCTAGGGATAGACGATAAAAAGCTTCGCCTCGTCTACGTTAAAGCCATCAAACTGAACCAGTTTCATATGGTGGTTGCATACTATCCCTCGCCGTCCTCAGAGCCGGTTCTGCTCGACAATATTGACCCCGAAATCAAACAGGCCTCAAAACGCAGAGACCTACTCCCTGTTTACAGTTTCAACGGTAGCAGGCTGTGGCTCATGAAAGAACGTGGTAGAGGTGAGCTCGCAGGAAACTCCTCGCGACTGGGATTGTGGAATGATCTCCGGGCGCGCATGGGTTCTGTGAAGCTAAACAGACCGATCAAAAACTATGATGGGTAAACGTCTATGACTTTATACCGGCAATTGTTTACATGGATGTTGGCGATATTCTTCCTGCTTATTCTCGCAGTGACAGGGGTTGAACTAAACACCACTCGTAATTTTCTCCTTACCCAGCAAACGGCTGAGGTAAATAACACTATTAACTCGATGGGCCTCGCCCTCGCGCCTTACCTTGAGCAGGATGACAAAGTCGCTACTGAATCTGTTATTAATGCCTTATTTGATGGCGGTTTCTACCAGGAAGTGCGCCTCAAAATGCTGTCTGATGGCAGTGAAATCGTCCGGGAATACCCGATAACGGTGGAAGGCGTACCTGACTGGTATACGTCGCTAGACCTTTTCCCTGTCATTACTGAAGAGCGCACCTTTACTAGCGGCTGGCTTCAGCTGGCTGAAGTAAAAGTCGTGTCTCACCCAGGTTATGCCTACAAGGAAATGTGGCGCTCAACCGTACAACTGGGTGTTTGGATTGGCATCCTGTTTGTCACCGCCATGCTGATCATCGGCTTGCAGTTAAGCCGTTCACTGCGTCCGTTGGCAACCATCACTTCCCGTGCCCGGGAAATCGCGCGCAATAAGTTTGGCGAGCCTATCCCACTCCCACCGACCACAGAACTGAAAACCGTGGTTCAGGCCATCAACCAAATGAGCAGCCAGCTGGAAGCTTACTTTGAACAACAGGCCAAGGAAGCGGACCGTCTTCGTGAACACGCTTATCGCGATACGGTTTCCGGTTTGGGTAACCGCAGTTTCTTTGTCGGTCAGTTGAAATCCTGGCTGGCAGAATCTGCCGTCGGTGGCCTGATTATGATGAAAGTAGACCTCATCACAGACACCTACCGCAACCAGGGCTTTGAACAGGGCGACACCTTGGTCAGTCAGTTTGCCAAGAAAGTGAACACGACACTGACCGATGCCGACTGCACTGCGTCACGTATTTCCAAGGATGAGTTTGCCATTCTGGCACCGAACTGCGGCGCAGAAGATCTGCAAATGATTGGCGAAAGCATCATGGCGATTGTCAACGACATGCAGCATGATCCGATGGGTCTGAGCCCACCGAAAGTCGCCATCGGTCTGGCGGTCAATAATTCTGACAACCGGGATGCGAGCGTGCTTTTGGCGCAGGCGGATAACGCCCTGACCCAGGCGCGTAATACGCCGAACCATCCGTTGTCCATGATTGACCAGACCGCCAATGATTCTTCAATGGGTAAACAGCAGTGGAAAGCGCTTATCCTTGATGCTATCGCCCATGAGTGGTTCGTGTTCAAATTCCAGTCAGCCTCAACCTCGGATAGCAAAGTTATCCACCAAGAGGTGTTCTCAGCGATTGAGAAAGGCTCTGATTACTATGGCGCAGCGCACTTCCTGGGGGCCGTCGAGCAACTCGAGCTTGGCGAATCCTTTGACCGCTACGTTGTCAGTCACTTGATTGAGCGACTGACTGATGATGCGAACCTGGGGCCTGTTGCCGTCAATCTGACGCAAAACAGTGTTACCAATGCGTCCTTTATTCGCTGGCTGACTACGACCATGCAGAAGCACCGCAGCCTGGCCGGTCGTCTGTTCTTCGAAATCCCGGAAAGTGTTTTCGTTCGCTACCCAGACCACGTCAGTTTGCTGACAGAGCAAGCACACCGTTTCAACTTCGGCTTTGGTGTCGATAACTATGGACGCAATTTCCAGTCGCTGGATTACCTGAATAAATTCAAGCCTTCATACGTGAAGATTGACTTTGCTTACACCAGCAACCTGGACGACGAGTCGCAAAGCCATGTGCTAGCCTCAATATGTCGTACCGCGCACAACCTGAATATCACCACTATCGCTACCCGAGTGGAAACCGAAGCCCAGCTTAACAAGCTGTCTGAACTGTTCGTTAACGGTTTCCAAGGTTTTATCTTCGAGAAGAAATCAGAGAATCATGGTTAAAGACCCGCTGCTGCAATCTTTGGTGTACGTCAGCCGATATTTCGGTCAATCCAACTCTCCGGATGCGTTGGTATCCGGCTTGCCCATTTCGGACGGCTACCTCTCTCCTTTCCTCTTTCCGCGCGCTGCGGAAAGAGCGGGGATTGACGCCAAAGAAAGCCGCATGCCCCTTAACAACATTTCTCCTATGCTCTGCCCGTGTATCCTGCTGTTAAAAGACAATCAGGCATGCGTGCTGCAGAGCATTAACCACGCTACCGGTGAAGCAGAGGTGGTTGAACCGTTGACGGAAACCACACCGGTCACCAAGAAAATCGACCTGCTCAATGAAGAGTATCTCGGCCGCGTTTTCCTGCTGAAAAAGCAGTTCAGATATGATGAACGTTCACCCGAGATTCTCAAGGAGCGTCAGGGCCACTGGTTCTGGAGTACACTTTGGGAGTCCCGCTCTATTTACCGAGATGTGCTGATCGCTTCGATTTTTATCAATGCCTTTGCGATTGCCACGCCTCTCTTTTCCCGTATTGTCTACGACAAAATTGTTCCCAATCTTGCCTTCGACTCGCTCTGGGTGCTGGCAACCGGGGTTTTCGTGATTTTCATTTTCGACCTGGTGTTGAAAATGCTGCGAAGTTATTTCATCGACATATCCGGGAAAAAATCAGATTTGCTGATCTCCGCGCGTATCTTCCAGAAAGTGATGGGGATCCGTATGGAGGCAAGGCCGCCTTCGGTCGGCGCCTTCGCGCGGCATATGCAGGAGTTTGAATCGATACGGGATTTCTTCACCTCGGCCTCGGTATCGGCGCTGATAGACTTGCCGTTCGCATTGTTTTTCCTTTTCATCATTTGGATAGTCGCCGGGCCGTTGGTGATTGTGCCTATTGTGGCCGTGTCGATACTGGTTATCCATGCCATGATTATCCAAAAACCGCTGCGCCGCACCATTGAAGAAGGGTCCCGACTCTCCTCACAGAAAAACGCCAACTTGATTGAAAGCCTGGCAGGGCTCGAAACCATCAAGCTTTTTGGTGCGGAAAGCCAGTTTCAATACCGCTGGGAAGAAGCTGTCGCCCACATGGCAAACTGGGGGATCAAAACCCGTCGCCTGACAGATTCAGTACAAAACGCTGCGGGTTTTATCCAGCAATTTGTTAACGTTTCAATGATTGTGTTTGGTGTGTACCTGATTGCCAATGGCGATCTCACCATGGGTGGTTTGATTGCGGCAACCATGTTGAGCTCACGTGCAGTCGGTCCTATGGTGCAGCTGTCTTTACTTTCTACCCGTTACAATCAGGCCAAATCCGCCATGGCGATCATCAGCCAGCTGATGGATATGCCGTCTGAGCAGGAAGAGGGCAAACGCTACATCCACCGCCCAATCATTCGC
Source organism: Enterovibrio paralichthyis (assembly GCF_019209835.1). Lineage (NCBI taxonomy): Bacteria > Pseudomonadati > Pseudomonadota > Gammaproteobacteria > Vibrionales > Vibrionaceae > Enterovibrio > Enterovibrio paralichthyis. The sequence continues at coordinate 49,551 of NZ_JAHUTS010000003.1, read as the reverse complement.
GGTAAAATTGAGTTCGACAGGGTTAACTTTAGCTATCCGAATTCCGATGTCGCCGCGCTGCGCGATGTTTCGCTGACCATACTCCCCGGTGAGAAGGTTGCCATCATCGGGCGGATTGGCTCTGGGAAAACAACATTAAGCAGGCTGCTGATGGGCCTGTATCGCCCTACAGAGGGCTCAGTAAGAATTGATGAGACCGACATCAGCCAAATCCACAATATCGATATCCGGCGCAATATAGGCTGCGTACCGCAAGACCCGGTGTTGTTTTTCGGGTCTATCCGCGACAACATCACACTAGGTCGTCCATTGGCCGATGACAGAGACATCATTGATGCGGCAAACCGCGCCGGTGTCACTACCTTTACCCAGCGGGATCCCGCCGGGCTTGAGCGTCAAGTCGGTGAAGGCGGCAACCAGCTGTCCGGTGGCCAACGCCAGTCGATTGCCATTGCTCGCGCCATGTTGGGGCGCCCTCCGGTACTGATGATGGATGAACCTACCAGCGCCATGGATAACCGCACGGAACAATACATCAAGCAGCAACTCTCCTCATTACGCCGCGATGAGACCCTCATCCTGAATACCCATAAAACCGGCATGCTGGATGTCGTTGACCGTATTATTGTGGTTGAGCAAGGCTCCGTGGTCGCTGACGGCCCAAAACTCGCTGTGCTTCAGGCACTCAAAGACGGGAAGGTGCAAAAGGCCGGTTGACCTCCCTCACCTGCGAAAACACAAAAAGCACCTTCGCGGTGCTTTTTTCGTTTGTGGCCATTTACACTGTAAACAAAGTCAAAAATGACAGTGTGACTGCCGGTTTAAAGCGGCTCGATTTGGATCTCTTTACCGTTAGTCACCAACAAGCTAGGCCCCAATTCATGGCTGATTTGCAATGCGTTGTCCCCTATCTGGCAATGAATTCCGGGGAAGCCATTTTTCACCACTTCGATGACATGCTGGCGATAAAGGGAGCTGAGTTCCGAAGCGTTGCTTTCCATCTTCGCCTTCAATTCGGCAATACGCTCGAAGTGGTGAGTCTTGGTCCACGCCAGACGCTCAATCAACTCGTCAGGGCGCTTGTTGGGCGGTTGCTGAAGCAGTTTCATTTCGGCGTCTTTCACCTTCATTAGCTGCTCGTGCTCGTGATCAAGCTCTTTGACCAATCCAGCAGTGCTTGCCAATAAATCTCCCAAGCCGGTAAAAGCGTGAACATGGGTTGCAGTCCCGGAAGCAGCCCCCAAAGTCAGAACCTTGATGCCACATTGTGCCACGTGCTTCCCCCCCGTGAGGGTGCCGTGGCGCTTGGTATCGTCGCAGACGACCAAGTTTCCTTCAGTAAAGGTTCGGCAATGCATTGCATGCTGGCTGATGTTGATATCACCCTTCGCGCGCAGATTGGCGTACTGGGCAAATTTGACCACAATGGAGCCCTTGGCTTTCAGGCTGGTGGTCAGCTCCTGATCGGCCTGCACCTGACGCCCTAACACGCCATTGTGGATAACAATATCTCCACCCGCTTCGAGCATGGCCATTTCAACCACCCCGCCGACAGTGATGGAGCCTGTCGCTTTGACCTTCATCCCCGAATTCACATCGCCGTTAATGACGACACTGCCTTCAAAATCGACGTGGCCGGTTGCTACCGTCACTGATTTCATACACAACGCGTTGTCAACCTCCACACCGTCCGGGTGAAGAATGGGCATCCCTGCGATTTCAGCGACAATCACATTTTCGTCTTTTGCGCTGTATTTGCTGCCGGGAAACAGTCGGGTTGGCACATCCCTGCCCGGGGTGGTGGTCAGGATTTCTCCGGTAACCCGAAATCCGTCAATCCCCTTGGTAGGCGGTATACGTTTTGCGAGCGGTTGACCTTCCTGTACGGTGATCATCTTTCCGAGGTCACGCATATCAACCGTACCGTCTTCTCGCTCCTGCGGTCGTAAAACCCGGGATTTACTGTCTTGTACAAGGTAAGCCAGTTTTGAATCTTCTCCGGGGATTGGCCATTTACCCGCAGCGATAGGCACTTCCAGATATTCGCCGGGCTTAAGACGGGCTGAAGCGGTCAGCAGCTTTTGCAGCGTCTGTTTCTTTACGCCACGCACAATCTGCGCTTCTTTGAGCGCAGCGAGCAAATCATTACCTCTGATGGGATTTCCGCCACAGGCACCATTGACGCGCAAAAAGGCTGTCATTTTTTGTTCATCGAAACGGGCGCTGACCGACGCATCGCGTAGCTCTGCGACGACGACATCGTCAGGTTCCCCTTTTCAGTCATCGTTAGAGGCATTAATTTTGCCGAGTACTGACTCTATAGTTTCTTCATAGCGGAAAAAGCTGGCGACATTATTTGCAACCAGCCATTCGACAATATGTTTTTTTTCAATATGGGGCGCATCTTGGTCTGCTTTAGGCACTACAGTCATGTAGACCCTGCGACCATCGTTAGAGAGCCGCAAAAGCTGTTGCAGCATGTAATCCCCTAATCCAATACATTAAACTACGAACTAACATCACGTTCGCATTCTACCCAGATGAAACATTTCAACTGAAACACGGCAATGTCCAAGTTAGATTCAGATCGCATTAAATTATTGACCACTTCATCAATTAAGTTACACGTGTCATATAAATGAATTATAGAGACTTTTATGCATTCTGCTGCATGATAGCTCCGGTTTCTTCTGACTCAACAAAACGAAAAAAGGCACGCTGGGTGAGCGTGCCTTTTAAATCAGCATGTTAAAGGGTTGTTATGGCGCCAGCTTTTGGTGGGCGTCATCTGTAAGCCACTCATCCAGACTGAAGCCATATCGATTCCGACCATCAGGTTCTTGATTGCAGTAGATAAGCGTCCCTTTAAGCGGTGGCATATCAACCACCTGCAGATAACAGACCTTATCCAGCGCAAATGAATCCAGCGACAAAAGTCCGATTCCGCTTCGGCTTACATCGCGGATAATAACGCGATGCCCGAATTCCTCATCCAACGGCTCATCTTCAGGATGGTGGGATTGGATATGCAATCTTGCATGTATCCCGCCAGTGCCCAATTCAATGCGCTCCTGAAACCGCTGGCATTCATTTTCCCCACCCGCTTTTCTGATGAGGGTGTCGCAGAGCTTGTCATAGTCATTCATTGTTGAGGCCTCCCACACCAGCGTTCTTACCGCAAATCACGCCGTAAACTTATTATTATATTGATAGATAACCAATTTGCATGTATTGAAAGTTAGATAGCGCAATGCTCGGATTTACAGACAACGTCCGTTTACAGTGTAAATTCTCACCCTATGCCTAACTCAAATAAACGCCGTTGTCTGATTGAATGCCGTTTGAACTGAAACTCTTCAAACAGCGCGGCACTGCTGGTGATCACCTGTTCGCGACTCATTCCTACTTGTTCTATAAGCGTAGCCACACTGCCAAGGTTGCCAACATCCTGTGAAAAATGGGCATCCGACCCAGTGGTGATCCAGGCACCTTTTTCTTTTGCTAATGCGGCGATTGCCAAGCAATTCGGCTCACTGCCTTTTCGGGAACCGTTCAATGACGAGTTGTTAAGTTCGATTGCAACGCCAAGATCAGCCGCAGCTGAAACAACACGCTCTATGTCGATGGGATAAGAAGGATTGCCGGGATGGGCAATAGCATCCACCAATTGTGACTCCATAGCGTTGACCATGGCCTGAGTATGAGCAGCTTCGTTTTGCGCTTTAAACACCGCTTCGTGGAGACTGGCGTTTACCCATTCAAGACTCGCGTAAACATACAAAGGCAAATCCAGCTCACCGTCAGAATTAAGGATGTTCGCTTCAACGCCGCGGACAATACGGACGCCACTAAGAAAGTCCGGTAACACGCGCTGGTTAACGAAATGCCAGTGGTGTGGCGCGCCAGGCATAGTGGAAGCATGATCAGTGACGCAAAGGAATTCAAGGCCTGCGTCGGCTGCAGCCCGGGCATTTTCGGTGATGGTGCTGTAGGCATGCCCGCTGGCAATTGTGTGGGTGTGAGTGTCCGCGATCAGTTTCATTTAGCTTCCTTTTTGCTGATGTGCCAATTGACGCGTAATCCATACTCGCATCGCCGATTCCATGTCTTTTCTGCCGGCATAGCCAAACTGCTTTGCCATTTCTTGCCAGGGGCGTCGTTGCAACACACGGGCAATGAGCAGTGCACAGCCCTTTGATTCATTGTATACCGGGTTTGTGGCAAGCCAATGAATGAGCCAAAGCCAAAGACTGCCCGTGCATAAATCGTACCCTAAATGGTTATCTGCAAACAATGCAACCTGCTGGTTAATCGCTTCGCAAGGAAACGGCGCTTCGCGGTGCGCTAAGAGCTTGGCAACCAGATAGGGGTCAAGCTCAGAGAACTGTTCGCTCAATTGATGGGCAAAATTGCACGAAAACAAACGACTTGCGCTCACATACCAGCTTGGACTATCGCCCAAAGGTTTGACAAGTTGCAGCGAGTGGGTGCCACTTGCCGCATCCCGGCTGACGCCCAATCTAAGCGGCACATACCCAAGGCTCGACCAAAACTGCCATAGGGGCAAGGTTGCACCAAAACTGGTACCAATCAATCCCATTCCCTGCTGTATGGTCGTTTGCTCTGCGTGGGCAATGAGCGCGCGTCCAATTCCCTGGCGTCGGCAAGCCGGCAACACGGCAACGCGGGAGATCCGGGTTAAGGGTGAGGTTAAGACCTCAGGGAGGCCGACATGGCTTGCCAGACTTTGAGCGAGAAGGTGCCCACGCAAACGCCGCTTTCCGGCAACAACATCCTTCGCCAATTGGGGCTCAAAGCCGCCTTCGCGGAACAGCAACACTGCACCAACTAACACCTCATCCATAAAGGCCGCGATCAATTGCTGCTCCTCACCATCGAGAAGCTGAACCAAATCGTTCGGAGATGTTTGATAGTGCGCCGTGATCAACAAAGCAAAAAGCTGTTTAAGCAAGGCTTCATTACCTGCAAGTTCTATAGCCGAAATCTCGCGGTAGCTCACTGCTGCCTTATTTGAGGGCGAGATAGGTTCAGCGTCAAACAAAAAGGCATCAAACAACCACCGCTCGAGGGGATCCCGCTCTGCCCAGCGCACAGGCGTATGGAGTTTAACTTCCTTCCAGCCTTTGGCGTTATCATCCAGCAACGCGCGGAAACGGGTACTGAACGCCCTGCCCGAGCCTTCATAGCCATGCTCTGTGGAAGAGAACACAATACGGCTGTAACCGCTGAGCATGTCTCCCAACAGGGGAAGCGGTATGGCTGCCGCCTCATCCACCATCAGCAAATCGCATGACGGCTGTTCACGCAAAAGCGCATCAGGCGCTACGAATTGCAACGTGCCGCCATTGTCCGCTTCAAGGGAGAATTTTCCTTTGGCATGGATATGTTCGGCCTGCGCCGCATGCCGAAAAAGCGTCTCTGCATTGGCAAACCTTGGTGACGTGACAATGATGTGTTTCGGCGACTTAGCGAGAATGTCACTGACAGCCATTCCCATTGAGGACGATTTTCCCCTGCCCCGGTCAGCGACTAAAAGTGCAGGTCGACGACGGTGTCCATGCAATACACGACCAACGGCGTCGATGGCCGTGTTCTGATCATCTGTCCGGAACCGCTCTGCTGACACGGAACCATGCTGATCCGGGTAGGCATTTTTTGGTGGTCGATAGCCGGAATGCTGGCAAATGCACGCAACATCATCATGGTTGGCGTAATCGAAAAAGCGAGATGCAAAAAGGCTGCTTGAAACCGATGCTTTGTCGCCTGCGATCAGAAACACCAGCTCTCCACCTCGCACACAGCCGGTAATCGCACAAAGCCGCTCTACATCGATGTGATAGCGAAGATCAAGGGCAATGGAGCCCAGCTCCTGCCCCAACAACTGCTTCGTCTTTGACCAGGATAGCGAGGCGCCACTGCCTGTTTTATCGCTCACCCATTGCGTATCAGGCATGGTGCCTAACAGCGACGACACGAAATCATCGTCACCAAAGACAAAAACAGGGATACGGATAAACGCACGCTGCGCCATTGCACGCAATTCACTTAAAGCAGTTACAAAGTCAGGATTCACAATAATGCCATTCACAAGAAAACTGGTTCTATGATACCGGATCCGGCAAGGCGGATAACAGCGAATGCAAAGAAACAAAAAAACGCGCCGGAGCGCGTTTTTCTAACGTTTCTTTCTGGTTAGGAAAGACGTGATTTGATAAAGGCCAAAATGGCTTCAGCGTCTGCATCGCCCATTTTTTTGAGGTTAATCGCCAGTGCATCGCCGCGACGGCGGTAACTCACGCGCCCTTTGATAAGGTCAATGGCCGGCGATTCAGCGTTTGCCGATTTCGGTTTTAACTCTTCGCACCATTGCTCCAACACCAGCGTTACCTCGCGGGTAATGCGGCTTATTCCTGAAGCGTCTACCGTTTGCCATACCGGCGTAGCGTCCAACTTAGCCAGCAGACTCGCCTGCTCAGTATCGGTCAGCGTAAAGAACAGTCGGTGTAGCTTAACGATAGTCGGACGGCCAAGTTCAGCGACGCTTGGGTATGCCTGCAGCAAAGGCAATGGCAAAGATGCCGCTTTCAGCGCCCCACTGACCAGCGCTTCGCTGCACTGGCACACTTTCGCCAACTCTTTTTGGTCAATTGCATCGCCGCGATCTAGCATAGCCTGCATCTCTTTACCGCGCTCATACAAAGACAGCGGCTTGTGGGCATTCGCCACATCCGACAGGAACTTGGCGTGCTTACTGTTAATGCCTTTGGCGACATAAATCAGGAAATCCTGCTTGGCAATAATACACGACATGCGACGGCGGCTACCGTCCAGCACTTCGATTTTATTGCCTTCAAGCCAACGTCCGACCGCCGGATATTGCTGACCACGATCTTTCAGCGTTGTCAGGATATCAGCCAGTGCCAACTCGTTCAGGAACGATTGTTCACGGGCATTTTCAGCAAAGACCGAAGTGCGGGCTTCCACATCTGCAGCAGGCACGCGAACCAGCTCAAACTCTACTGTTGCTTCACCTGCGACAGACAGTTCAATCACGGCCGCTTTGTCTGAAGCGGCTTTCTGCGCTTCTTGCGCAGTGGTTGCGCGTCGTTTGTCGACTTTACCAAACAGGCGCGCATTTAATTCTGAGGTTTTAATGGCCATTTATCACTCCTGATTGCGTTGCGACCAGTGACTGTGGAGCACACGTTCAAGCTCCAATCCTGCGCGGTGCACAGCTTCTTGTGCGGTAGACAGCGTTTTTTTGCCGCCTTCAAAATCTTGCGCAGTTAAATCAAACACTGTGCTGTAGGTATCTGCGCAGGTTTCAAACGCGCGGCTGCGAGGAATTGTCGCCATCATCACCTGATCGCCCAGCAAGTAGTTCATCTCTGTCAGCACCGACACTTGCTTCTTGTTGTCATCTTCGAACATCGTTGGCACCAGGCGAACAAACTCAAGCCCCGGCCAATCTTCCGGGAACATACCGTATACAGTTGGTAGGTGTTGGAAGAAGTTCACTGTAGACGCCCAGTCCAGACGTTTGGCTGCACAAGGGATCAGCAAGGCGTTGGACGCATACATGGCGTTCCAAACCAGAGGATCAATGTGCGGGCCGGTATCAATCATGATGACATCAAATTCATCGGCAATAACATCAATCACCTTCTCCTGCAGCAACTGCACGATATCCAGTGAACCGTTTGTTGCCAGGTTCTGCCACGCTTCGGCGTTGAACATGGCGTCTTCAGGAAAAGCCGCGATAGTCTTCAGGTTCGGATACTGGGTTGGCAGCAGCACGTTCTTCATCATGAACTCTTTATCTGCGTCCTGTGGTGTGTTCCCCAACATCACGTCCACTGCCGAATAGATCCCCTCTTGCTCCGTTACACTGATCTGCGGGTTGAGGAACAAACGCAGCGACCCCTGCGGGTCAAGGTCGACCAGACAGATGCGGTAGCGTTTTTCAAGGTTCAGTGCCAGACAAGCTGCCAGATGCACAGCACTCATGGACTTGCCGGTGCCGCCCTTCTGGTTCTGAATGTTGATAACCCAAGGTTTGTAGCCCTTGCCTTTTCCTTCGTGAAAAGCAGGGATCTTGGCAGCTTCCATAATTTGGTGCGCTTCATCCAGCGTAATGGAATAGTGGTTCGCATTGTTTTTGGTGAATTGATGACCGCCTTCTTCCATGCGGGTGATCGCTTCATCCAATTTACGTCGCGTCAGACCGGAGCGGGTTTCCATCAGCGCTTTCGACATCGGTGGGAACAGCTGCTCGTGACGTTCTTCCATTACGATTTCGATGCGATCAGCCTGTACCTGCTTCGTTTGCTCTGCAATAGTTTGCAGATTTTCTATCGTCTTTTCCCTATTCATTTTTCTTTTCGCCTTAGAAGAGAATTAAAATGAATTGTACAGCATAATTCACCACATTCAACAAAACGCTGCACGCAGTGCAAAATAATTCAGATCACGCTCACTTTCTGACAATCCGCTGAAAATCCGCACTAAAATTTTGCGAATAACACGGCACTAAGTACACGACATTTGAAGTGTTACAGCGTCACATCTTTACAATGTAAACCGGGTTCAAGGATAAAAATCCGATGTAAAGTCCGGAACGGTGAAAAAGGTCGTCGAAATTACGGACGGTGTCATTTCAACTTTTAAATTGAAGCGAATACCGAACAAATGACAAAAAAAGGGGTGAGGGAAACAATATCGCCAGTCACCTTGATCATTTTTCTGAAAACATGATCAAGGAAGTATCACCTAAAACTGTTTGGCTTACACTTTCTCTTGATCATTCTTTCATAAAAGCGCCTCTGAACGGGAAAAATGATCAAGGTTTGAAAAGCGTTGTATTTTTCGGCATATAAACCCGCAACCGGATCCTTTTTCCCGAATCGATGATCAAGTATATCTATGCCGGATTATTCAAGAGACAGATTGCCGGAACGATGAAAGGTAGCGGCGAATTTACGGTTGATGCCTTTTGTATTCTGACTTTATGCCCATTACAAAGGGTTTACAGGCAAAATCAGCGCGCTAGCATGACCCTCGCAGCTCAAGATTGAAATGCAATGCCGCTGTCTTGATCATCGTTTCCATGTTTCCGCTGAGATATGGCAGACGAACAGCAACAGACCGCCATTGCATTTCAACCAGATGCCGGCACGCAAACACCTCACAAAAGGGAGCAACCTGGCCAATATTTAATCGTTGGACTTTGTTGGCTATGAAATTTGGTTCGAAATGACGTTTCCCTGATCATTTTTCCGAGCCCTGAATGGGCAAACTTCAGGTTCAACCAGAGAAAAGAAAGGTAATGGATACCGCGTTCTGTGGATAAGTTGTGTGAATACCATGATCATGCTTTTGAAACATCGATGATCACTGTTTCGTGCTGTTGATGATCATTGTTGCGGACCTCTAATGATCATGCTTTCAATACTTTAATGATCATCATTCCGGGATTGTCATGATCATTGTTTCGGAGTGAGTGAAATTTAAATCAATACACATCAACAAGTTACGCCAATCTCCCCACTCGGATCAATAGATCAATACATCAATAAGATCCTATTAAATCAAAAAGATCAGTTAAAAAACGCCAACAAAAAAGATCTTTCTTTCTTTTATTTTTTCTTATAATCTTTCGGAAAAATGGCTTAATTACGGCCATATGTATTCTGATAACACACCGGCTTAGCAAGGAGCGGCGGCGAATGGCCTCTAGTCCCGCGGAAAAAATACTGATCACAGCCCCTCGATCCCACAAAGATGGGCACCTGTTTGAAGTGCATTCACAGTTGATCGACTGGCTTCCCCAATACGAGCATTTCAAAGGGGTCACCAAAAGCATTCTGGAGCTGCTCAACCTCATTTCCCTGCGTGGCTTTTCGTCCAAAGACGGCCTGGTTTCTACAACGGAATTGGTGGAGGCAACCGACGGTCACCTGACCCGCGCTGCTATCCAGCAACGTCTGCGTGCTGCCGTACAGATTGGCCTGTTTACCCAGCAAGGTGTCCGCTTTGAAGAAGGACTGGCGGGTAAAACCATGCTGCACCGCTTTGTCAATCCAAGCCAGTTGATCTCGGTATTGGGCTCAGCAGGCTTGCAGTCTGAGAAGACCCGGGTGATTGCCAAGCAAAAACGCTCAAAAGCATTGGCACAGAACCATGTGAACAAACAGCTATTGAGTGAACACGGCCTTGGCACGCCACCAACCATGCCGGATGAAAAAGATCAAATTCTGATCTCCCCCACCAGCTGGGCGGGCATTATTGACCAAGCACTCGCACCACCGCGCACCAAAAAGAGCTACCAGAAATCCATGGTGGCGATCAGCGGAACCAAAGCGATCATCGAAACCCGATCATCCAAGTCGATCATGACCGTGGACGATCTGATGACGCTGTTCGCCCTGTTCACATTGACGGTACAGTACCACGATCACCACCTGCCGAGCTATGAGCTCCAGACCCAGAAGGTGGGTAACAAAACGCCAGTGTATATCACCGATATACTCTCGCTTCGGGGCAAAAAAGACAGTGGCCCGGCCCGTGATTCTATCCGTGAGAGTATTGATCGGATTGAGTTTACTGACTTCCAGCTTCATGAACTGACCGGCCGTTGGTTGAGCGAAAACATGCCGGAAGGTTTCAAAAGTGACCGATTCCGTTTTATCGCACGGACCATTACTGCGTCAGAAGAAGCACCACGTGAGGGGGAAGACGGTGAAATCCGTATTAAACCCAACCTATACATCATGGTGTGGGAGCCGTCATTTTTTGAAGAACTGATGACCCGCGATTACTTTTTCCTGTTTCCACCGGAAATCCTGCGCCAGCATACCCTGGTGTTTCAGCTCTATACGCTCTTCAGAAGCCGTATGTCGCGTCGACTGGAAGATTCCATGCTCCTGAGTGAATTGAACCAGAAAATGGCGAGAAACATCGAATGGCGGCGTTTTTCGAGCGATCTGATCCGGGAGCTGCGTAAGCTGGCGAAAAAAGAGAGTCAGGCAGACGGTGTGTTTGCGGTAAACCTGTATGGCTATCACTTGACCCTGTACCGCATGGACGATGACAAAAAGCATCCGGACTACCGCATGGATATCAAATGCAACGTCGATGAGGTGATCCGTTTCTCACGTGCCAAAACGTACAACGAGGGCAAGCGATCCCTGGCGCCGACTATGCCTAACCCGCTGCGCAACGAGATCTTGCCCAAGCAAGACCTTGATCAGCTTTCCGGGATCATCGACGGTGAGTTTGAACCTATCCAACGCAAAGAAAAGCGGGGAGGGCGCCTGGGACGCCGCGTGAAGCTGCGCAAGCACCTGGTGGAGATCAACGCCGACGAGTTGACCATTACGTTGTCAAAATACACCTCACCGGAGGCGCTGCAGCGCAGTATCACGGCACTGTCTGCGATGACTGGCCACCCGGCAGCAACCATCGCTGAGGAATGCCAGGCCTTTATGGACAAACTCGACTGGCTGCGTGTGGATGGGGAAGTGATGTCCTACGACACGCTGAGTAAAACCATTGAGTTTTACAACAGCCAACAGGATGAAAAACACCTGTCTATCGAGCGTTTAATTTCCGGTTTGGCAGTACGCCGAAAGGTTTGCCGCCAAGTATATGACGGTCATTTAGACAGTACGGTACTGGCTGTACTGGATGAAGTGGCGTCCGGCGCCTGATAGAAATGACGGGATATTGACAGAACCCTGACATAGCAACCCCTGATGAAAACTAGGATTAACGGCGAATAGATACCTTTGTCCTATTGGCATCAGGGCTTGCCCGATGCATTGATTTGCTAACCCTTTCACGAGCCTTCTGGCTCGTTTTTTTTGTCTAAATTATCGGCAAAACTGGGCTGTCGTCACGCCCTCAAACCTGTCTCATTATTGAACGTTGCCAATTTGTAAACGCGATGCTAGTTTTTGGACATAGCCGCAGATATCGGCTGGCCGCCCACGCTGGCAAAGCTCACGCAATATCTACTTCCTAACATACTTCTAAGAAATTGGTTGTCACCCGGAAGGGATGCCGGCGTTGAGTGGGCCATGCTGTGCGCATTTTGAACGGTCATTATCCTAAGGGAATACAGTGACACCCAATAACCTGACTGCTTCAGACATCAAGGCCTTTAAACGCCAAGCCAAACGCCTCAAGCGTGAGCTAAGTTGCTCGCACATGCAGGCGCTGGAATTGCTTGCGCGTCAGCATGGCTTTTTGTCCTGGCATCAGGTGCAGAAGATTGCCGAACAGACTTCAGACACCGTTTCATCGGCTGACGCTGCCAACGCCCAGCGCGTTTTACTGGAAAGTGCATTGTATTCCTCTGTCCCCTTTGGATGGTTGATCGGGCGAAAGTCCCACCCAGAATTTTCTGTGTCCCAGGATGGTTACCCAGAAGCCAGCGACTCTGAGCTTGAAGTACCGTCATCACGCTGGCAGGCAGAAAAGCGGGGTTAAAAACCGGGTTGACGCGACAGGGAGCTATCCATGAAACGTTCAATCTTCGGAGTTGTTGTTGCATCCACACTGCTGAGCGTTAGCGCTTATGCCGACACCATTTCCATCTCCTGCGGCGCTGTTGGCCAGGAGCTGGAACTTTGCCAGGATGGCGTGGCGGCGTGGGAGAAAGAAACCGGCCATACCGCAAAAATTGTCACTACCCCTAACTCAACCACAGAGCGTTTGGCGCTTTACCAGCAACTGCTGGCGGCGGGTGCCAAAGACATTGACGTGTTCCAGATTGATGTGATCTGGCCGGGGATCCTCGGTAACCACTTTATTGATCTGAAAGAGTATTCAAACGGTGCGGAAAATGCGCACTTCCCGGCGATCATTGCCAACAACACGGTGAAGGATCGTCTGGTAGCCATGCCATGGTTTACCGACGCCGGTGTGCTCTACTACCGTAAGGATCTCCTTGAAAAATACGGTGAGAAGCCACCGACAACCTGGGAAGAGCTGACAGCATCGGCTGAAAAGATCATGAAAGCCGAACGCGAAGCCGGTAATGACAAGATGTGGGGCTATGTCTGGCAGGGACGCGCCTATGAAGGCCTGACCTGTGATGCACTGGAATGGGTCGCTTCTTACAATGGCGGCACCATCGTTGATCAAAACGGTAAGGTGACGATTAACAACGACAACGCCAAGAAAGCCCTGACTACTGCAGCGGGCTGGGTTGATACCATTTCTCCTCCGGGCGTGCTGAACTATGGCGAAGAGGAAGCACGTGGTGTCTTCCAGACCGGTAACGCGGTGTTTATGCGTAACTGGCCGTACGCCTGGTCGCTGGGTAACAGCGATGACTCCCCGGTCAAAGACAAAATTGGCGTCGTTGCCCTGCCAAAAGGCGGTGAAGACGGCAGCCACGCCGGTACACTCGGCGGTTGGCAGTTGGCCGTTTCCAAATACTCTGACAACCCAGACGTGGCGGCAAGCCTGGCGATGTACCTGACCTCTTTTGAAGAGCAGAAGCGCCGCGCCATTGAAGGTTCCTACAACCCTACCATCGAAGCCCTTTACCAAGACGAAGAAGTGCTAACAGCGGTGCCATTCTTCGGCAGCCTCTACAACACCTTCGCCAACGGTACACCACGCCCATCAACGGCGACCGGGGCCAAATACAATCAGGTATCCAATGCCTTCTGGAATGCTACCCACAGCGTCCTTTCCGGAAGTGAAACTGCCGATGCCGCCCTTGCCAAACTGCAGAAAAACCTCAACCGCATCAGCCGCGGTGGCCGTTGGTAAGGTGATATCCGGCTGTCAGCGCCATAGAGCCTGACAGCCTCCACAGGAAAAAAGGATTGTATATGGAACAGACCAGCGCACTCACGCGTAAACGCGTCCGCGCCGCCTGGTGGTTTCTGACGCCCATGATCATCACGCTCGTAATGGTGGCCGGTTGGCCCTTGTTGCGCACGTTTTGGTTCAGCCTGACCAATGCCACCCTGGATGGCAGCGGCGTCGCTGAATTTATCGGGCTCGATAACTACTTTATTTACGAAGACGGCGAATTTTACGGCATTTTGTTTGACCCGACCTGGTGGCAGGCGGTGTGGAACACCCTCTATTTCGCCGTGGTATCTGTCAGCCTTGAGACCATTCTCGGCATCATTGTGGCTTTGGTGCTCAACACCAAATTCCGTGGTCAGGGACTGGTGCGTGCTGCGGTACTCGTCCCCTGGGCGATCCCGACCATCGTTTCGGCCAAAATGTGGGGCTGGATGCTGCACGATCAGTTCGGGATCGTTAACGACTTCCTGATGACACTCGGTCTGATCGCCGCGCCCCTGGCGTGGACGGCAGATTCGGATCTCTCGCTGAATGTGGTGATCGCAGTGGATGTGTGGAAGACCACGCCGTTTATGGCACTTCTGGTGCTGGCAGCTTTGCAAATGTTGCCGTCTGATTGCTACGAAGCGGCCAGGATTGATGGCATTCACCCCGTGAAAGTGTTCTTCAAGGTGACGCTGCCACTCATCATGCCTGCGGTTATGGTGGCGGTGGTATTCCGCGCCCTCGATGCCCTGCGGGTGTTCGATCTTATCTATGTGCTCACGCCATCCAACGAAGCGACCATGTCGATGTCCGTCTACGCACGGCAAAACCTGGTGGATTTCCAGGATGTCGGTTACGGCTCCGCCGCCTCGACGCTGCTGTTCTTCATCGTGGCTCTGTGTACCGTTGCCTACCTCTATGTTGGGCGCAAAAGCATGAATCAGGGAGGCTGATATGTCGAAAAAATGGTATTGGCGTGTCGGGTTTTACTTCTTGGTGGTGGCGATCGTATTGTTTTCGGTCTTCCCGTTTTACTACGCCATTCTCACCTCGTTTAAATCCGGCTCGGCGCTGTTTGAAGTGGAATATTTCCCGTCAGTCTTTGACTGGGGGAACTACCAAAGTGTCTTTTCCGGCGGCGTGTTCGGGCGAAACCTCCTGAACTCCGTCGTGGTCTCGACCGTGGTAGTGGCGATTTCCCTGCTGATCGGCGTTACCGCCTCCTATGCGCTGGGACGCATCCGCTTCCGCGGCCGTAATGTGGTGCTGCTGACCATTCTGGGCGTCTCCATGTTCCCTCAGGTGGCAGTGCTCTCCGGCTTGTTCGAACTGATCCGTGCATTCGGGCTTTACAACTCCATGCCGGGTCTGGCGCTGGCCTACATGATCTTCACCTTGCCGTTTACGGTCTGGGTGTTGACCACCTTCATGCAGCAATTGCCCCTGGAGCTGGAAGAAGCGGCCATCGTGGATGGTGCCACGCCGTGGCAAATCATCATCAAGGTGCTGATGCCCCTGCTCTGGCCTGCACTTGTTACCACTGGCCTGCTGGCCTTTATCGCTGCGTGGAACGAATTTCTGTTCGCGCTCACCTTCACCCTCACTAACGAGCAGCGCACTGTTCCGGTTGCTATTGCGCTTATTTCCGGGGCAGGGCAGTACGAGCTGCCTTGGGGCACCATCATGGCCGCGTCGGTCATAGTGACAGTGCCGCTGATTGTGATGGTGCTGGTTTTCCAACGTCGTATTGTTTCCGGCCTGACTGCCGGAGCTGTTAAGGGATAAAACACAATCATGAAACAACAAGAACTTGCCTGGTGGCGTGGTGCGGTGATTTACCAAATCTATCCGCGCAGTTTCGGCGATGCCAACCAGGACGGTATCGGCGATTTGCCAGGGATCACCGCTAAACTGCCTTATGTGGCGGCGCTGGGTGTGGATGCGATCTGGCTGTCACCGTTTTTCAAATCACCGATGAAGGATTTCGGTTACGACGTGTCAGATTACTGCGACGTGGATCCGCTGTTTGGGACGCTGGAGGATTTCCGCAAGCTGGTGGATGTGGCGCACGATCTTGGCTTGAAAGTGATGATCGACCAGGTGCTGAGCCATACCTCGGATGAGCATCCCTGGTTTGAGGAAAGCCGTGTCAGCCGTGATAACCCCAAAGCCGACTGGTATGTGTGGGCCGATCCGAAACCGGACGGGACACCGCCTAACAACTGGCTGTCGATTTTCGGCGGTTGTGCATGGCAGTGGGAAAGCCGCCGCCAGCAGTATTACCTGCATAACTTCCTCGTCAGCCAGCCGGATCTCAACTTCCATAACCCGGATGTGATCACACACCTGCTGGAAACCGTGAAGTTCTGGCTCGATTTGGGGGTAGACGGTTTCCGTCTCGATACGGTCAATTTTTACCTCCATGACCGCCAGCTGCGCGACAACCCGCCGCTGTCGGCAGGGGACAGCAAATCGCTGGGGGTGCCGGGCACCAATCCCTATTCGATGCAGAAGCACCGCTACGATATCTCCCAGCCGGAAAACATTGGCTTCCTGAAAACGCTGCGTACCTTGCTGGACCAATACGAGGGCATTACCACCGTCGGCGAGATTGGCGATGATAACCCGCTGCAACTGATGGCGGAATACACCTCGGGGAATGACAAGCTGCACATGGCCTATACCTTCGATTTGCTCAACGTACACCGCTCACCCGGCTATGTGGCGTCGGTGATCGAGAAAATCGAAGGCGCTATCAACGATGGCTGGGCGTGCTGGGCACTGTCAAACCACGATGTGGTGCGCTGTATCAGCCGCTGGGGCGAGGGCGAAGCGGATCAAATGGCTTATGGCAAGGTATTGCTGGCACTGCTGACTTCGCTGCGCGGCAGCGTATGTCTCTATCAGGGGGAAGAGCTGGGCTTGCAGGAAGCAGAGATCCCGTTCGATAAAATCCAGGACCCTTATGGCATTCCGTTCTGGCCGGAATACAAAGGTCGTGACGGTTGTCGGACACCGATGCCCTGGATGTCTGAAGCCGGCAACGCAGGGTTCAGCAGCGCTGAACCCTGGCTGCCGGTAGACGACCGCCACTATCCACTGGCAGTCGACAGGCAAGAGCATGACAGCAACAGTATGTTGGCGCACTACCGCCGTTACCTGCACTGGCGGAAAGCGCACCCGGCATTAATTTCCGGTGAGTTGTCAGATGTTTTTTCCAACACGCAGGGACTGCGTTTTGTGCGCCACAGTGACGGTGAACGTGTGCTGGTCGCCGTTAACCTCTCAGACACCCCTATGACCATTGCGTTGCCTGAAGGCAACTGGCAAGCCCTCTCTGGGCATGGTTTTACATTCTCTGTTGCAAACGGTGAGGTAACCCTCCCGCCTTATCAGGCGGCGTTTTGC
This sequence comes from Enterovibrio paralichthyis, assembly GCF_019209835.1. NCBI lineage: Bacteria > Pseudomonadati > Pseudomonadota > Gammaproteobacteria > Vibrionales > Vibrionaceae > Enterovibrio > Enterovibrio paralichthyis. The sequence continues at coordinate 32,310 of NZ_JAHUTS010000003.1, read as the reverse complement.
AACCACGAAAACGGGTAAGGATGCATTATGGCTGAGGTCATTTTAAACAAAGTAAACAAGAAGTTTGGCAAGGTGCATGTCACCAAAGACGTGGATCTACAGATTGACGCGGGCGATTTTGTCGTCTTTGTCGGCCCGTCCGGTTGTGGTAAATCCACCCTGCTGCGTCTGGTCGCGGGGCTGGAAGACATCACCAGTGGCGATCTGAAAATCGACGGCAAGCTGTGTAACGACCTGCCACCGCCAGAGCGCGGTATCGGCATGGTGTTCCAGTCTTACGCCCTTTATCCGCACATGACGGTGTACGAAAACATGGCTTTTGGCCTGCAACTGGCAAAAACCGAAGCCAAAACCGTGGATCAGAAAGTGCGTGAAGTGGCCACGGCGTTGCAATTGGAACCACTGCTGGAGCGCAAGCCGAAAGAGCTTTCCGGCGGCCAGCGCCAGCGCGTGGCGATTGGCCGCGCCATTGTGCGCGAGCCCAAAGTATTCCTGTTCGATGAGCCTTTGTCGAACCTTGATGCGTCGCTGCGTGTGCAAATGCGCATGGAGATCGCAAGGCTGCATGAACGCCTCGGTGCGACCATGATCTACGTGACCCACGATCAGGTAGAAGCGATGACGCTGGCGACCAAGATCGTGGTGCTGGATGCAGGCAGGGTAGAGCAGGTGGGATCGCCGCTGGAACTTTACAACCATCCCGCCAATACCTTCGTTGCCGGATTTATCGGATCGCCGAAGATGAACTTCCTGACCGCCGATATTGTCGAGACCGGGGAAGTGACCACCAAGGTGCAAATCCACCGTGGACAGGAAATCGAAGTCTCGGCCAATACCATCGGTGCCAGTGTTGGCGACCCGTGTATGGTGGGTATCCGTCCTGAGCACATCCGTTTCGGAACCAAGGACGCGATCCAGGAAGGAGGCGTGGAGCTGAGTGTGGTTGAGCAGCTCGGCAATGAGTGCCTGATGTACTTCAACACGCCACAAAGCGCTGACCCCGTTGTGATCCGTACCGAAGGGCAAACCGGCATCCGTGCCGGAGACAAGCGTTGTATTGAGTTCCCACCTGATTATTGCCACCTGTTTGATCGTGACGGAAAGGCGTTCAAACGCTCTGTGGTGGGCGAAACCAAACCATCGCTGGTGGTCACGCCATAAACATCGCTGAATGGCTTAAAACGCGAAAGAGGCAGGATTTTGGTCCTGCCTCTTTTTTCATTTCACGCCTGTTTGCTTTAAAGCTCCAGCGACCCCGCACCGGAATACTGGATCCCGGCCAGCTCGGCCATTTCTTTGCTGAAAGTGGCGATATCACGCCTTGAGAACTGGTTGAGGTGTTCATGGCCGCAGGCGCGTGCCATCACCTGCATCAGGTGGGTGGACGCTGTGAAGAAGTTGAACAGCCTATCGCTGGCTGCGTCGATATCCAGCCGCTTTCTCAATGCCGGATCCTGGGTGGCGATGCCCGCCGGACACATATTGGTGTTGCACATACGCGCCCCGACACACCCAATCGCCTGCATGGCGCTGTTGGAAAGGGCGATGCCGTCGGCGCCCAGTGCCAGTGCCTTGATAAAATCACTCGGCATACGCAGGCCGCCGGTGATGATCAGGGTGACATCCTTGACGCCCTGGGCATCGAGAAACCGTCGTGCGCGGGCAAGGGCAGGGATTGTCGGCACACTGATGTGGTCACGGAACAGAGCCGGTGCAGCGCCCGTGCCACCGCCACGTCCATCGAGGATGATGTAGTCCGCGCCTGCATCCAGCGCGAAATCGATATCCGCTTCGATGTGGTTGGCACTGAGTTTGAAACCAATCGGGATCCCCCCGCTCATCTGGCGCACCTCATCGGCCACACGGGCAAAATCAGCCGAGGTTTTCAGGTCGGGAAAGGTCGCCGGTGAGATAGCATCTTCCCCTTCAGGAATGCCGCGCACCTGGGAAATCTTGCCATGGTTTTTTATCCCCGGCAGATGGCCGCCAGTGCCGGTTTTCGCCCCTTGTCCGCCCTTGAAATGAAACGCCTGTACGTTTTTGACTTTGTCCAGGGAAAAGCCGAATTTTGCGCTGGCGAGTTCGTAAAAATACCGGCTGTTGGCAGCCTGCTCCTCAGGCAACATGCCTCCCTCGCCGGAACAGATTCCCGTGCCTGCCTTTTCAGCGCCTGTGGCAAGGGCTACCTTGGCCTCTTCAGATAACGCGCCAAAACTCATGTCGGAGACAAACAGCGGCGTTTGCAATACTAGTGGCTTGCGCGCCCGGGGGCCGATCACCAGTTCGGTTGCGACCGGCGCGTCATCGAGCAGGGGTTTTGTTGCCATCTGCGCCACCATGATTTGGATATCATCCCAGCTCGGCAGTTTGTAACGGGGAACGCCCATGGAGGTCATGGGGCCGTGGTGACCGAAGGTGTCCAGCCCTTCTTTAGCGAGCTGATGGATAAGCTCAACGTAAGGTTCCTCCTGCGTCGCTTTGGGTGCAGGAGCCCCGCTAGACTTTTTTACCTCTGGCCGCTCCTTGCCAATATCATCGTCGCTGTAGCGTGTATGGGTGCCATCGCAAAACGGCGCATTGCCGGTGTGTTTGCAGGCGCAGAACCAGACATCCCCGTCTTTGTCAGCCTTGTAGGCGAGGGGAGTAAACGTTGTGCCTGCGTGGGAACCGTCACAGAAAGGCTGTTTTTGTGAACGGCCGCAGCGGCAATAGTAATAAGTTTGGTCTTTTTCGAGTGTAACTTTGATGGGGTTGTTGGCGGAGACAACAGGATCGGACATAAGTAGCTCCTTGCTTGGCAGTGACGAAGGCTTCGCTTCAAGACAAAAGCCTTTTACTTAACTGACAGTATGGCTGGAAATAGCGCCGGGGTGGCGCTGCAGAACTGAGGCACAGGACGTGATGGCTGCTAGGGGGTATGAAGCTCACCAACCCATACCTGCCAAGGTGCCAACAACAGGGCACCACTGGGCGAAGGTTCCCCCGCTTTCATATGCGGAACCGGAACGCTGGTGGCGGATGCCGGCAGGTTCAGACGGATAGTGGCATCCTGATTCGATGCGTTAAGGGCAATGATCAGCGTCTGTGAACCTTCGGGTGAGGTGAAATGGCGTTCTAAAACCATGAGTGATGCATTGAATGCCAGCACGCGGCAACTCCCGTGCTCAAGGGCGGGGTAGGTTTTGCGCCAGCGCAGCATGTTGCGGGTAAAGTGGAGCACAGATGCCCCTTCTTTTTGCTGCTGATCCACAGCGTACCGCACATGGTTTTGATCGGCGGGCAGCCAGGGTGAGCCTTCAGAGAAGCCTAAGTTGGGCGCATCGCTTTGCCAGGGCATCGGTGTGCGGCACCCGTCGCGTCCCACGTAATTGGCGATAACTTGCTTGCCGAACAGGTCTCGGCGCTGTGCCGGGGGAACCGACGCTTCGGGTAGCCCCAGCTCTTCGCCCTGATAAAGGCTTATCACCCCTTGCAATGAGAGCAGCATGGTCAGCAACAATTTGGCTGCTTCCGGCTGGTTGTTGGCATCTTGCCAGCGTGACACGGTACGCGCGATATCGTGGTTACCCATGCTCCAGCAGCCAATCCCCGGGTGAACCGCCGAAGAAAAGGCGCTCAATTGCTCACCCACCTGCGACACATTGCAACACAGGCTCAGGGATTCAAATACATTGGCTGCATCCAGCGCATCCCCTTCACTGGTGTAGCGGTCAATCACTGCATAAGGGGAAGGGTCGCTGAGAGAACCAAGCAGCCATTTTTTTGAATCGTAACCATCGGCAATGACACGCAGTTGCTTTAACAGGTGGATATTTTCCGGCCGGCTGATGTTGTAGCGCTGACTCTGGTAGCGGTAAGGATCGCTTCGCGCTTCGTCCTGCCAGCCAAGGTGTCGGGGCGGGTTGTTGCGCAGTCTGTCATCGTGCAAAAACAGATTCACCGAATCGAGCCGCAAACCATCCACGCCGGTATCAAGCCAGAAACGCACGCTTTTCAGCAGTTCGCGTATCACATCCGGGTTGCGGTAGTTAAGATCGGGCTGGTTACTTAACGTGTTGTGCAGGTAATACTCGCCACGGGTGGGGTGCCAGCGCCAGGCCGATTCGCCGAATATGGTCAGCCAGTTATTGGGCGGCGTGCCATCGGCGCGCGCCGGGGCCCACACATACCAATCGGCTTTTGCCGCATTCGCGCCTTTGCAGCTTTCCAGAAACCAAGGGTGTTGGGTGGATGTGTGATTGGCGACGAAATCCAACATCACTGCCAACCCGCGGGATTTGGCTTCTTTCACCAGACGCACAAAGGTCGCCATGTCGCCATATTCTGGATTCAGGCCGCGCAGGTTGGTGATGTCGTACCCAAAATCACTCAATGGCGATTCAAATACCGGCGACAGTAAGATGCCGTCCACCCCCAGCCACTGCAGGTAATCGAGCTTGGCAATGACGCCTTGAAGGTCGCCCACACCATCACCGTCGCTGTCAAAGAAGCTACGCAGGTAAATATGGTAGAGAACTGGCGATGCACTTGGTTTCATGTTTTTTCTATATGGCTTAAAGGGTTACCTCTAAAAGCGTAGTGCAAGCTGTTAAAGATGTGCTTCTTCTCGTCATATTTACAATGTAAATGGTGCAGCCCTCACACCTTTCGCTATGCGGCGTTGAAGCGCGTAGCGGAAAAAAGAAACGCGACAAATTTGAGAGCACTTTAACCTGTGTCTAATATTTGAGAGCAAGCAAGCGCTTTGGACTATTTCGGCTCCTTTTTGGAACGCGGGTGATGACCTATGGGACTATTTGGCAGCAATTCTGATCGTGTCATGAAGCAACTTATTGATAATGCGGAAGATGCGATCCTGTACACCGATAAAAACAACAAGATTAGCTACATGAATCCGGCGGCACTCAAACTGTTCAAAACCACCCTGAAGGAAAGTGTTGGAAAACCGTTGGATTCGCTGGCGCTCGGTGATGTCAAAGAAGGCAAAGTGGAACTGGACTGGCACGATGGCAAGAGCCTGGAAGCCAACATGTCGCGTATCAGTGTGGCCGGTGGGCAGGGCTGGGCGGTAAACATCAAAGACATTACGCGCGAGCGTAAAGCCATTGCCAATAGTCAGCAGGTGCTTTCCCAGTCCGTCAACGCCGTGGTGTCGATTGATGACAACAACAACGTGACATTTATGAATGCCGCTGCCGAAGCGCTTTGGGGATACAGTGCTGATGAGGTAATGGGGAAAAACGTGAAAATGCTGGTGCCAAAGGAAATTCAGGATTTTCATGACGGCTATGTCAACAAGAACCGAACCAGCCGCGTCGACTCCATCGTGGGCACCAGCCGGGACATCCAAATGGAACGCAAAGACGGTTCCCGTATCTGGGCGAACCTGTCCCTGTCACGCATCGACGGCGAGGAGGGCACGGGCTATACCGCGTTTGCCCGTGATATCACTAAAGAAAAAACCGCCAAAGATGAAATTGAGCAGATACTGCGCCAGGCCAACGATGCTGTCGTCAGTATTGATGCGGACAACAATGTCACTTTTTTCAACCCTGCGGCAGAAGCCCTGTGGGGTTATGACGCCAATGAAGTGCTCGGTAATAATGTGAGGATGTTGGTGCCGGAAGAATTCCAGGCCGATCATGACAGCTTCGTCAACAAGAACCGCACCACGGGAAAAGACAAGATTGTTGGCTCAGCCCGTGAACTGGAAATGCAACGTAAAGACGGCAAGCGGATTTGGGTCAACTTCTCCCTGTCAAAAGTCAGGACAGGAAACGCCATTGGTTACACCGCCTTTGTGCGGGACATCACCGAGCAGCGCACGGCGCAGGAATCCATCAACCAGACCCTGACCCAGGCGCTGGACGCGGTGGTGACCATTGACGAAAACAATATCGTCACCTTCTTCAACCCTGCGGCGCAAGCGTTGTGGGGTTACACCCCTGATGAAGTGGTCGGCCAGAACGTCAAGATGCTGGTTCCGCCGGATATCCAATCCAACCACGACAAGTTTGTGAACTCAAACCGCACCACGGGAAACGACAAGATTGTCGGTTCCAGCCGGGAAGTGCCAATCCACCGTAAAGATGGCAAGCTTTATCATGGCTTGTTATCACTGTCGAAAGTGAACATCGATGGCAAAACCCTGTATACCGCGTTTGTGAAAGACGTGACAGCCCAGGTACAGCAGCGCTCTGGCATGGGTGAAATCATGGAGCTGGTAGCGAAATCCAGTGGTGAAATTTCCAACATTGCGCGGGTGATTGATGGTATCTCCGAGCAGACCAACCTGCTGGCACTGAATGCGGCCATTGAAGCAGCACGCGCCGGGGAACACGGACGGGGTTTTGCTGTGGTCGCGGATGAAGTGCGCCAGCTCGCGACGCGCTCGTCAGAATCCACCAGCGAAATAAACCGACTGTCTGACGATACCCGTAAACTTTTGGACGAGCTGTCTGAGATCCTGAAAGCCGCCACCGGACAATAAATCACGCTGTAATCAAAGGCGGGATGCGATATGCATCCCGTTTGATTTTCTTACTCTTTCCCCGACTTCCCGCACTTTCTCTAGCTTCCTGTAATCAAAGCATTTGCATTGATAAGTGAGTCAATAAAGAGACACGTCGCTGCAATAACTCTCCTAGACTTGGGGAGATAGTTTGATTCAACAAGGTGCACCTTTGGTTTTGGGGTGCAGGATAGTAAGGAAAAGAGTTATGCAACCTAACGAAAAAGACATTGTGCGGGAGCCCGAAAAACGTAGCTTTGAATGGCGGGCATTCTTTTTTATTGCCGTTTTTCTTTTCCCCATCCTGAGTGTGGTGTTGATAGGGGGATATGGCTTTCTGATTTGGATGAGTCAGGTGTTTCTTTTTGGCCCACCGGGGCACGGCTAATGCCAACTTCCACCGTATCTCAGTGATCGATTAAGAGCAGACTGCCATGAAAGAATTTATCAAAAAACTCTGGGCCACCATGCGACGCCCAGCGACAAAAATCAGCTTGGGCACGCTGACGCTCGGCGGCTTTATCGCCGGCGTTCTTTTCTGGGGGGGCTTTAACACCGCCCTGGAACTGACCAACACCGAACAGTTTTGTATTTCCTGCCACTCTATGCGCGACAACGTTTATCCGGAATTGCAAAAAACCGTGCACTGGTCGAACACATCCGGCGTGCGTGCAACCTGCCCGGATTGCCACGTTCCCCATAACTGGACAGACAAAATCGCCCGTAAGATGCAGGCCAGTAAAGAAGTCTTTGCCCAAATTTTCGGTGTGATAGGCACCCGGGAGAAATTCCTCGATAAGCGGCTGGAGCTTGCCCAACATGAATGGGCGAGGTTCAGTGCCAACGGCTCCCTGGAATGTAAGAACTGCCACCAATACGACAGTATGCAGTTGCATAACCTGCGCCCGGCAGCCCGTCTGCAAATGACACAGGCGGCGGAAAAAGACCAAAGCTGTATCGATTGTCACAAAGGGATTGCCCACCAGCTTCCAGCTGAAATGGACTCCACCGGCGGTATGGTTGGTAAGCTGATCTCCATGTCTCACAGCACCAGCTACGACGTCGGGCAACCACTTTACAGTGTTGATTTCATTGAACTCTACACCGATGAAAACATGGCAACCCAAGGTGCAGTGCTAGAGCCTGCGACCATGGTAACGGCCATCGACGATGGTGAAGACGCAGTGAAAGTGACCCTGACAGGTTGGCGTAAGATGAAAGGTTTTGGCCGCGTGATCAACGAAGACTTTGGCCTGAACATTGCCTCGGCGGCACTTTCCAAAGAAGTGGCGCAAAGCGACACCGATGTCCGCACCTTTGAAACCAAAGAAGATGAGCTGACCGGCCTGACCTGGCAGCGCGTCGAAGTGGATTTGTGGGCGCCGAAAGAAGACTTCCTCGACAGTGTTGACCCCATCTGGACAGAGGCCCAACAGGCATACACCACCAACTGTAGCCTGTGTCATACCCAACCGGATGTGGCGCACTTTGATGCCAACACCTGGCCGGGCATGTTTGACGGCATGATGGGTTTTGTGAACTTCGACCAGGCCACACAGGCTCTGGTACTGAAGTACCTGCAAAAACATTCCAGCACATTTGTAGATCACTGAGAGGGATAACAGCATGACGATTACCCGACGTAATTTCCTAAAAGGCATGTTGTCTGTCAGTGCCACGGCTGCGATTGGTCCCAGCCTGCTGGTGGCAGCAACCGATGCCAAAGCCCATGAACTACTGGACGGTGTATGGCGTACCACGGGCTCCCACTGGGGGGCTCTGCGTGCCCGCATAGTCGGCGGTGAAGTGGTGGAAGTGGTGCCGTTTGGCCACGATAAACATCCCACCGTAATGCTCGAAGGGATAAAGGGCCTTATCTATAACCCGTCCCGTGTCCGCTACCCGATGGTGCGCCTTGACTGGCTGAAAAAAACCGAAGGATGGAACACCACCCGGGGTGATAACCGGTTTGTCCGCGTGACTTGGGATCAGGCGCTGGATCTGTTCTACAACGAACTGGAAAGGGTACAGAAAACCTATGGCCCTTCCGGTTTATTGGCAGGCCAGACCGGCTGGCGCCAGACTGGCCAGTTCCAGAGCTGTACCACCCATATGCAGCGTGCGCTGGCGATGCACGGTTTCTACGTGAAAAAAATTGGTGACTATTCCACCGGTGCAGGTCAAACCATCATGCCTTACGTGCTTGGTTCGACTGAAGTCTACGCCCAGCAAACCTCCTGGCCTTTGGTATTGGAAAATGCCAAGACCATTATTCTGTGGTCAAACGATCCGGTGAAAAACGCTCAGGTGGGCTGGCAGTGCCCAACCCACGATGTGTATGGCTACTTTGATCAACTGAAAGACAAGGTCGCCAAAGGGGAGATCCGCGTCATTTCGGTGGATCCAGTGGTCAGCAAAACCCAGAAATTCCTTGGCTGTGAGCACCAGTACATCAATCCACAAACTGATGTGCCCTTTATGCTGGCCATTGCCCACACCCTTTATACCGAAGATCTGTACGACAAAGACTTCATCAAGATCTACTGCCTCGGCTTTGAACCTTTCATCGACTACGTCATGGGTAAAACCAAAGACAAAGTTGAGAAAACGCCGGAGTGGGCATCCAAAATCTGTGGCATCGCACCGGATGATATCCGCGAGTTTGCCCGCATGCTCACCAAACAACGCACCCAGATCATGTTTGGCTGGTGTGTACAGCGTCAGCAACACGGTGAGCAGCCTTACTGGATGGGGGCTGTGATCGCCTGTATGTTGGGCGGTATCGGCCTGCCCGGCGGTGGTATTTCCTATGCCCACCACTACAGTGGTATCGGTGAACCGGCAACCGGCGCTGCAGGGCCGGGTGGTTTCCCCCGTAATCTGGACCCTGGCATGGAGCCGCTTCATAACAACAACGACTTCAAGGGATATGCCAGCACTATTCCGGTGGCGCGCTGGATAGAGGCGATTGAAGAGCCCGGTAAAGTGATCAACTACAACGGCAGTAAGGTGAAACTGCCGCCAATCAAGATGGTGGTCGTGAGCGGGAACAATCCGTGGCATCACCATCAGGATCACAATAGGATGAAGAAGGCGTATTACAACATCGAAACTGCGGTCACCATCGATTACGCCTGGACAGCTACCTGCCGCTTCTCCGATATCGTGTTGCCCGCCTGTACCCAGCTTGAGCGCAACGATATTGACCTCTATGGCGCCTATTCCGCTACCGGCGTGCTCGCCATGCACAAGCTGGTGGATCCTTTGTTCCAGTCCCGCACTGACTTTGAAATCTTCCAAGGGCTTTGTAAACGCTTTGGCATCGACAAAGACAAAGAGTATGCCCAGGGCATGAACGACATGCAGTGGATCACCAAGCTATACAACGAGTGTGTGGCAGCGAACAAAGGCAATTTTGAAATGCCTGACTTCGAGACCTTCTGGAAAGACGGTTATGTCGGCTTCGGCGAAGGCAGTACCTTTGTGCGTCACGCCTTGTTCAGGGAAGACCCTGAACTTAACCCACTGGGCACACCTTCAGGCTTTATCGAAATTACCAGCCGCAAGATTGGCAGCTATGGTTACGAGTACTGTCAGGATCACCCCATGTGGTTTGAAAAAGCCGAACGCTCCCACGGTGGTCCGGGGTCAGACAAATTCCCAATCTGGCTGCAATCGTGTCACCCGGACAGACGCCTGCATTCACAGATGTGTGAATCCCCGGCATTGCGTGAAACCTACACAGTGCAGGGACGCGAACCGGCGTACATCAACCCTGATGATGCCAAGGCTCGCGGGATTAAAGATGGCGACCTTATCCGCGTCTTTAACGACCGTGGTCAATTGATTGCGGGCGCTGTGGTGTCGGATGACTATCCACCGGGTGTGGTGCGTATCCAGGAAGGGGCGTGGTATGGCCCGACAGGCTCAGCCATTGGGGCGATTGATACCTACGGTGACCCGAATACGGTGACCTTGGATGTCGGCACCTCTGAGTTGGCGCAGGCCTGTAGTGCCTATACCACCATCGTGGATTACGAGAAGTTCCAAGGCGAAGCGCCGGCGGTGAACGCTTTCAGCGGTCCCATCATCGTCAAACCCTCAGAAATGTAATCACCGGACTGTAAACCAAAGAGCCGCCTTTGCGGCTCTTTTTGATCGCCCTATGCTTAGTAGTAATCGAGTACTTACTCTGAGGGACGTTTTATGTGTGGCCGCTTTAACGTAACCGACGATCCCTTTATGCATGGGCTGCTTCAGGGGCTGGGCGTTGATCTCGGGCCGCTTCCCCTTCGCACCAGTGATGATGTGGCGCCGACAGACACCGTCAGTATTGTGATAGAGCAAGACGGACATCCTGTCCTGAACGATGCCCTTTGGTGGCTATTGCTGGAACAGACGCCGCAAGGGTTGCGTCCCAATACCCGCTACGCCAGTTTCAATACCCGCAGCGACAAACTGAATACGCCCGGCAGCGCCGGATTTAATGCATTCCGTACCCACCGCTGCATTGTACCTGTCTCTGGCTTTGTCGAGACCCAGAATGGAAAAGCCTACGCCATAGCGGGGCAGGGAGAGGCGATTGCCTTGGGGGGATTATGCCGGGAGTGGGTAGACAGTGATAGCGGGGAAGTGGTGCGTTCGTGTTCGATTATCACCCTGGCGCCACACCCGAAACTGGTGCCGTTTCACGCCAAATCCATGCCGTTGATCCTGCCGTCTGACCCAGTGGTTTGGCAGCGGTGGCTCCGGTGTGGGGAATATCCGGTGCAGACTCTCAATGATTTGCTGCAGCCGCAGATTCCCTTACCGCTTTCTGTCACCCCCATCGAAAAGGCATCCCTCCGGATACCCAGCGGGGAGACACTCTTTATTGCCGCAGACTTGTTGGCCGGCTAAGCCGCCATCCGTGTTTTCATGGTGTCTGACACCACATGGAGCAGAGTCACCCAGGCTTCGCGCACCTCAGGGGTAAAGTCATCACCCAGTCCGGCTTTCAGGGTGTGGAGCAGGGCGTTGCCAACCGGGGTGAAATGCGATTTCTTCACGCCATATTTAACGTGCCGATCAGCCAAATCATGGAGCACAGGTACCAGGGATTCCAAATCATCCAGCCCATTTACCGCAGCATGAAGCATGGCCATCAGTTTGCGTCCCTGCAGTTTCATATCGCCCTTAAACAGGGCTTTCAGTGACGGATCATAACTAAAAAGGGTTTCGTAAAAGATTTGCGCGGCCTGCAAAGAAATGGGTTCCACTTTCTTAAAACTGTTTTGTATCAGCGTGATTTGTTTCTGGGTGAGTGACATTGGCTCTATCCTTTTTTTTGCAGTATCGAAAATGAGAATTCGACACGCCTTTTTAAAAATTAGGCGAAATCATCCACTTGTCCAATGCAATTCACGGTCTGACTCATGCTGCACAGGACAGTGAATTGCCGTTTCCGGTTGCACGCCGTACAGCGAAAAATCTGGGCTGGGTGTCAGTTTGTCGAGGAAATTTCAAGCTATGTGTTGGCGAATGGGGTCTGACTGCTATAGGTTAGTGATAGGGTATTCAGTCGTGGGTAGCGGATGCCCAGGGTGAAGGAATCATACCCATAAAACCCCCTCTCCCTTGTGGGCTAACAAATTTGGCTGTAAAGGAGGAGGCAGGGAATAAGACCGTGATGAGCGGCGAAGAGACAAGGAGTACCATGTTAACGTTTGATGATGTTTGCTTGCGACCGGCCAAAAATGAAGAAAGGGATCATCTTTGGCACTTTATCTATGTGCAGAATGAATGGAAGGCACATGACGCCCCCTATTTTCCGCTTGAGTACCAATCCCGTTTCCAGTTCCGCCGCAATCTGTTCAAGCGTCTGAAAGAGGCCCAGACCGCCATGGTGATCGAATACAATGGCGAGGCGGTCGGCTACCTTTCCTGCTACTGGGAAGACCAGTCCAACCGCTGGCTGGAAGTTGGGATCACCCTGTTTACCGCCAGGCATTGGGGCAAACGTATTGGCCGTAAGGCACTCACACTCTGGATTTCCCACCTTTTCGAGCAATACGACGTCGCCCGCATTGGCCTGACAACCTGGTCGGGTAACCCCCGCATGATGAAGTGCGCCGAAGCCATGGGCCTGATGGAAGAAGGGCGCATCCGCAAAGTGCGTTACTATCAGGGCGAATACTACGATTCCCTGCGCTATGGCGTGCTGCGTGAAGAGTGGCAAATGCTGCGCTCTGCCATTGAACTGCGCTGTGCCGGTTAGACTATTTACATTGTAAACGAATGCCTCATGTCGATTTCAACGGAACCCACCTTTACTTCCGCCGGGAGGGCTCAGGTCCCGCCCTGGTGTTGCTTCATGGATTAGGCTCCAGCGGGCAGGACTGGCAATACCAAATCGACTATTTTTCCCAATGGTTTGATGTGATTGCGCCGGACTTTCCCCTGCATGGCCGTTCCGGCGGGGAGATAAGCGCATTCAACCTTCCCCAATGCGCCGAGGCTGTAAACGCTTTGCTGGATTCAATTGGCATTGAACAGGCAACGGTGGTCGGGGTTTCTATGGGCGGCATGGTTGGCCTTGAACTGGCAACCGCCTTTCCTTCCCGGGTGACGCGCCTTTGCGTGGTGAATGCACTGGCAGAATGCCGTCCGCGCCGTTTAACCGAGTGGTGGATGCTGCTTTCACGGCGTCTGCTTCTCAAATACGCCAGTATCGAGCGCATCGCCAGCTTGATGGCAAAGCAATTGCTGCCGGGAGAGCAACACGCAGCATTGCGGCAGGAAGTGATTGCGCGTTGGTCAGCCAATGACCGTGAACGCTATATCGCGGCTTTCAATGCACTGTTGCAGTGGGATGTTCTGTCGCGCTTGCCGCAGCTTACTTGCCCCTTGCTGATGCTGGCCTCTGAATATGACTACACGCCGACAGGGGCAAAAAAGGTGTTGGCGATGATTTATCCCGGCGGTGTGTTTGACATGCTCAAAGGTGCTCATCACCTTGCCCCGCTGGAAATGCCCGGTGATTTTAACCGGGCATTGGAACTTTGGTTGGAACAAACTGCGTAGGCAACAAAAAGGCCGGGACGTTCCCCCGGCCTTTTTGTTTACCCTGCAAGCGATTACTTGTTGTCATCACCATCGTAGAACTCAAACTCGATGTCGTCATCGTCATCGTCATCGTCATCGTCATCGTCGATGAATCCGAACGCGACATCTTCTTCGTCGTCTAACTCATCGTCTTCATCATAGTCGTCCTCTTCAAAGTCATCTTCTTGATCTTCATCGTCGACTGCGTTTTCAGACAGAGTAAAGAATGCCATCATCTCCATCATGTCCTGGGCAAGGTTCCACATCCCTTCGCTGGCCGTGGTGGCTTCTTCCACCAGCGCAGCGTTTTGCTGGGTCATGTTGTCCATTTCGGCGATGGAGTGGTTGACCTGATCGATACCGAGACTTTGCTCCTGGGCAGCGTCGGAAATTTCCGACGTTTTTGCGCCCATTTCTTCCACCATAGTGACGATTTCGGTCAGGGTTTTACCCGATTCAGCCACCAGCTCTGACCCCACCGCCACCTTCTTGTTGCTCGCTTCAATCAGGGCTTTGATGTCTTTGGCGGCGCTGGCAGAACGCTGGGCAAGGTTTCTTACCTCTCCGGCGACCACAGCAAAACCGCGTCCATGTTCGCCCGCACTGGCGGCTTCCACGGCGGCATTTAGCGCCAGCAGGTTAGTCTGGAAGGCGATTTCATCAATCACGCCAATAATTTCACTGATTTCTTCGCTGGCTGTTGAAATATCTTCCATGGCCGTGATGGTACGGGCAACGGCTGTCCCGCCTTCCCGCGCTTTACTGCGCGCTTTCACGCTGACATTTTTGGTGATCAGCGCATTCTCGGCACTCTGTTTAACCGTCCCTGTCATCTGCTCCATACTGGCAGCAGTCGTTTGCAGGGAAGATGCCTGCGCTTCAGTACGGAAGCTTAAATCCTGGTTTCCGGAAACAATCTCGCGGGAGGACGAGGCCACAGTGGAGGCCGTTTCACGGATTCGGTTGATCACGTTGGTCAGCTTGTCGATGGTTTTGTTGGCATCGACTTTTAGCTGACCAAGGCTGCCGCTGTAGGACTTTTCGATACGCTGGGTCAAGTCGCCCCGTGACATGGCGGCGAGAATGCGCTGCATATCACTAACGGATGCTTCCATGTTGTTGGTCAGGGTATTGAGGCCTTCTGCCAGGTTGTAGAAGAAACCCTGTTTACCTTCCATGGCGATTTCGGTATCGAACTTACCTTTGGCGGCAGCGGCGATCATGGCATCGATTTCGCGCTCAATTGCCACCTCGGCAGTGCGATCTGTCCATTCGATAACCACGCCGAGGCGTTCGCCATCATTATTGAAAATGGGCATGGCAGTGATGGACATGACTTTGTCGCCGACAAAGAACTCGCTGGTGAACTGGGTGGTCAGGTTTTCCAAGATCTCACGCTGGCGGCTCGGGTCGCGGTGGAAGGCATCGATAGACTTGCCCAACACATTTTTCGGATTGAACCCCGGAATTTCTTTGGCAAAATCATCCGCGGCTTCCACCAGCATGGTGCGGGTCGCGTTGTTTATATAAATAACATCCAGCTCGCTGTTGGCAAGCATGATGTTGTTGGAAACGCTGTCCAGAGCCTGTCTTACCCGGGCGTTTTCATCTGCCACGGCTGCAGCTTCGGCCTCAAATTCCTGTTTGATCTGCTCTGCACGCTCTGCGTTATCCAGCGAGCGGTTGGTCACTTCCTTGATGGCGTTAAGGTCGCCTTTGTATTCCCCATTGATGCGGGTACTTAAATCCCCTTCAGCAATACGTCCCATGACTTTATTGAGTTCGCTAAGGGCGCTTTGCGTTTCATCCATCAGTCGGTTAAAGGCGAGTGCCGACTCGCTGATTTCATCGCGCCCTGTCACCTCCAGACGCTCAGAATAGTCGCCGTTGCGGGAGACTTTCTTCAAGGTCTTAGTCATTGAAAGCACGGGCCTGGTGACTGAGCGGGTAATAATAAAGGCCACCAGAAAACCGACAACAAGGCTGCCAATGCCAGTGATTTTGAGCACGTTGGAGATGTCGTCATTCAGGGCATTGAGTTTTCCTACTTCGCGATTGAGTTGGTTTCGTTGCAGGGCGGAAACCTCATCAACCAGTTGCAATGATAACACCGACAAGGGGGCAGCTTTGGTGCCCAGCAAATACTGGGACATGTTCCAGCGCTTGGATTCGCGGATTTCGAATAGCTGGTCCACCATGCCCGCGAATTTATCCCGGTAGGTGGTGTATTCATTAAAAAGCTTCTCCTGCTCGGAATTGAGCAGGTAACGTTTCTGTTCGATGTTGTAGTAGTTACTGGTATTGGCCGTCCACTGGCTGGAAAAGGTTGCCTTGAACGTTTTGTCTCCATTGATAAGGTAAGAGCGGGTGGCCGCCAGACCGAGGGAGAGTGAGGCGCTGGCGTTGGCAAACAGGCCGAGCAGTTCTTTCCGCTCTGGGGTGGCGGGCAGCCCTTGCTCCACGGTGGTGAGTTGGTTGATGGCGGCCAGCAGGCGGATAACCACAGGCTGGACCTTATCCTGGTACATTGCCTGCGCCGGTTGCTCGGCATCGGTATGGGCGACGGCTTCAGCTTCATCCTGTGCGCTGCGGTATTGTTTAAGGCTCACTTCCAGTGCGCGCAGCTTTTCTGCATACCCGATGATGGAAAGGGTGCTGGTTTTGTTGCTTTTCAGCACCGCCATTTGGGCGTCAATGTTGTCCCACACTTGCTGGCGTTGTTTTTTCAAAATGGGTGTGCCGAGAACCAGGTAGCCGCGCAGGATGGCCAGCGATTTGTTTATCTCCCCGACCAGCTCACTGGCAGCAAGGGTGGAAGGATAGGTCGACGATACCAGCTCGTTTTCGACCCGCTGAAGTTCGTTTAACCGGCTGCTGGCATACATCACCGCCGAAAGGAGTATGGCGAGTAGCAGGCCAAACCCCAAAGCCAGGCGTTTACCGATAGTCAGTTTGAGTATCTTCATATCCATCCGTACCCACTTTATCTTGTTTGTCATCCTCGCCGAGCAGGATGGTCAGTTTGCGGTCAAGTAAATCCACCAAGGCATAAACGTGTGAGGGGGTTTTCGCCCGAGAGCTGCTGCGGTTGCTGTAGAAATCGCCAAGTGGCGTACTGGGGTCGCTTTTGTACATGGTCGCGGCCATGGTATCGAGGCAGGCACCGGCCAGCAGGAACACTTCGGCAGGAATGGCTTTGTCGCTTTCCCGCGTGACACGCCGGACGGGTTCAACACCACCTTTTTTCGCCAATGCGTCGATATGGTCAGCCAGCGAATTGAGCGCGACAAACACCTCTTCCGGAGCATAACCCTCAACGAAATTGATCCGCCGTGGCAGCGTGCGCGCAAGTTCCGGCTTTTCGCGGTTGGCATAGAGCATGACCATGGCATCCATGTTTTTCATTAACGCGAAGACCTGTGTGGGCGTCAGTTCGCCGTACAGATTGGAATAACCGTATTGGGTGGCCTCGGTGTTTTGCTCTGCACTGATTGCGGGTTGCGAAAAACAGGCCAATATCAGTACCCATACACAGCCAAATCCCACCGGTTTTGGGAACAAACGGCGGTTGTTGGGGTTGAAGAATGACCGGGCTTGCATCGTTGCCCACCTCGCTGCACTAAACGTGAGACTGAGTCTCAAAAACAGGGTTTTGGCTCATAGTTAAGTCTAGACACAAATAGCGTAACTGCCTGTTTCTAAGAGACAGGCGGTGCAACAGTGGCGGGGGAGGAAATTGGCGGGTCAGCTCAGGAGAGTGGATCAGCGCTAGGGAACATTGGCTGCGGCGATCTGTTGCAGCCATTGCCCCAGCTTGACGATTTCCGGTTGGCGGGCACGGTGCTTTTTGTAAACAAAAAAGAGGCTGTCACCGGTCGGCATTTCATGCATAGGAATACGCACCAACTGCTCGCGGTCGATTTCATTCATAAAGTAGTGGTTCAGCAAAGTGATGCCGTGGGCATAACGCGCCGCTTCGGTTGCCAGCAGCATGTGGCTGAAGGTGTGGATTTTGACCTGCTTGGGCAAAGCGAAGCCGCCGAGCTTGCACCACTGGGCCCAGTCGTTATCCATTAAAGAGGTCACCGACAACAGGGGATAATCCCAAAGGGCGTCAGGCAGGGGTTTGTCTTTAATTTGCTGCCAGATTTTTTGGCTGCAAACCGGGTACAGGTATTCGTTGTAGAGCAAATCGTATTGGTAGTTCCGCCCCGGCTCGAAGTCGGTAATAAAGCAGTCTGCCATCTTGTCTGACAAATCAGGGTGGTCCGCATACATCTCCAGCGACAAGTCAATTTCCGGGTGGCGGGCTCGGAAATCCGACAGTTGTGGCATCAGCCATTTTACTGCCAGCGAACTGAACACGGCGAGTCTCAACCGACCCGACTCCCCAACCCTAATCTGGTGGCTGGCACGGGCAATGGCCTGCAGTGGATCGCTGATTTCATCGTAATAACGAAGGCCAACAGGCGTGAGCTGAAGGTTGCGCCCTTGACGGTCAAACAGGGACTCCCCCAGAAAATCCTCCAGCAGACGGATCTGGTGACTGACCGCACTTTGGGTCACGTTCAGCACTTCGGCTGCGCGTGAAAAGCTGTTCAGGCGTGCAGTGGTTTCGAAATACTGGACGGCGCGCAGTGGGGGGAGCTTCATTATCGAAATATCTCATGAATGGAGAATAATCATCATTATACGTCATGATTAACTGGGGCTACTATTTAGCGACTGTGAGCTATGTCCCTAAATTATCTGCCCGAAAACAATTTTTTCATTCTGTTCCAACGGGGAGTGGTTAGGGGAAGGCTATTTTTCGTCCCATTTTGGAGCATTGATTATGGGTAACATTTCAGTCGGTTTTGCTATGGCCTTGTTGGTGATAGGAAACCTCAGCGCGACATTTTCTGACGCGCTGGTTAAAACCATGGAAGGCGGGCCAGATGGCGCGATCTTCCAATTCGCACTGTTCCGCCAGATTTCCGCTGTCCTCATTCTGATCCCTTTCTGTTTGACAGCGCCGGCGAAGAACCTGACGTTGGGATTGAAATGGCATGCGCTTCGCGCGCACATCTGGGTGATTGGCGTGTTTTTCTCGGTTGTTGCGCTGACCACCATGCCGCTGGCAACTGCCAATGCGATTTTCTACGCAGCACCCTTGATCATGCTTCCGTTGGCGGCGATCTTTCTGCGTGAAAAGCTTTCTATGGCGTCTGTGATGGCGGCAGTGATCGGTTTTATCGGCGTATTGATTCTGGTTCGCCCAACCGATTTCACCTGGGCGGCGTTGTCAGCCATGATTGTAGCGGTGACGCTGGCTATCAATAACCTGTTGATCCCGAAAATTCCGCGCCAGCAGACGGTGCCACAAACCCTGCTGCTGCATAACCTGATTGGTATTCCGGTGGCGCTGGCACTGGCGTTGTACGAGGGCATGCCGTTCAGTCTGGATCTGTTCTGGCGTGCGGCAGGTTCAACCGCCTTTATCCTGATTTACGCAGCGACCTGTGTGGTGGCGTACCGCGCGGCTGAAAGCAACAAGATTGCCAGTGCCGAATACAGCGGTCTGGTGTGTGCAGTTGGTGTCGGTTTTGTCCTGTTCGGTGAAGTGCCGGATATGCTGATGATGGTGGGAACCACGCTTATCGTCCTGCCGCTTATCTGGCTGGCACACCATGAAAAACGCAAAACCCGCAAAGCGGCGAAACTTGCCGCCGAGCAACTGGCCGAGCCTGCTTAAGTCTTTTCTCCTGAAAAACGCCACGCATCTGCGTGGCGTTTTTGTCTCCGACCTGTTTTTTAATGTGACGGTTTTACATACTTTTGTGGCATGCTCACCCAAAGACGAACAAAGGTAATGGAACACCGATATGGAAAATACGCCGCCAAGACTCTCCCTGAGAACGATTGAGCCGACGGACTACGATGCGTTGGCCGAGTTAATGGATTCTATCTTTCATGACGTTGGCGGATCATGGCCGCGAATGACCATCATGGATCTCATCCACCAGTTTCCGGATGGACAAATCTGCATTGAAGACAACGGCAAAATTGTCGGCGCGGCGCTTACCCTCAAAGTCGATTATGCCCGCATCTCCCTGCCACACCTGTACTCCGAGATCATCGACGAAAACAACGTGATTAAGAATCAGGTTACGGGTGATGCCATGTATGGCCTGGATGTGTTTGTGCATCCGGACTACCGCGGGTTGCGACTTGGAAGGCGTCTTTATGATGCGCGCAAGGAACTGTGCCGCACCATGAATTTCAAGGCGATTCTGGCAGGCGGGCGCATTCCCAACTTCCATAAACACGCCGATGAGATGAGCGTCGCTGAATATATCGACAAGGTGAAGCGCCGTGAATTGCATGACCCTATCCTGTCGTTTCAGTTGGCGAACGGCTTCGATGTAAAACGCATTATGCGCAATTACCTGCCGGAAGATGATGCGTCTGGTGGTTACGCTACCTTGCTGGAGTGGGACAACTTTTTCTACGAAGAAGATATCCAGTCCGTTCACGATGTAGAGAAAACCCTAGTGCGCATTGGGGTGATCCAATGGCAAATGCGGGCGATGCGTGACCTGCAGGATTTGCTTGATCAGGCAGAGTTCTTTATCGCCTCCCTGGCTAACTACAAAGCTGACTTTGCTTTGCTGCCGGAGTTTTTCAATGCACCTTTGATGGGGCTGCAAAATGGACAGAACTCTGTCGAAGCGATTCGCTTTTTGGCCAGTTTCAGCGAGGAGATCAAACACCATTTCTCCCAACTGGCGGTGACGTACAACATCAATATCATCGGGGGAAGTATGCCGGTGATTGAAGATGACAAGCTCTATAACGTTTCCTACCTGTTGCAGCGCGATGGCGAAATCAATGCCCAATACAAAATCCACATCACGCCCCATGAAGAAAAAGACTGGGTGATTGATGGCGGCGACAAAGTGCAGGTGTTTGAAACCGACGCAGGCCGCGTAGGCATCCTGATCTGTTATGACAGCGAATTCCCGGAGCTTGGCCGCATGCTGGCGGAAGAAGGCGTGCAAATCATCTTTGTGCCTTTCTGGACGGACACCAAGAACGGCTACCAACGGGTGCGTTTGTGTTCACAGGCACGGGCGATTGAAAACGAATGTTATGTGGCCATTGGCGGCAGCGTTGGTAACTTGCCGAGGGTCGATAACGTGGATATCCAGTATGCCCAATCTGCGGTGTTTTCGCCGTCGGATATCTACTTCCCGCACGATGCGATGCTCACCGAGGCTAACGCCAATACCGAGATGATCATCTTTGCTGATGTGGATCTGACCAAGCTCAAACAGCTTAACACCGAAGGCTCGGTGACGAACCTGCGCCACCGTCGCCTTGATTTATATGGCGGCTTTACCCAGCCAAAAGATCCGTCCAAGCCGGAATAAAACCCTACTGGAGACCATTGCGCAGTGCCTGCGGAATGGTCTCTACCAAATAGCGGATAAGCGCTTTAAGCCGAGCAGGCTGGTGACGGTCACGGTGATACAGCAAATAAAGCGGTACTTTGTCCACCCGCCAGTCGGTGAACACTGGCTCCAACTCACCCGTTTCAACATAGCGCTCGCAATAGAGAGCAGGAAGTCGGCAGATACCATTCCCTTTCAGTGCTGAACTCAACATCACATGGCCGTTTTTACACTGTAAACTTCCGCCTACCTCAACGTCACAATGTTGCGATGGTTCCTGGGTGCTCACATATCGCCATTTGGCGACCGAACCGGTCAGACAATTGTGCTGGTGAAGCGCCTTAGGATTTTCCGGTTTGCCCTTCCGAGCAAAATAGGAAGGGGCCGCATAAGTACCAATGCGGATTTCCCCCAACTCCCGGCCAATCAGGTTGGAGTCCGCCAATGCGCCCATGCGCAGTACCAAATCAAAGCGCGATTGAATCAAATCAACCCGTTCCGAACTGAAATCCAGTTCGATACTGATCTCCGGGTGTTGCACACAAAAGTCATGGATAGCATCCCCAATCAGGCTTTCACCAATGATGCCGCCAACGCAATTGACCGAAATATGGCCGCGCATGGCATCAGCATCATGACTGGCAAGAAAAATGGCTTCATCCAGCTGTGACAGCGCGGCGCGGCAGCGGACAAAGAAATCTTCCCCCGCCGAGGTCAGGCGCTGCGAACGGGTGGTGCGGATGATTAGCTGCACGCCAAGGCGCGCTTCAAGCTGGCTAAGCTGACGCGACACATGGGCGCGGGAGGCATTCAATTTCTCCGCGGCTTTAGAAAAACTGCCGGTTTCAGCGATAGCAACAAAGCTTCTGATGTCATTCAGGCTTTCACCGAGGAGTGGGTTATTTGTGCTCATTTGGTAACACTGAGTTTTATTGTGACATATATATCAACAATCATGGCGCATCTAGAATACAGACTCAATAACAAACAGCGCTTAAGGCCAGACAATCCGGCCTGGGCGAACAGGTCTCCGAGGTAGAACATCATGAAAAAATTAGCCGTCATCACAGGTGCAAGTTCAGGTATTGGTGAAGCCATTGCAAAACAACTTTCTGCATTGGGTCATCCGCTACTGCTGTTGGCACGCCGCGTTGAGCGTCTGGAAGCACTGAACCTGCCAAACACCCTGTGCAGAAAGGTTGATGTGACAGACAAAGCTGCGTTTGAAGCAGCGATCAAAGAAGCGGAAGCCCAATACGGCGAGACCGATCTGCTGGTTAACAACGCAGGCGTCATGCTGCTGGGCGATGTGACTACCCAGAATGCGGCAGAGTGGCAGAACATGTTCAACGTGAACGTGCTGGGTTTGTTGAACGGCATGCAAGCGGTGCTGGCGCCAATGAAAGCGCGCAACGGCGGCACTATCGTAAACATCAGCTCTGTGGCTGGCCGTAAAACCTTCCCGAACCATGCGGCATACTGTGGCACCAAATTCGCGGTACATGCCATTTCAGAAAACGTTCGTGAAGAAGTGGCGGATGCCAATGTCCGCGTGATTACCATTGCGCCGGGTGCGGTGGAAACTGAACTGCTGTCCCACACCACCAGTGATGAAATCAAAGCCGGTTACGACAGCTGGAAAGAGGAAATGGGCGGTGTACTGAAAGCTGACGATATTGCGAGCGCAGTTTGTTATGCATACGGCTTCCCGCAAAACGTCTGTGTACGTGAGATTGTTATGACGGCAACCCGCCAGCAACCATAACAGACACGAAGAAAAACGGTGATAAAAATCAGCCCTTCGAGGACTCTGTCCCGAAGGGCTTTTTGTTTTCAGCTGGCTAAACGAACCCGGCTGGTTGGAGGTTGCAACAGCGGGGTTGCGCTGCATTGTCAAATCAGTCCATTGCATGAAATAATCCCGCGCCAAACTGTTCCAACCACAATGATGGTGACTTTATGAATAATCCAAACAATATCATCGACAGCCTTGAAGAGCTGGAAGCCTTTCTTATCGCCATCGAAAATGGCGGCCTGGGTTTGACCGGCGTGGCTGGCGTTGCACTTGCCACCAACAATGCGAACGGTCAGCCTTTCGTGGCGGTGCTGGATGACAAGCACCAGCTTCTTCTGGCGCGCAATGTTACCCAGGAAGTGTTTAACACCGGCAAAGATCTGGTACGCAACGGACCGAAAAAGCACTGATCGCAGCTTCAGTCTCGATCTGCATCTCGATCAGAACAAAGGGCGTGGTCGCGCCCTTTGTGGTTCGGCAGGTGGAGCAAATGCCTTCACGCCCCACAAACTGGGGGCAGGTTTTAAGGGCTTCAACCCGAATCACGCAGAGAGTCTATCTCCAATAAATGTTATTTATTACATGTATTTATGGAAATAATTGCCAGAGAAATAATCAGATCTCTCCAGACAAATAAATACGCTTTCAAAAATTTACCTATCTATTCTGCCGACAAGGTGTATACTGGGCGCCGCTCATAAAATCGAGCTATTAATGATATTTTCAGTTCAAGTATCTTCCTAGTTTTCTTTCGAATTACTTCGTCATATTAAGCCATCGAGAGCTTCTACTTTCTATCCCATTTAGTAGTCTCGTTTTACTATTTTAATCTGTTCCTGAGCATTCCCTGGCTGAAAACCAAGCGTGGTTTGGTTTTTATGCTGTCACTGTTTGGGGCGCAAGAAGACCCGTCACGGCTGATGCAGCGTGTGGAGGGCTTCAAAGAGGAAAGTGAAATGAAAAAAAAGAACAATAAATTCCAGAAACAAGCGTGGAAAAACAGCGGTGAAGCACGATTTGAGCAAATGGTAGGGGAATACCAACGCGCGAAAGCTGAGCTTGATGCAATGGAGAAGGATACGCCAGAGCATGCTGCACAACAAAAGCTCTGCGACACATTGTTTTCAAATGCTGAACGTTTCTTTAAACAGCACCAATAAATATAACTTCATAGATTGGCGTTGATATAAGTCCGCTGGTCCTGTGAAAAGAAAAAGCCCGAATTTTCGGGCTTTTTGATTTTTAATATTGGGTAAAGCAGTGTTTAATTTATATTCTTTTATTTTTTAATGTTGAAATGAAATTATCTTTCCGCCAATACGTCTTTTAAAATAAACATGCCGTTCAGCGCCATCCCGGTTTCTTTCAGGCGTTTGATAAAACCAGTCCACTCCAGATCTTTGGTTGAGAAGTCACGATGGCCGCTACTGTTTCTGCGCACGTCTTTCAGCAAGCCGATTTTTTCGTAATACCTGAGGGTGTAAGCGGATAGCCCAGCCAGATGTGAAAACTCTTTCATGTTCATAAGCCCTTCCCTTGGTTTTTGAATCGTGAATAGCGGGTGCCAAAGTCGCTGCTTGGGATTATTCAACATTACAGGTAAAAGGCTGACGTGGGGAAGGTTAGGATGGGGTTGGGCGTTTGGTTTGTGCCCCAAAAGCAACCCCCTCTAACTCCCCCTTGAAAAGGGGGAGGATCAAAGCGGTGTGCAAACCGGACCGTCTTCCGTCTCCCGCACCTCACTCACCCAATCTGCACTTCCAAATCAGATTCCACAGATGACGAGCACGCCAATACATAGCCTTGCTCGATTTCCTCCGGTGTCAGGGTCTCCTGACTGGTAGAGGTGACGCTGCCTTTGCGAACCTTGCATTTGCACGAACCACAGATGCCACTGCGACAGGCGACAATGATCGGTAAGCCTGCGTTTTCCAGCACATCGGCCAGTGGCTGGCCTTTTTGGGCGTCTAGGGTTTGGGCAAAATCCGGGACGAAGACACTGACGCTTTCAGTGGAACCAGCAGTTTCTGTCGCTACACTTTCTGCGTTGGCGGCGGGCGTGAAGCTTTCTTGATAGAAGTTCGCCATATCAAAGCCAAGGTCGCTTAAATAGCACTGAACGTCCTGCATAAACTGGCTTGGGCCACACAGGTAAACGGTGCGCTCCCTGAAATCCGGCACCAGTTCCTGTAACCATTCAGCATTCAGGCGGCCTTGCGGGTGCGCGGTTCCTTCACGGTTTTTCAACAGCAGCTTGAGGTGAAAATCGGGGTAGACCGCGTCCAGCGTTTCCAGTTGATCGAAATAGATGGTTTCTGCCGGGCTGCGGGCGATGTGCAGGAAAGCGATATCGACGTTGCTCTCGTTCTCCTGCCCTGCATGGTGTAACCAATGTTTCGCCATGGAATAGACCGGCGTGATGCCACATCCGGCGCTGATGAGCAAGGTTTTGGTTGATCCTTCTCGTTGGGCTGGCGGGTGATCGATACAGTTAAAATCACCGGTCGGTGGCAAAGCCTGAACCGTATCGCCGGGCAACAGTGAATCGACAATGTAATTGGAAACCCTACCGCCCTCGACGCGCTTGATGGTGAGCTGAAGGTAGTCGTCACCGTTTATCGAACTGATGGAATAGGCGCGGAATTCCATTTTCCCGTCAATCTCAACGCCAAGGTTAATAAACTGACCGGGCTTGAACTGGAACAGAAGCGATTCGCGGAGATCGGCCAGTTTGATGCTGACAGTGTCATGGGTTTCAGTGTTTTTATCGATGCAGCGGAGCGTGACGGGCTGGTTACCTTGCCATTCAAAAAACATAGTCTTCTCTATCGTGCGGTGTGGAAAAAGTAGATGGTGGAACTGGTGCGTTGAGAAAACGCCCCACGGCAAAGCGGGGCGCAATGGGGCGTTTGAAATTACGCCGCCAGAATCGCTTTCAGATCGTCCTGCACATTGCCAATGCTGCGCATGTCGAACTTCTCCTGAATGATCGCGATAAGGTTCGGTGTCAGGAACGCTGGCGCAGTAGGGCCGGTGTAAATGCCTTTTACGCCCAACGCAAACAGGGTCAGCAAGATCACAATCGCTTTCTGCTCGAACCATGACAGTACCAGTGTCAGTGGCAGTTCGTTGATGTCGCAATCGAACTCTTTTGCCAGCGCCAGCGCAAGCTGGATAGCCGAGTAGGCATCATTGCACTGACCGACATCCAGCAGGCGAGGGATGCCGTTGATGTCGCCAAAGGTGTTCTTGTTGAAGCGGAACTTACCGCACGCCAGCGTCAGGATCAGGGTGTCTTCCGGCGCTTCAGCGGTAAAGTCGGTGTAGTAGCTGCGCTCGGCCTTATCACCGTCACAACCGCCCACCAGGAAGAAGTGTTTGATGTTGCCCTGTTTCACCTGATCGATAACCGCTGGGGCGGCATTCATCAGTGCGTTGCGGCCAAAACCAACGGTAATGTGGTGTTCAATTTCATTGTGCTGGAAGCCAGGCAGTGCCAGTGCACATTCGACCACTGCGCTGAAATCGTCACCTTCAAGGTGCGCCACACCCGGCCAGCCGACAATGCTGCGGGTAAACAGGCGGTCTGCATATTGGCCGACATTCGGGTTCAGCAGACAGTTGGAGGTCATTACAATCGCGCCTGGGAAGTTGGCGAACTCTTTCTGCTGGTTTTGCCATGCGCTGCCGTAGTTACCCACCAGGTGCGGGTATTTCTTCAGTTCCGGGTAACCGTGTGCAGGCAGCATTTCACCGTTGGTGTAGACATTGATGCCCTTGCCTTCGGTTTGTTGCAGGATTTTTTCCAGATCGTGCAGGTCGTGACCGGAAACCAGAATACATTTGCCTTTCACGGGCTTGACGTTAACCGTGGTTGGCTCTGGGTGGCCGAAGGTTGCGGTTTCGCCCAGATCCAGCATTTCCATCACTTTGTAGTTCATCAGGCCGATCTGCATTGAGCAGTCCAGCAGCGCACCCAAATCTTCAGGGTCGGTACCCAGCCACGCCATGATGTCATGGTACTCGGCGTAGATATCGTTATTGGTTTGCTCCAAAACGCGGGCGTGCTCCATGTAAGCCGCCGCCCCTTTCAGGCCGTAAAGGCAAAGCAGGCGCAAGCCAATCACATCTTCATGCACTTGGTCTTTACCGCGGTTTACCGCGACTTGTGGGGCAAAGGCCAGGATTTCTTCTGCGCTGTAAGGCAGGTCGAATTCAGCAACAGCAGGCACGTTTTCCAAAGTTTGGTTTGCCAGCGTGGCAGCCGCCAGTACCTGTTCTTTCAGCTTTGCTTTGTAGCGTGCGGCTTGGGAAGTCAGAGCCAGAATACGCTCAGGGTCAAAGTTGACGTTGGTGAGGGTCGAGAAGAATGCTTTTGGCGCCCACTGGTTGATTTCATCGTTGATGATGCCGAACTCACGCGCTTTTGATGCCCAAAAAGAAACCCCTTGCAAGGTGTAAACCAGCACGTCTTGCAGATCAGAAACTTCAGAGGTTTTGCCGCACATACCTTGTGCAAATGAACAACCTTTAACAGCAGGGGTTTGAATTGTCTGTTCGCATTGAATACAGAACATATTGGGGTCTCCAGTGATTGTTGTAATCGTCGTGATATTTACCACTGGAGAGCAGAATGCGTGCCAAAAGTTATCTATTTGAAATTTATGATTTTTGTTGTTTTTAAGCAGATGGAATGATGTCATTAATACAACGCGGAAAGTGTCTTAATGACATCGAACACTAGGGAGTGCCTATTTGTTAATCCCGAGCTTTTTGCCCATTCGGTACAGATTGCCCCGATCCATCTGTAAAAATTCCGCCGCTTTTGCCCACACGCCACCATTTTGGCTCAAAGCATGTTCAATTAATTCACGCTGGTAGCCTTCAACCAGGTCACGCATCGGCTGGCTTTCTTTTGGCAAATAGTGCGATGTGCTTTTGACATCATCCAGCGCCAGCGAGGCATCAAAGTGGCTTGAAAGAATGGTCACCGCGCCTTGTTGAATGGCATGCAATGCCGCGCGGGTCAGGGTGTGTTCCAGTTCGCGTACGTTGCCATACCAGGGCTGGGATTCCAGCTGCGCCAATACTTTAGGGTGCACGTGCAGGTTGGGCGCATTGAAGTGTTGGCGCACTTTTTCCAGCAGGTATCCTGCCAGAACAGGAATGTCCCCCTCACGGGCGCGCAGCGGCGGCACGTGGATAGGGAACACATTCAAGCGGTGGAACAGATCGGCGCGGAAAGTACCAGCCTCGACTTCTTTTTCCAACTGGCGGTTGGTCGCCGCCACAATGCGGACATTCACCAGTAAATGCTGGTCGCTGCCGACCCGTTGCAGTTCTCCCTGCTGAATAACCCTCAGTAATTTTGCCTGTAAAACCAGCGGCAACTCACCGACTTCATCAAGGAAAATGGTACCGCCATCTGCCAGTTCGAATTTCCCGGCCCGGTGGCTGTTGGCACCGGTGAACGCACCTTTCACATGACCGAACAGCTCACTTTCGGCCAGTCCTTCCGGCAAGGCGGCGCAGTTCACGTAAATCATCGGCTTGTCGCTGTGAAGGGACTGGGCATGCACCGAGTGGGCGACCAGCTCTTTACCCGTGCCGGTTTCCCCGGTGATCAACACGGCGTAATCAGACTTGGCAACGGTGGCGATATTGTTTCTCAGCTGGGTGATTTGCGGGCTTAACCCCACCATGTCACCGTGCTGGGAACGCGCCTGTTGAATCAGGGTCTGGGTGACACTTTTCTGCTTCTGGTTCTGCGCCTTAAGCGCTTTAAGCTGGGCAATGTTGCGAAGGGTCGCAGCGGTCAACGCCGCAAAGGTTTCAATGGTGACCGGGTCGATATTATCAAACGCACCGACCGCCATGGCATCCATGGTCAATGCCCCGACAAGCTGGCCTTCGACATACAGGCTGAACCCCATGCAGTCATGGACATCAATGCACTGATCTTCACTGAGCAAGGTGCCGTCAAACGGATCCGGTAACGGACAGTCTGCATCGAAACGCACCGGCTCGCGGCTTTGGATAATCGCCTCCAGCCTTGGGTGTGCTTTGGGAAAATAGCGACGACCCAGCACTGAACTTTGCAATCCCCGCACTGCCACCGGCGTAAGAAAGCCATCCTGATCCAAGATAAACAGGCAGCTCGCATCGCAGGGGAAGACCTGCGCCACGCCATCAATCAGGCTTTGGTATTGCTGTTCGTGGGAACGGTTGGAACTGAGGTTAAGCGCGATATTGAGCAGAACATGATCGACGGTCGGAGACATAACACACCCGGAAAAAGCCCAGAAAGTGGCCATGCTAGCAAGCTGATGTCATTTGAACATCGAAAGCAGGTAAAGAATGATGTTCCATTGACGACGATCAACTGACACGGCAATTCCGCATTACAGTGATATGCATCTGGTTTTCCGATCTAGATTGAAAGTGTTGTCTGTTTCTTGCAAACCTTGCCATCTAACCACTCCTTTTCTGCAAAAAGTGCAACGGCTATGAGTGGTTTCTTCTAGCCGCTCTGAAAGTGATTAAGCGCGTCACATACATTGTTATTTTCACGCCATCATAGGCTTTTGGAACGACTGTTGTGCGTTATCAGAGGTACCTAATAAATGGCATTCCGGATGGAAAGAAAAACACTTTGGGGAGTTGCTGCGTTGTTCATTGGGCTCAGTTTTGGTGTGCAGGCTGATGGAGCGCGGATGCAGGCATTCACTGATGCTGTGCAAGAGAAGGTGACTGATCAAAACCTGATGCTGATAGCGATGGAAGCGGGTAAACGCTGGACGCAGACGATAGAGATTTATACTGGAAATGCGCCTGTTCCAGATGCTCAAACAGCGCGGCATATTGTCGCCCGTTTGGTAGCAATTGACTTGTGTCTGAGCGATTTACACAGTAAATCGCCGGACATTCCTAATATCAAAGACCTTTATTTCCCTTCGTTAGAGGATGCTGTTTTATCCGTTCAGGTGGCGAATAATATGGCGCAATTTGTCGGAGATGAGGATCTTCTGATGGAGGAAATCATTGCGCAGACGGAATGTGAGGTCTTAGCGGAAGCCATACGGAAAGAAGGGTAATGAGTAGCAATTGATACTCGATCTTACGCATCCACTGGTTAGTCACGAAGAGATCACAAAGTCGGTCTGGTTGAACCGAGGGAAAAGCGAAGTAGGCGATTTTGTTGTTCGAGAGCATTGGCTGCTAACGCAGCCAAAAAAAGCTATTGCCTATTGACCTGAGAAGGGCGCATATGTGTTAGATTTTTATGCTGTTGCGTACTTTTTGTCTCCCCTAAGCCCACATAAAGTACGCCATGTTTCAGTATCGATTTTTTTCGCACCATATTGTCCATAAACGCCCCATGCATATGAGATATCTAGATCCCAACAAGCATCGCACTGCAATGCTTCCTTCGGAACAGTTAGATTGAGGATATCATGAGCAATGCTGTCAATACTTGACGGGATAGCACAGTAGCAATTTTTACTACCTAAGGGATCTCTTAGATTAATTGGACCAACATATCTTCGATAGGTCCTTGGGAATTTCTTTCTCAGTCTTTGCTTTGCCGCTTTTAAAATACTAAATTCGCCATGAGTTGTCGCATTACGAATGAAATTCAACAGACTTTTTTCATTGTCGTACTCACCTTGATTTATTCGAGCGAAAGTTTCTTGTAGCCGAATAGACCGTCTTGAATTTTGATTTGCTTGGGCTCGGCTTAGTTTCTTATAGGGACAGACACTATAAGAAAAGCACAAATCTGTCATTTTCATCATTCTAAAATCCCGCTCTAACTCTCGGTAATCTAAGCTGAAATCATTTCGCCGCCACGCTACTTTCAAACCATTGTGATTCTTCATACATGACGGTAGAAATAATGACCAAAGCGCGTTCATCCCTTATTTCCATTGACGCCACGCCTTACTATCATTGCGTGTCACGCTGTGTGCGTCGTTCTTTTCTATGTGGTGTTGATGAATCAGCGGGAAAGAGTTTTGAGCATCGGAGAGGATGGATTGAGAAGCGGCTGTTGGCGCTTTCTCAGGCTTTCTGCGTTGATGTGTGTGCGTACGCCATTATGAGCAATCACTACCACGTTGTGCTGCACATCAATACCGACAAAGCGAATGCACTATCGCCTTTGGAAGTTGCAGAGCGGTGGTTGGCGTTTCATCAAGGGCCAACTTTAATCCAACGTTGGTTGCAAGGTGGTGAACTGTCAGACGCTGAAACAGCCCGTTGCCTTGAAATAGTGGAATGCTGGCGTGGACGCTTAACCTCCATCAGTTGGTTTATGCGGCTCCTTAATCAGCATATTGCAGTGGAAGCCAATCGGGAAGATGGGTGCACCGGGCACTTTTGGGAGGGGCGGTTTAAAAGCCAGGCGTTATTGGACGAAAAGGCGTTGGCTGCTGCGATGGCCTACGTTGATTTGAATCCCGTTCGTGCCGCTATCGCAGAGACGCCAGAACAATCAGAACACACTTCCGTCAAAGCTCGAATCGAAGCACTTAGGAAAGAACAAGCAACTGCGCCTTTTCTGTTTCCTTTTGTCGGCAACCCAAGAAAAGAAATGCCTGCTGGACTGCCATTCCGGCTGATGGATTACCTCGAATTGGTTGAATGGACTGGACGGCAACTTCGCGATGACAAATCCGGCCATATTGATAAGGCTTTGCCGCCTCTACTGGAACGATTAGGTTTGGAACCAGACAGTTGGCTTGATACCTGCACACGTATTGAGCGTGGAAATATCATTGGTACTCAAACGGCGATTCAAGCCGCCCTTCCTCATCTTAAACGACATCGGGTATCTGGGCTGCGATTACCCGACCACTAATTCAAACGCGCTAGCTAACTCAAAAACATGATCAGACGGACGTCTGAGCCTTGTGCTTTCTTCAATTCGCAAACTGACCGTTAGATTCCCCATCACGCTGAAAAATAAACTCAAATAGATAGTCTTAGGGATTAAAAGCATCCGTTGAGGCAGCTTCAAGCTCTCTAATTTTTAAAGTGCCTGTCCCATGTTTTTGAATTTTTAAAGTGCCTGTCCCATGTTTTTGGAAAGAACAAGCAACTGCGCCTTTTTTGTTTCCTTTTGTTGGCAACCCAAGAAAAGAGATGCCTGCTGGACTGCCATTCCGGCTGATGGATTACCTGGAGTTGGTTGAATGGACTGGACGGCAACTTCGCGATGACAAATTTGGTCATATTGATAAGGCTTTGCCGCCTCTACTTGAACGATTAAGTTTGGAACCAGACAGTTGGCTTGATACCTGCACACGTATTGAGCGTGGAAATATCATTGGCACTCAAACGGCGATTCAAGCCGCCCTCCCTCACCTTAAACGACATCGGGTATCTGGGCTGCGATTGCCCGACCACTGATTCGAATCCGCTAGCTAGCTTAAAACATGATCAGACGGACGTCTGAGCCTTGTGCTTTCTTCAATTCGCAAACTGTC